>NZ_QTLM01000008.1:0-107252 GCF_003602695.1 Bacteroides sp. AM07-18
TATTAGTTTGTAAATGTGTCTACCTATATCAGGATAAGACAGTAACCGGAGTTATCATGTGAGGTGACCGGAGTCGTCATGTGAAGTCGTACTCTTCTACATAAGCGTCGAAGTACTCCGCCCGTTGGAGTCCTAAGTTACGGGCAATTGCAATGACTTGTTGCTGCTCGGTTGGTGAGAGCAAAGTTTCCCCTTTCCGCTTCTGATAATATCTTCGGATACCCCATAAGCCGATGAGCCGGTAGCGGAACGTGCCGGACTGGCCGACAGAGATGGCTTCTGCCGTATGGATAAAGCCTTTGGCATAGCGCACTTTCTTATTCGAGCAATAATATTTGCATTTTCCCGCTGTGGACTCTATTGCTTTCGGATTCAGTACATATAGGAAGATGTTGTTTGAGGGTGCATACGTATATGCAATCCGGCGCAGGCAGGTGTCAGTATAAGGGCATGTGTCAGTAGCGCATAAGCCGAAGTTATGGGGAACTTTGGAATAATCGAAAGTTTCTTCTTTCATCATTTTTTTGTTTAAAGTTCCGCAAAGGTACAATTAGTTTGGAGATTGATGGGTGCTTCACCTGATATTTGTTTTATCCCGAAAATATTATGTATTTTACGTAACGTGAAATGCGTAACGTAAAACATGGAATCATTCCGCCTTCCGGTTTCCGCATTTCGTCCTCCCCATTCCGCACCCCGTCCGTAAATGCTTCCCGCTTACTTGCCGCAGGACTATATTTGCAGAAAACATTTGCATATTCCCATGAAGACAAACTCTGTGATTCTATTGGTGTTGTGGCTTGCGGCGTGGCCGTTCTGCTGCCGGGGGCAAGGCTATATCAGTTACGACTATCTGCCCGAAAGTTCGTTGAAGGATGACCTCGGCAACGAGTATGGTTCGGGCAGCCTGATGATGGTATCGGGAAGGTATAACCTGCCGCTTTCCGTCAGGCATGACGACAAGGGCAGGCTGGTGGCGTGGTCGGCAACCGTCAATGCTGCCTATGGCGTATTCCATAATAAGGGGCAGGCGCGGGAGTTGAATCCGGACAATCTGCTGAATGCCAGTCTGAATATCTCCCACATCCGTCCCCTGTCCGACAAGTGGAGTATCATAGCCTCTGTGGGCGGCGGTGTCTATGCCCCGTTGGACGGGGTTTCCATGAAGACCCTACTGGCTAATGGAGCAATCATCTTTGTCTATAAACTGCGGAAGAACCTCGACTTGGGCATCGGTGCGGGGTTGACGAACTCTTACGGTATCCCGATGATACTGCCCATGATGTACTTCAGTTGGAGGAATGCCGGCAGGTATGAGCTGAAAGTGGATATGTCCAGCGGCATGAAAGTGTCCGTCGCCACCTGGCTGAACAAGAAGCTGAAGCTGGAACTGACCGCCCTCGATATGGACGGCATGTCTGCCGTGATGGAAGTCGACGGGAAATCGAAAATCTATTCTACCGTCATGCTGAGGTCATACATCAGTCCTTCGTACCAGTTGAGTAAGAAGACGGCTGTTTATCTGGGAGTGGGCGGTAACTGGATACGCGGAATAAGTATGTCGGACCGTAGTTTGAAAGGTTTTCTCAATAACTTCAAGAATGATGAGGACGAGCCCTGCTTCAGACCCACTCTGCGCCTGACGGCGGGATTCAGGTATACGTTGAAATGACAAATGCCATTTTAGTAAAGACGAGAGGGAAAATAGTATCTTTGTCGCAATAACAGACGTTTTATGGTAAAGTATTTATTAGTAGAAGATGAGCGCTTCGCCTACGAAGAGCTGAAGCGTATGATGCAACGGCTGCGCCCTTCCTGGCAGTTGGCGGGCTGGGCAGAGAGCGTGGAGCAGGCTGTACTGCTCTTGCGTCAGGGCAGCCTGGACTTGATGATTGTAGATATCCGCTTGTCCGACGGGTTGAGCTTTGAGATATTCGAGCAGTGTCCCGTCGATTTGCCCGTTATCTTCACCACCGCCTACGACGAATATGCCATCAAGGCTTTCAAGGTAAACAGTATCGACTATCTGCTGAAACCCATTGAAGAAAGCGACCTAGAAGCAGCCTTGTGCAAGTTCGAGCGCAACAGTGCCCTCCGTTCTGCGGCTCCCGAATATCGGCAACTGGAACTCGGCTACTTGGCAGCCAACAAGAAGAACCGTTTTCTGGTGCAGGTGGGCGATACCTTCCGCTACGTAGAAACTCCGGATGTCGCTTTCTTTTATAGTGAGGACAAGCTGACTTATCTGCACCTCTTCTCCGGGAAACGGTATATCATCAGCTACTCGCTGGACCAGTTGGAGGGAATGCTGGATAGGGATGTTTTCTTTAGGGTTTCAAGGAGCTGCATATCCAACATTAGGTCCATCCGGAAGAGTTCCAGGTACTTCGGCAGTCGCTTGAAGCTTTACTTCGAGCCAGAGTGCCCGCACGAGGTATTGGTGAGCCGCAGTCGCGTGGCCGATTTCTTGAAATGGGTGGACGGAGTGGTATGAGTTATAAGTTATGAGGCATAAGAGATACATATTCCTTTTTATACTGACGGTTTCCGTCTCGTTGCTTGTCATAGGGTGCGTTTATAACGTCATCAGCGGTAAGCCGTGGTATGCGAATATCATGGTGCAGTTCTTTCTGAATCTTCCTTTGTGCATAGGGCTGGGGTTCATCGACTTTGGGGTTATCAACTTGATATATAAAAGACTGAAACAGCGCAACAATGCGGTGAGGATTCTGGTGGATATCGTGTTGACCACTGCACTGGCTGTTCTGTTGACGTACATCTTGAACTTCCTGCTGATGGGCGGGCATGGAAATTTCTGGCATATCCTGAGAAACTCCCTGCCGGTAGTGCCGTGGAACTGGATTATCGTTCTGCAGATAGAGATATTCTTCTATAGCCTGCAACGTTCGGAGATGGAGAAGCAGATGGCTGTCATCGAGAAGGAGAAGGCGCTGTATCAGTTCGAGGTGCTGAAAAACCAGATTAATCCCCATTTCTTATTCAATAGTCTGAATGTCCTTGCCTCCCTTGCTTATCAGGATACCGAAAAGACGAACCGGTTTGCCAAGAAGCTGTCTACGGTGTACCGTTATCTGCTCACTACGCATGGCAGAGCTACGGTGACCGTGCAGGAAGAACTGTCGTTCGTAGAGTCGTATTTATACCTGGAGCATATCCGCTTTGGCGATGCGCTGCATGTGGAGATAGAAGATGATTTGCGGAATCATCATTGTCTCGTCATTCCTGCCAGCATACAGATGCTTGTGGAGAATGCCTTGAAGCATAATATCAGTACAAAGAAGTCGCCGCTGATAGTCCATATATCCATAGGAAACGAAGGGATTACGGTACGCAACAATCTTCAGTTGCGCAACTATGTGGCCAGTAATGGAGCGGGATTGAAGAACCTGCAACGGCAGTATGCCCTATACGGCACGCTGGTGGAGATTCTTAAGGACGAAAAGGAGTTTGTGGTGAAACTTCCCTTTGTGTGCGAAGACGTGAACCGTCTCAGCACAATATAGTCCTCTTCCCGAAGAAGAATCTGGAAACGTGCATCTTGTCCATAGCCCACGCCATACCCATGCAGCCGCTAAGAGTGAAGGCGGTGGCAGTGACAAGGAACAGCATCCCCGTAGGGTCGAAGGCGAACACGGGCAGAAACGCCTTGGACAGAATGGTGAAAATGGGTGAGAAAAGGAGTATGACCAGCGTATTGCGCCCTATAAAGAAGGAAAGCCGTTTGGCTTGTACCGGCAGATAGCCGTAGGCTGCCAACAGCAGGCTGATGGAAAGCCAGGTGATGGCGACTCCTGCCAGAGTACCCCTATCCAGATTGGCGGGAAAACAGCATAGTATTACGAATGGAACAATGGCGAAGGTTGTGGCGCGAAAGACTTGTGTAAAACGAAGCCCGCTTTGGCTCACTGTCATGCCGATAAGGAAATAGAGGGCATTGGAGAAGTTCATCAATCCTCCCCAATGGGAAAGGGCAAACAGGCAGACACCGGTCACAACCAGCCGGGAGACAACCGACAGCCTTACATAGCGGAATGTGATATAATAGATGAGGCTGCACAGAATCAGTGTATGCAAATACCAGTAAGGCCCCATCGGATGGAGGAATATCTTGTCGAGCAATACGGTAGGAGTAATGGCATCTACACTTTCGCGTACGGGCAGGAAATGCGACATCACCGTATAGGCCGCCTCCATGCAGGCATACGGAATGAAAATCCATAGAAACTTGCGGAGAAAGCTTCGGGCATCCTTCCGGTTATTGGCCAGATAGCCCGAAATAATCAGGAAAGCGGACATGTGGAACGTATAGACGATTTGTTTCGCATACGGATACTTGTCGCCTATATATACAAGGTGGAAGATAATCATCAGGGTGATGAAGATGCATTTCAGATAATCTATCTCTTTGACACGGCTTTCCATATAGGGTAGTTTTCTGCGTATTGTTATTGATGGCACAAATATATATACTTCCGTAAACTTATTTATATTTTGCAAAGGGATTAAGCTTATTTTCTCTTTTACCGATTGCTTTTATGTATGGAAAATGTATATTTGTGCATGAATCATTAACTTAATGTAAAACAGACTATGATAACAAGCCAATTACTTCACCCGGCCAGTATTGTGGTAGTGGGGGCATCCAACAATGTACACAAACCCGGAGGGGCTATCCTGAAAAATCTGCTTAGCGGCGGATATACCGGTGAGCTTCGTGCCGTGAATCCGAAAGAGACTGAAGTGCAGGGTGTTGCTGCCTTTGCGGATGTGAAGGACATTCCCGATACGGACCTAGCCATCCTTGCCATACCTGCCGCGCTTTGTCCCGATGCGGTGGAGATGCTTGCTGCGGAGAAGCAGGTGAAGGCGTTCATTATCCTTTCTGCCGGTTTTGGTGAGGAGACCCATGAGGGTGCTGTGCTGGAAGATCGCATACTGGAAACGGTGAACCGGTATGGAGCCTCTCTGATAGGCCCCAACTGTATCGGTTTTATGAACTCGTGGCATCACAGTGTATTCAGCCAGCCCATCCCGCAACTGCATCCGCAAGGGGTAGACCTGATTTCCAGCTCCGGTGCCACAGCGGTGTTCATATTGGAGAGCGCCGTGACCAAGGGATTGCAGTTCAACTCTGTATGGTCTGTGGGCAATGCCAAGCAAATCGGCGTGGAGGATGTGTTGCAATACATGGACGAACACTTCAATCCGGAAGCGGATTCCAGAATAAAACTTCTTTATATAGAGAGTATCGGTGACCCCGACCGTCTGCTGTTTCATGCATCCTCGCTCATCAAGAAGGGCTGCAAGATTGCGGCCATCAAGGCGGGCAGTAGCGAAAGCGGCAGCCGGGCGGCGAGTTCGCATACGGGGGCCATTGCCAGTAGCGATTCGGCGGTAGAGGCTTTGTTCCGTAAGGCGGGTATTGTGCGTTGCTATTCGCGCGAGGAGTTGACGACCGTAGGTTGTATCTTCACACTGCCGGAACTGAAAGGGAAAAACTTCGCCATCATTACCCATGCCGGCGGTCCGGGAGTGATGCTGACCGATGCATTGAGTAAGGGTGGACTGAATGTTCCGAAACTGGAAGGACCGGTGGCGGAGGAACTTAAGGGTAAGCTTTTCCCCGGTGCGGCTGTGGGGAATCCCATTGATATTCTGGCTACGGGTACGCCGGAACATCTGCGCCTCTGTCTGGAGTATTGTGAGGAGAAGTTTGACAATATTGATGCTGTAATGGCTATTTTCGGCACTCCGGGGCTGGTGACCATGTTTGAAATGTATGATGTGCTGCACGAGAAGATGCTGCATTGCAAGAAGCCGATTTTTCCGATTCTTCCTTCCATCAATACGGCAGGAGCCGAGGTTGCTGCTTTTCTGGCAAAGGGCCATGTGAACTTTGCCGATGAAGTGACTTTGGGTACGGCACTTTCGCGGATAATGAATGCCCCGCGGCCTGCCAATAATGAAATCGAGCTCTTTGGAGTGGATGTTCCCCGTATCCACCGGATTATAGATTCCATTCCTGCGGACGGTTATATCGCCCCGCACTATGTGCAGGCATTGCTCCGCTCTGCAGGTATTCCTATTGTGGAGGAGTTTGTTTCGGACAACAAGGAAGAAGTGCTTGCCTTTGCGCGTCGCACGGGGTTCCCGGTGGTGGCAAAGGTGGTGGGGCCGGTGCATAAGTCGGATGTGGGCGGTGTTGTGCTCAATATCAAGAGTGAACAGCATTTGGCATTGGAATTCGACCGTATGATGCAGATTCCCGAAGCTAGTGCTATCATGGTGCAGCCGATGTTGAAAGGGACGGAATTGTTTATCGGTGCCAAATATGAAGAGAAGTTCGGACATGTGGTACTCTGCGGCCTGGGCGGTATTTTTGTGGAGGTGCTGAAGGATATATCTTCCGGTCTTGCACCGTTGTCCTACGAGGAGGCTTACTCCATGATTCACTCGTTGCGTGCCTATAAGATTATCAAAGGTACGCGTGGGCAGAAGGGAGTGAATGAAGATAAATTTGCCGAAATTATTGTACGGCTTTCCACCTTGCTGCGCTTTGCAACGGAAATCAAGGAGATGGATATCAATCCATTGTTGGCGACTGAAAAGCAGGTGATAGCGGTGGATGCACGTATTCGGATAGAGAAACGATGATTAATGTTTAATGATTGCTCTCAATGAGCAGCCCATTAATCACTAATCATTAATCATTAACCGTCATCCTGCCCAATCCTCCCTATCCAGATTTCTATATCCGATAGCTTCCGCCAAGTGTGCCGGCTGTATCAATTCGCAGCCTTCCAGGTCGGCGATGGTGCGTGATACTTTCAATATACGGTCGTAGGCGCGGGCCGAAAGGTTTAGGCGGTTCATGGCAGTTTTGAGCATGGCAAGTCCTTTGTCATCCGGACGGGCGTGGCGAGCAAGCAGTTTACTGTTCATCTGGGCATTACAATATATGCCGGGAATGTCTGCATACCTTGCTTCTTGAATTTGTCGGGCACGTATCACACGCTCGCGTATGGTGGCGCTCGATTCGCCGGGGCGAGAATCTGCCATCTCTTCAAAGGGGAGTGGGGTGACTTCAATTTGCAGGTCGATACGGTCGAGCAAAGGTCCGGATATGCGGTTCAGGTACTTTTGTACTTGTCCAGGACTGCATACACAAGCCTTGGTGGGATGCGTGTAATACCCGCATGGACACGGATTCATAGAGGCTACCAGCATAAAACTTGCCGGGTACTCTACATTGCATCGGATGCGTGACACGGTAATCTTCCTATCTTCCAGCGGTTGGCGAAGAACCTCCAATACGTTACGGCTGTACTCTGGCAGTTCATCAAGATATAAAATTCCGTTATGTGCCAGACTGATTTCACCGGGCTGGGGGAAACTTCCTCCACCGGTCATCGCTACCGTAGAAATGGTGTGGTGAGGGGCGCGGAACGGGCGTTTCGAGATGAGTCCACCGTCTTTGCCCAACTTTCCGGCAACAGAATGAATCTTGGTCGTTTCCAGACTCTCTCCCAAAGAGAGGGGAGGAAGTATAGACGGCAGACGCTTGGCAAGCATGGACTTACCGCTGCCCGGCGAACCGATGAGAAGTATGTTGTGGCTGCCCGAAGCAGCTACCTCCAAGGCTCGTTTCACATTTTCCTGTCCTTTTACTTCTGCAAAGTCGAAATCAAAGTTGCTCTGCTGGGAATAGAATTCCTCGCGGGTGTTGACTAACGTAGGGGTTAATTCCTGCGTGCCATTAAAGAATTCTATAACTTCCTTGATGTTTCCCGCTCCGTACACTTTCAGATTGTTTACTACTGCCGCTTCGTGGGCATTCTGTTGCGGTACAATCATACCCTCAAACCCCAGTTCTCTGGCCTTGATGGCAATGGGGAGTGCTCCTTTGATAGGTTGCAGGCTGCCGTCAAGGCTTAGTTCACCCATCAGCAGATAGCGTTCCAGCTTATCGGACTGGATAACTTCGCTGGCGGCAAGTATGCCGATGGCTAAAGGTAAATCGTAAGCTGCACCTTCCTTGCGGATGTCAGCCGGAGCCATGTTGATGACAATATTGCTGGTCGGCATCCGGTAGCCGTTGACCTGCAAAGCAGATATGATACGTTGATGGCTTTCTTTGACCGCAGAGTCCGGCAAACCGACTAAATAGAACATACAGCCTCTGGAACTGTTGACTTCAATGGTGATGAGGGTTGCGTCAATACCTTGAACAGCCGCTCCAAAAACTTTTATGAGCACGTTTTTAGTGATTAGGGGTTAGTGATGGCAGGATAGGCTACCGTCGGTTTTGTTTTTTGAGTTTCTTTTCACTCTTTTTCTTCTCTTTTTCCTTTTGCTCTATCTCCTCCAGTTTCTTTTTGATGTCTTCCTCACTCATATTCTTCCCTTCAATTTTTCCGGAAGGGCTAAGGAACAGATTGGCAGGCAATGCTTGTATGGCGAGCTGTTTGATGGGCGCTGTGTTCCATCCGGAGAAATCACAACTCTGTTCCCACTTCAGGGTATCTCTTTTGATTGCTTCTTCCCATTCCTTTCTGTCGATATCCAAGGAAATGCCCCAGAGTGCGAATAGCTTGTTCTTTTCTTCTTTCTTGTAAATCCGACGCAGGGCAGCGTTGGCCTCCATGCTTTGTGGGTCCCAGGATGCCCAAAAATGTATCAACAGATATTTATCTTTAAAGCTAGTACGGCTGATTGATGTACCTTTGGCATTGGGCAGGTTGACGTAAGGGATGGTTTTCCCGACGGATACCTTCTCTTCTTCTTGGATAAGGTCAAGCAGTTCGTCCACATATGGGCGGTCTTTCAGGCCTCCGGTCATGTGTTCTGTCATTTCTTTGATTAAGGAGAAGTCCGGTTGCGGTTTTTGCACGAAATATTTCTCCAGCAGATAGATACTTACCAGTGAAGAAGGATGGCTGTTGATGAAGGCTTCTGCTTTTTCTTCCAATGCTTTCTCCGAGGGAGTACTCAAACCTTTCAACTCTTTCTGAAAGGCGGTCAGTTCTTCATTGGGAACATTCCCCGTGATTTCCAGTGAAGTAAGTTCGGCGGCAGAACCTTTTATCTTTATGTTGTCTCCTTTGTCCAGGTAAAGCGGATATTCCGTACCGTCACTGAATTGCAACCATGTAGAGGCAAGTGTGTCGGTGGTGAGGGTTGCAGAGAACTTGTCATCCTTGACAAGCAGAGTGTCCATACGGTTATAGAACTTGTCCGTACCATATATATAAAGGGTATCATTCCCCAGCCCTTTGATTTCACCATTTAGGTAGACTGAATTTGTATTTTTGCTGCCGCAGGCAGACAATATAATAAGCAGAAGGTATGCAAGATAGATTTTCTTCATTCCGGTTCTTTTTCTGATACTTCGTCGCGAAAATACTTCTTTTTGGTGTGAATAAAAAGAAATGCCCGACATATTTCTATGCCGGGCACGTTCTTTTCAATCTAACCTTTATTATTTGATGATATTCATAAAGTCAGTGTTAGTGAAGTATTTGGCGAATTCCAGGTCAGAAGCAGCCTTCTTTGCCAAAGCCGGTTCTTTTGCAATGGCATTCTTCAGACTGCTGGTTACCATAGATGTATTGTTGGTTCTTGCGCCAAGTACAGCCATCAGGTAGTCAGTATAAGCGTCTGGTCTTTCGATAGCAGCCAGTGTGTTCTTAGCCTTGTTGTAGTCCTTAGCCAGGATTTGTGCCAAAGCAGCGCTGTTAGTCTTAGTGTCGCCAAATGAGCTGACAGCCTTGTCGTACTGTCCTTGAGCAACATACAGATTACCCAATGCCTCGTTCAGTTCCTTAGAACCGGAAGCCTTGCTCAGATAGCTTTCTGCTGCTGTTCTGTCGCCCTTGGTCAAGGCAATCAGACCGAGATTCATGTTTGCTTCAGGAGCATCCTTGATGGAGAGAGCTTTCTTGAAGTAGCTTTCAGCCTTGTCAAGATCACCAGCCTGATAAGCCAGTTTACCTAAGTTGTTGTAAGCACGGAAATCGTTCGGGTAGATTTGAGTAGCTTTTGTGAAGATGGCTTCTTGCTTGGCAGCATCTTTAGTCAAGGTGGTGGCATACAGTAATTCTTCGATGTTCAGCTGCTTGGCATCGCTGTCGGCGAGGTTTGCGATTTCTTCGTCAGACTTACCGATGATTTCGTAATTCAAAGTCAGGCGTGAACGACGCAGTTGCGGCAGGATTTCGTCAGCCAAAGTTTTATAAACAGAAGAGATGTTCTTGATTTCTTGTTCTCTTTGTTCAGGATCCTGATACATGGAAAGAACGCGAAGAATCAATTCTTTATCTTGGATGTTTGATTTGGATACCAGTTCCTGGAAGCCTTCCCAGTCCTGAGCTGTATACTTGGTGTCTACTGCTGCATCGATTTTTGCTTTCTTCAAATCTCTGTTGATGATTTTAGCCGTGTTGTCCTGGCGGTTCTCAGCCAGTGTAGTATTCAAGCCTACACCACCATCGGGAGAAGCGTATGCGGAGATTTCGATGTTGCTGATTTTCTTGTTTTCAGCTTCGTCTATGTTTTTCACTTCTTTGCCGAATTCTTTGGCAGTCTTCAATTCGCTGGCGCGTACGTTGGCTTGTTGAATCAAGAACATGATGTTGGCGTCATGCTTTTCTTTGATGATACGTTGGAAAGCGTCGTCACCATTGGCGGGGTTAGCGCTGCCCAATGTTTGTTCCAGCATCTCAGAAGTGGAGATTACACCATCAGCTACTTTTACAGCAGGGATAGTGACAGTCTTTTTGCCTACTGTAGCCTTGAATTCCAGATACAGTTCGGATTTGGCCATTTCCGGTACATAGTCGAAAGATGTCTTCATAGTGTAGCTGCCGCCCATCTTGTAAGAGATAGTCTGGTCGTTACCTTCTACTTTTTCGCCCTGGAACACAGCCGACTGGCCTTTAGCTTCGCCGCCATTCCATTTCAGCACAGGGGTCACTTCTACCACAGCCTTCTTGTTGAAGTACTTTTCGGGGAATTTTCCGTTGATTGTAGCGGGAACTTTACCACCCACAGCTTCCAGAACTTGAGGAGTTACGGTGAAATAATCTGATGACAATTCACCCATCTTTTTGCTGCACGATGTCATTAATGCAACAACCATTGCCATTAAAAACGGCAGATACAATTTCTTAGTCATTTTAGGTATAAATTAATTGTTTGTAATTGAAATTTGTCTATTCCATTTTAGTGTGCTGTTTGGGCATGGACACAACAACGCAAAGATATTAAATCCTATTACAGTTTGTTAACTCGCGCAGCAATTTTATCATAATTTAATGAATTTCCCGCTCTTTGCGGTACTTTATATTGCGGGGATGATGTTCTATGATTTCACTGCGCAATCTGTGCCGGTCAATATGTGTGTAAATTTCTGTTGTAGCGATAGATTCGTGACCCAGCATACTTTGTATGGCGCGCAGGTTGGCGCCTCCTTCAAGCAGGTGGGTGGCAAAGGAATGGCGGAAGGTGTGCGGACTGATGTTTTTGGTGATGCCGGCCTTCTTCGCCAGTTCCTTGATGAGATGGAATACCATGATGCGCGAGATATTTTTGCCCCAGCGTGCCAGGAATACATAGTCCTCGAAGTCCTTCTTGATTTTCCAGCCTCCATTGCGGTCCACGAACCAGTTCCTTATCTCCTTGATGGCACGGGACGATATGGGTACAAGGCGCTGTTTGCTGCCCTTACCTTCTACCTTGATGAAGCCTTCGTCGAAATACAAGTCGGAGATTTTCAGGTTGCACAGTTCCGATACCCGTAGGCCGCAACTGTATAGAGTCTCGAGGATGGCCCGGTTGCGTTGCCCCTCGTTTGTGCCTAGGTCAATGGCGGAGATGATGCGGTCTATCTCTTCCACTGTCAGTACTTCTGGAAGCTTGAATCCGATTTTGGGTCCCTCCAACAGTTCGCTGGGGTCTCCCTCCAGGTAGTCGGCCATGACGAGGAAATGGAAGAATGACTTGATGCCCGACAAGATGCGTGCCTGCGAGCGGGGATGGATGCCGATGTCGTGCAGTCCGGAGGCAAAATGCTGCAAGTCATCCAGGGTAGTGTCAAGGATAGCGATACCCTCTCCTTCCAGAAAGTGCAGCAGCTTCTGTAAGTCTGTTTGGTAAGCATCCACTGTATTGGGTGAGAGTGCTTTTTCCAGTTTCAGATACTGGTGGTACTTTCTGATTATCAGCGTTTGTTTCTCCTTATTCGTGGATTTTTCTTCTGATTTCATTTCTTTTTTCTACCTTTGCTTCGCGAAAATAGGCTGCATTTCAGCAAATTGCAAATAAATTTGCATCTGCTTTCGGTTTGCACTATCTTTGCACCGCAAAGGTATAAAAAATTGTGTTATGAGGATACAGATTATTAACGGCCCCAATATAAATCTCTTGGGCAAACGTGAACCTTCCATTTACGGTAGCGTTACTTTTGAAGACTACCTTGCCGAACTCCGTAAGAAATATGCGGATGTACAGATTGACTATTTCCAGTCCAACATTGAGGGAGAGCTGATAGACAAGATTCAGCAGGTAGGTTTTGATGTGGACGGCATCATTTTGAATGCGGGTGCTTACACCCATACGTCCATCGCTCTGCAAGATGCTATCCGTTCGGTCACTTCTCCGGTGATTGAGGTGCATATCTCTAATGTACATGCCCGCGAGGCTTTTCGTCATGTGTCCATGATTTCCTGCGCTTGCAAGGGTGTCATTCTCGGTTTCGGGCTGAACTCCTACCGTCTGGCCATGGAGGCATTAAAAGATTATTAAATAAAATAGGTATATAGATTATGTTATTGAAGCAAACGAAGATTGTCGCAACGATTTCTGACCAGCGCTGTGATGTTGATTTTATAAAGCAGTTGTTCGATGCAGGTATGAATGTTGTACGTATGAATACTGCACATCTTGGCCGTGAAGGTGCCGAGAAGTTGATAAACAATGTGCGTACGGTTTCCAACCGCATCGCTATCCTGATGGATACGAAAGGACCGGAGGTCCGCACGACGGTTCTGGCTGAGCCCATTCCTTTCAAGGCGGGCGACCGCGTGAAGGTGGTAGGCAACCCGGAGCAGGAGACTACCCGTGAATGTATCTCGGTATCCTATCCCCATTTCGTCAAAGACTTGAATGTGGACGGCCATATCCTTATTGATGACGGTGACTTGGAGTTGGTTGTTGTAGAGAAGACCCCCGACTACCTGCTCTGCGAAGTACAGAATGAGGCTACTCTGGGCAGCCGCAAGAGCGTCAACGTTCCCGGCGTCCGCATCAATCTGCCTTCTCTGACGGAGAAGGACCGCACCAATATCCTTTATGCCATTGAGAAGAACATAGACTTCATTGCCCACTCCTTTGTGCGCAATAAGCAGGATATACTCGACATCAAGGCGATTCTTGACGCTCATAACAGCGATATCCGTATTGTTGCTAAGATTGAGAACCAGGAAGGCGTTGATAATATCGATGAAATCCTGGAAGTAGCCGACGGTGTGATGATAGCTCGCGGTGACCTCGGTATTGAAGTTCCGCAGGAACGTATTCCGGGCATCCAGCGTGTGCTCATCCGCAAGTGTATTCTTGCCAAGAAGCCGGTGATTGTTGCCACACAGATGCTTCATACCATGATTTCCAATCCGCGTCCCACCCGTGCGGAGGTAACGGACATTGCCAATGCCATCTATTATCGTACGGATGCCTTGATGTTGAGCGGTGAAACCGCCTATGGAAAGTATCCGGTAGAAGCGGTGAAGACGATGACCAAGATTGCCGCCCAAGCGGAGAAAGACAAGCTGTCTGACAACGATATCCGTATTCCGCTGGACGAGAACAGCAACGACGTGACTGCGTTCCTGGCCAAACAAGCGGTAAAGGCTACCACCAAACTGAAAATCCGTGCAATCATCACCGACAGTTACAGCGGCCGTACTGCCCGTAACCTTGCCGCTTTCCGTGGCAAATATCCGGTGTTGGCCATCTGCTACAAGGAAAAGACCATGCGGCACCTTGCCCTTTCCTACGGTGTGGAAGCTATCTATATGCCCGAACTTGCCAACGGGCAGGAATATTACTTTGCAGCCTTGCGTCGCTTGTTGAAGGAAGGCCGTTTATGTCCTACGGACATGGTGGGCTACCTGAGTAGCGGTAAGGAAGGCACACAGACCTCTTTCCTTGAAATCAATGTCGTAGAAGATGCCTTGAAGCATGCTGAAGATAGTGTGCTGCCTAACAGTAACAGATACTTGTAGGATAAGGGATTAAGGATAAGGGGTTAGGGATTAGCGGTTAATGATTAATTAATAATTGTGCGCAGAACTAACCCCTAACCCCTAATCCCTTATCCCTAACCTATAATCCATTAACAAAGTGACGATTGACGAATACATTTTGCAGCACATTGATGATGAGGGCGATTATCTGAAAGCGCTCTATCGCGACACGCATGTCAAGTTGCTATATCCCCGCATGGCTTCCGGACATTTGCAGGGGCGTATGCTCAAGATGTTTGTCCGGATGATTCGTCCCCGGCAGGTGCTGGAGATAGGGACTTATAGCGGGTATTCCGCACTTTGCATAGCAGAAGGACTGCCGGAGGGCGGGATGCTGCATACGTTTGAAATCAACGACGAGCAGGAGGACTTCACCCGTCCGTGGCTGGAGAATTCCGATTACGCGGATAAAATCAGGTTCTACATTGGCGATGCCTTGGAGCGGGTACCGCAACTGGACCTCACTTTCGACCTTGCCTTTATTGACGGAGATAAGCGTAAATACATAGAGTATTATGAAATGGTGCTCGCCCGCCTTTCCGGCGGTGGATATATCATTGCCGACAATACCTTGTGGGATGGCCATGTGCTGGAAGAACAACCCCATCGCACAGACCTGCAAACAATCAGTATCAAAGCCTTCAATGATTTGGTGGCGCGGGATGCGCGTGTGGAGAAAGTCATTCTTCCCCTGCGTGACGGATTGACGATTATCCGTAAGAAGTAACTGTTTTTTTATCTTTTTCTCAGCAGCCGCTTGCTGAGGTATCTCACCGGATACCATACGGACAAGAAGCCTACAGTGATGACCGTTAAGAATACCAGAATAATATCCGTGGCATGTACACTTACCGGATAAGCGTCCACTACAAAACTTCCATTGCCTCCCCCCAATGAAATCAACCCGAAACGTTGCTGCAGAAAGCACAGCAACAATCCTAAAACGATGCCGGAGAGGGCGCCGAACACAGAAATCATCCTGCCTTCGAACAAGAAGATGCGCGCTATGAGCCGGTCATCGGCACCCAGGTTGCGCAGTGTCTCCACGTCCTCCCGTTTGTCCAGTATCAGCATGGACAGCGAACCGATGACATTGAAGCATGCGATACCCAGAATGAAGGTGAGGAAGAGATAAGAGATGAGTTTCTCTATTTCCATGATGCGGAAAACATCGGCCTGCTGCTCGTAGCGGTTCTGTACAATGAACCGGTCGCCGAGAATGCCTGCTATTTTCTTTTGTACGGAGCCGATGTTGGAACCGGGTTTCAGTTTCATCTCAATGGCAGAAACTTCCGTGTCATAATTGAACAGACGGCGGGCAAAGTCGAGTGACGTCAGTATGTAGCGTGAATCGTATTTTTGCTGGTTGACGGCAAAGATGGCGCCGGGCGAGAAGAGATACTCCCGGTTGAAAGCCGCAGTGGGGTTGGCTATGTTTACCCGTACGTTCCGTTTGGGGGCATAGACCTGCAACGGGTCCACGAACTGAATGCCGGTGCCCAACTCGGATATAAGTTCCACACCCAGAAAACCATAGTCCACCACCGAGTCGCTCAGTAGGAACTTTCCCGTCCCATAGAGCAAGCTGTCGATGGATGTAAGCTGTTCGAAATTGTCCTCCACTCCCTTGATGACGGCCATTGCCTGGCGGTCCTTGTACTGCACCATGGCATTCTCTTCCAGTGTTTCCGTCCACACGTCAATCTCGGACAGGGCGTGTACTTGCCGGATGCACGCTTCGTGCGGGTCGAAAACCTTACCTTCGCGGACGGTGATTTTCAGTTCCGGGTCGAAGGCTGTGAAAAAGCCTGCCACCATGTCCTGAAAACCGTTGAACACGGACAAGGTGCATACCAACGCCAACGTAGCCAATGCCACCCCACACACCGAAATACCGGAGATGATATTAATGGCATTGTGTTTCTTCTTGGAGAAGAGGTAGCGGCGGGCTATAAAGAAGGGAAGGGACATTATTTCAGCAGTTCATCAATTCGTTCCAGATAGTCCAGTGAGTCGTCTACGAAGAACTTCAGTTCGGGGATAATGCGTAGTTGGTGGCGTACGCGGGTACCCAGTTCAAAGCGTATGGACTTCATGTTTCCGTTGATGTTCTTGACTATTTCTTCGCTTTTCTCCGAGGGGAATATACTGAGATAAGCGCGTGCCACGCTCATGTCGGGGCTGATGCGTACGGCACTGACGGAAATCAGTATGCCGGGCATGGACTTGGTTTGCAACAAGAAGATATCACTCAGTTCCTTCTGCAGGAGACGGGCTATTTTATTTTGTCTGGTAGTTTCCATACTGTTTATTTTTTTATGCTGGGGTGCAGCCTGTTTTCACGTTAGCAAAGTTACTGAAATATATCGTTCTGCCGACTGTTTATAGCTTTTTTTTCATTCTTTTCCCTATTGTAGGGTTCATTCTTTTCCGTTCTGTCGATGAGATATGCCTTTTCGTAGATTCTATTTGTTGTTCTTGTTATGCTTCCCTAACTTTGATGTCAGTTCGGAGAACTGCTGATGATGAGTGAAGAAGGAAGAGAACCATTCCGTTATAGAAGAGACTCTCTCTAAATAGCGTTTTTTCATGTATTATTGACTTGAACCGTTTTTACCCGGGAGGGTAGAAACGGTTTTTTGCGCATCTGACCGGGCTTTCTTGTCTCTTGCATAGGCTTCCGTTGTGTGTTACATAGGCTTCTGTTGTGTTTTGCACGGTGGTTTGTCTTGAGAAGCCTTTGGGTTTATCATGTGCGCACGGCTGTGGTACGCCTTTTCCACAGTCGTGAAGAAGACGTGCCACAGCTGTGAAGAATATGCTTCACAGCCGTGGTTTTTCATCAATATATAGGGGTTGACAGAACAGACATAAGGGAATGACAGAACAAACATGAGGGGATAACGGAATGGACATAAGCACTCGACGCATTCCGTATCAGGGTATGAATAGCGGAATGCGTCGGGTGCTTATGGGGGAATGATATGATATTTTTTTATGCCTTTACATACTTCCTTTTGGCTATCAGCACTGCCACGATGATACCTATCACCAGCAGTGCCAGTGCTCCGTAGGCGATGCCTTCCGTCACGTGCAGGCTGGTGGGGTCAAAGCGCATTTCGATGGTGTGCTGTCCGGCAGGAACATGCATTGTGCGCAGGATATAGTCGGCGCGTGCCAGTTCGGCAGGCTGTCCGTCGATGGTTACGTGCCAGCCGTCCGGATAATAGATTTCGGAGAATACGGCAATACCGTCTTGGGCATTGTTCGTTTCGTACGTCAGGCGGTTAGGTGCGTAACTTGTCAGGCGGATGCTGGAGAGGCTGTCTTTATAACTTTCCGTGGTACCTTTCAGTACATCCTTGAAGCGGGCATCCACTACGGCTGTCTCTGTGGGTATGATGCTGTCCAGGGCGTCAATCTCTTCGTTGGCGTTGTTCACATACTGCACCTTGTTTACAAACCATGCATTGCCGTAGGCGTGCGGGTTGAGGATGGGAACGGTTTGTCTTTGCTGTCCTGCAGGGAAGATGAAGTATTTGGTGTTCAGCATGTTCAGTACGCGGAACTTATTGGCATCCACGCTGTCCATCTCACCTCCGGCGGTGGCAATGGCCTTGTAGGCCGCCTGCATTTCGGGAGAGATGTGATGCTCTATCATTTCCTGGTAGCGGCGCAGCTTGGCCGGGTGATAACCGCCGACGCTTTTGTGCCAGTAGGAGGTGTTGTTGTCATCGAAGGTGCTGGTGGCAAAGTTCAATACACGATAGTCCAAGCTGGTATCTTGCAGTATCAGCTCGTCTGTATTCGTCTTGGTGAAGGTTTCCGTACGGATGGAGTGGGGCACGAACTGGGCATCATTCAGATAGCGCTTGTTGACCCCCCACATATCTGCCAGGCAGAGTATGGTGATACCTGCAATGGTCAGCGAGCTGCGCAGCTTGCCGCTTGCATAGAGCCAGAGCAGGCTGCAGCCGATGCCTATGATGATGAAGCTACGCAGGGCGTCGCTGCTGACGAGTTCGGCACGCATCTCTTCCAAGTTGGCAAGGATGCCGGAGAGTTCGTTGGCGGGTATCATCTGCTGGTTGACGGCATTCTGCAGCATCTGTGCTTCTTGGGCGGGCACGTAGCCGGAGCCGATGCTGCCCGGGGCAACGGCAAGCAGCAGGGCGATGCCTGCAGTGAGCAGCAGGCTGATGCCGAGGGGCTTCTTTTCCTGTTTTAAGATTTCCGGCTCTTCGAGCAGGCGTTTCAGGGCAAAGATAGCTAGCAAAGGTATCGTGAACTCTGCTATGACAAGGATGGAGGACACGGCGCGGAACTTGTTGTACAACGGGACGTAATCGATGAAGAAATCCGTCAGCGGCATGAAGTTCTTGCCCCAGGACAAGACGATGGAGAAGAAGGTGGCTCCTATCAATGCCCACTTCAACGGTCCTTTTACGATGAAGCATCCCAGTACGAACAGAAACAAGACGAATGCTCCGACGTAGACGGGACCCGACGTCATGGGCTGGGTACCGAAATATTGTGTCAGTGAGCCGTACAGACTGCTGTACATCGGGTTTGCCTTGCTCATGGCAGTTTCACTCTGGCTGAGGGCGGCAGATGCTCCGCCTTTGAAGTTGGGCACCAGCAGAGTCAGTGTTTCGTCGATGCCGTAGCTCCACTGGGTGATGTAGTCGCGGTCCAGCCCGCTACTGGTCTGCTTGGCAGCGTCGCCGGTCTGCACCAGTTCGCTCTTGCCGCGCATGGTTTCTTTGCTGTAAGCATAGGTGTGATAGAGGTTGGATACGTTGGCGGCTATGCCGACGAGGGCTGCTACAATCAGTACGGCACTTGCCTTGAAGAACTGGGGCAATGTCTTGGTACGCCATGCTTTCTCGAAGTAGGCTCCCACAAAGAAAAGGATGACGAAGAAGAAGTAATAGGACATCTGCACGTGGTTCGAGGTGATTTGCAGGGCCACGAACAAGGCGGTGAGGATGCCTCCCCACAGCAGTTTCCCACGATAGGCGAGCACAATGCCTGCTATGGTGGGCGGCACGTAGGCAAGGGTGATGAACTTCCAGATGTGTCCGGCAGATATCAGGATGAAGAAATAGGACGAGAATGCCCACATGATACCGCCCAGTCCGGCCAGCCAGACCGGTATGCCGAAGACGCGCAGCAGGATGTAGAAGCCGAGCATCAGCATGAATGTGAGGCACACATAGTCGGGCAGGAAGAGTTGGTAGGCTTTCTGTACCCACTGCAGTGACTTGGTGGAGTCATACGAAGGGGCTATCTGATACATGGGCATACCGCCGAACAGCGAGTTTGTCCAACGGCTGCGTTCGCCCGTCTGTTCGTAATACTCCTTGACTTCTTGTCCTGCCCCTGCTCCTGCAGCCGTGTCGTGCTGAAAGAGAATACGGTTTTCTATATCCGCCGGGAAGAAGTAGGCGAAGGAAAGGAGGACGAATGCCAAGATGGCAATAAGGTCGGGAAGAAGCTTCTTCATGAGTTATAAGTTATGAGTTATCAATTAATCAATTGTGGGGCAAAGATAGTGCAAACCGAATACAGAACTTTCATGCTTGCGTGAAAAAGTTTTGTTGAGGTGCAGCCTATCTTCGCTTTTGTGGCAAAGATACATAAATGCAGATTGTTATTGTCACGTTATCGGCAGAATGTTGTACCTTTGCCTTTCCAAAAAAAGATTAAAGTGCTTTAATGGTAATATGCAAGCTTAAATTATTATAGATATGACAATAGGGATAATCAGTGCAATGGACAGCGAACACCGCCGGTTGGTGGAGCGCTTGCAGGATAAGAATACGTCGGGCGATGGTAGTTTCCGCTATGTGGAAGGTACATTGGGCGGTAACCATGTAATCTTGACGCAATGCGGCATCGGTAAGGTGAGTGCAGCGGTAGGAGCTTCGGAACTGATACGGCGCTTTTCTCCGGACTGCATCGTCAGCACCGGTGTGGCGGGCGGCATTGATGCTTGCCTGAAGGTGACGGATGTAGTGGCAAGCCAACGTCTGGTGTATCACGACGTCTGGTGCGGCGACGGTAACGAGTACGGACAAGTGCAAGGTTTTCCCGCCTCTTACGAGGGATGTTCCTCTCTGTTGAAACATGCCTTGTCGCTGAACGAAGCCGGAATGGAAAGCCGCATCCACAGCGGACTTGTCTGTACCGGCGACCAGTTCATCACCAACCGTACGGAGCTGGATACCATCAAGCAACGTTTCCCCGACGGTCTTGCCGTTGATATGGAGTCTGCCGCCATTGCGCAGACTTGCTATCTGTACAATGTTCCTTTTCTCAGCTTCCGCATCATCAGCGACACACCCGGAGTAGAGGACCATGCTTCGCAGTATGCCGATTTCTGGGGAACCATGGCAGAGCGTTCGTTCCTCACGATATGGACCTTCCTCTCCACCCTTCCCAGCAATTTATAACTCATAACTTATAACTCATAACTCATGAAGAAGATTCCCAGTTTTACAATTGACCACATCCGCTTGTTGCGCGGTATTTACGTATCCCGCCAGGATGAAGTGAACGGAGAAACAGTCACTACTTTCGACATCCGTATGAAAGAGCCCAACCGTGAGCCTGCCTTGGGACAAGGTGCTCTGCATACTATCGAACATCTTGCCGCCACCTACCTGCGTAATGACCCGCAGTGGCAGGACAAGATTATCTATTGGGGCCCCATGGGCTGCCTCACCGGCAATTATCTGCTGATGAAAGGCGACTTGAAACCACAGGACATACTGGCACTGATGCAGGATACCTTCCGTTTTGTTGCCGAGTATGAAGGTGAAGTTCCCGGTGCCGCTCCGCAAGATTGCGGCAACTACCTGCTCCACGACCTGCCAATGGCTAAGTGGGAGTCTGCCAAATACCTGCATGAGGTATTGGAACAGATGAAAGAGGAGAATATGAAGTATCCGGAAAAAGAAGAAAAATAAGGGGGTTAGCGATTAGGGATTAAGGATGGGTTTATGCCTATATTAAAGTCTATGCGGCCCCAAATAATCCCTAATCGCTAACCCCTTATCTCTTATCCTTTATTATCACACAATCTCAATCCCCTGCTCCTTGCAAAGCTGTAATCCCAGGTCTTTCAGCTTGAATTTCTGTATCTTGCCACTTCCCGTCATGGGGAATTCTTTGATGAAGAAGATATACTTGGGTATCTTGTAGCGGGATATTTTGCCGATGCAGAAGTCTCGTACATCCGATTCGTGCATATCCACTCCTTCGTGCAGGATGATGAAAGCGCCTACGGCTTCACCGTACTTCTTAGAGGGAATACCGGCTACCTGCACGTCTTTTACGCCTTCCAGTTGATAGAGGAACTCTTCTATCTCGCGGGGATAGATATTCTCACCACCGCGGATAATCATGTCCTTGATGCGTCCTGTGATGCGGTAATTGCCGTCCTCGTCCTTCACTCCAAGGTCTCCCGAGTGCAGGAAACCGTTCTCGTCAATGACTTCGGCCGTGGCTTCCGGGTTTTTGTAGTAACCCTTCATGGTGTTGTATCCGCGGTTGCACATTTCACCTTGTACGCCTACGGGACACTCTTCTCCGGTTTCGGGGTCGATAACCTTTACTTCCGTATGTTCAAAGTCGTGTCCTACAGTGTTGCAACGTACGTCGAATGGGTCATCTATCCGGGTGGCGGTCATTCCGGGAGCAGCTTCGGTCAGCCCGTAAACGCTGGTTACCTTCATGTACATTTTCTCTTCCACCTGCTTCATCAGCTCTACCGGGCAGAGGGAACCTGCCATGATACCCGTACGGAGGCTGGACATGTCGAACATGTCGAACATCGGATGGTTCAGTTCGGCAATGAACATGGTGGGTACGCCGTAAAGTGCCGTGCAGCGCTCCTTGTGGATAGAGGCGAGCACTACCAGTGGGTTGAAGCGTTCCACCATTACTTCCGTACAGCCGTGTGTCAGGCAGTTCATGGTGGCAAGTACCACGCCAAAGCAGTGGAACAATGGTACGCAGACGCAGAGCTTGTCATCGGCGGTAAACTTCATGTGCTCACCGGTAAGGAAACCGTTGTTGGCAATGTTGTAGTGGGTAAGCATGACGCCTTTCGGGAATCCCGTAGTGCCGGAGGTGTATTGCATGTTCACTACATCGTGGCAAGTGACCTGACTTTTGAGCTCATTCAGGCGGCTGTCTTCTATATTGTCGCCCAAGAGAAGTATTTCGGCCGTGTTGTACATGCCCCGGTGCTTCTCCTGCCCCACGTAGATGACGTTTTTCATATAAGGGAAACGTTCGCTTTTCAAGTGTCCGCGTTGGCAAGTCTTCAGTTCCGGAAGCATGGTATAGGTCATTTGCACAAAGTCACTGTCCTTTTCGCCATTGACGATGCAGAGGGTATGCATGTCGGAGTTCTGGCAGAGATATTCCAGCTCGGACTGTTTGTAGTTGGTGTTTACCGTTACGTAGACGGCACCTATCTTGGCGCAAGCGTATAATAGAGTCAGCCAGTCGGGTACATTGGCTGCCCAGATACCTACGTGTGTTCCCCGTTCCACGCCGATGGCGATAAGTCCTTTGGCCATGTCGTCCACCCGGCGGTTGAACTGGCTCCAGGTGAAGCGCAGGTTGCGGTCAGAGTAAACGATATATTCTTTGTCTGGTGTTGTTTCGGCCCAATGTTCCAACCATTGGCCGAGGGTACGTTCGTATAACATGATGTGGAAGTTGAAAGTGGAAAGTTGAAAGGTGAAAATAGAAAGTATTTATCATTTTCCATTTTCACCTTTTAATTTTCCATTAATTTAAATTGGTGTATAAACTACTGCAAGTATCTTGGCTGCCTGCCCTTCATAGGCGTGTACGTGGTGCGGAACGATGGAATCGTAATAGATGCTGTCACCTTCTTCGAGCAGGTAGGTATTTTTGCCGTAACTGATTTCCATGGTCCCTTCCATCACCATGATGAATTCTTCGCCTTCGTGTGAGGAGAGTACAAAGTCACTGTCGTCCGTAGCGGCCACATCAATGATAAACGGCTCCATATGGCGGTCGGCTTTGGATTTGGAGAGTGAATGATACTCCATATGCTTGCGGCTGTGGATGGCATTGTTGGAGAAGCTGATACTGTTCTGCGACTCGTCCTTACGGCAGACCACGGGACCGTTCTCATCCTGGTCGTCAAGAAAAGTTCCCAAACGTACACCCAGCACACGAGCTATCTTGATGAGGGGAGCCAGTGACGGGAGGTCGATGTTGTTTTCTATACGTTCAATCTGTTCGATAGCAAGTCCCGAACGCTGTGCCAGTTCTTCCATACTGATGGATTGGCTTTCACGGAGTGATTTTATTTTTTCTCCTACGATTTTGCTGGTATCCATAATGATAGTATTTTCTGTCTAAAGGTTATAATTTATAGCTGTTAAACCGCAAAAATAAGAGAAACTTTTACTTGATGCAACATTCTGAGGGAAAATATTGCTGAAATATCTCCGGTGGTCGGCTTATTTGTATAATATTCTTCTGTTCTGTTTCTCTTTCTTCCCCAAAGTTCTGTTTATAGCCGCTTCAAGTCTTGTTCCGATACGTGCTTTCCTTTGTACGCTTTGCCTGCTGCATTGAAACGATAGCTTAGGTTCAGGGAGAAGCTGCGCGAGTCCGGGTTTGCCTTTTTCGTATAGGTCAGCCGGGGACCGAACAGCATGAAGGAGCCATACCGGGAATTCCACAGGTCATTGGCTTGCAGTCCGAGCGTCAGCCTTTTGTTGAAGAATGTTTTGCGGATGCCAGCGTCTATGCCCCAATAGGAACGTTGCAGCATGGCGCCGAAGTTGCCTTCGCTCTGGTAGTCGGCATCAAGGGAGAGAGTCCACTCGTCCGGAAGCTGGAGACTGTTTTGCAGAAAGAGGTAAATGCTGCCGCGGTTCATATTCTTGCTACTGCCTTGATTGGTGACTTTGAAGAACGGTTGGGCGAAGTAAATGCCGAGCTCCGGTTTCCAGATGCCGACGGTGGGTGACAGATGGGCAGAGGCGGTGAGATACTGCATCCGTTTGAAATTTCCGGTAGTGAAGATGACAACATCCGGATTGTCCTCGTATTCTTTGGTCATGAAGGCAATGGCATTGCGGCGGTATTGGTAGTTAAGTCCGAATTGTACCCACTTGTAAAGGGCCGTGAACAGCAGGTCGTGGTTGGTTTCGGGGGTGAGTAGCGGGTTTCCGCCTTCGTAGATGAAACGGTTGTTATAACTCAGTGTGCTACGTAGCTGGAAGAAGCTGGGGCGGTTGCTTTTGGCTGTATAGCTGAGATTGGCTTGGGCTTTGCCGAGAGGAAAGTCTACCGATAGGTTGGGGCACCAGTCATTGTAAGTACGACTTTGACCGGACACGTACTTTTCCTGCTCCCAATAGTCGGAGACGGCATGCTCGAAGCGCAGTCCTGCAAGAAGGCTGATTTTTCCTAATGTCAGTGAGTATTCGGCAAAGACGGCGGACTTGCTTTCGTCGATTCGACTGTCTGTATCGGGAAGTATGTGCTGCCGGTTCAGGAAATTGTCATTTCGCCGGATGAAGGTGTAATCGGCACCGGTCTTCAGTTCACCTTTCCAAAGGGGATGGGTCAGAATCAACTTGGCGGCATAAAGGCGGTTGTCGGCGTGGTTGAAAGAGCTGATGTCGCGATTGCCTTCGGTCTGGCTTTCTTCTTGAGCCTCCTGGTGATTATAACTTTTGCCGTATACCAGGTCGGTGTTGAAGTTTATGTGGAGTTGCTTTATGCTGCCCTGATAGTAGGCATTCAGCTGGTGCCGGTTGGTTTGCTGCAAGTTTTGGGAGGAATGTATGGTGTGATCGGCCAATTCTTCATTTGCCCGGACGGTATATGCCGAATGGTCACTGCTGTGATAATCGGGGGTACGATGAAACTCATAGGAGGCACCGAGGCTGTGTTGGGGGTTGAAGTCGTAACTGGCGCTTGCTTTTCCTCCGGCAAGTAGTCTCTTATTATATAAGTGAACCCGGTTATTTACATCCCATTGTATTTCGGACGGTATCTGGTAGCGAACCTCCTGGTGGCGTTTTCTGTTTTCATAATTGGTGTACAGCATGCCCAGCAGGGACAGTCCTTTCTTCTGATAATTCAGATTGACTTGTCCGTAATGGCTGTTGCGTCTCCGTTGGGTGATTCCTGCACGGAAATTACCGCCAAAACTGTCTCTTTTGTTACGTACGGTGCGTATGCGTACAACGGCTTTAACGGTAGCATCGTACTCTGCACCCGGGTTGGTGATGAGCTCCACTTTTTCAATATCGGCGGCAGAGAGGCGTTGCAGCTCGGAGTTGTCTTGCAGAAGGCGGTTGTCTATATAGATGACCGGTGTCCCTTTGCCAAAAACGGTATACCCCTCATCAGAGGAGCGTAGTCCGGGGATATGTTTCAATACGTCGTTGGCATCATTCAAGGATACGAGCAGGGTTTGCCGTACGCTTGTCTCCAACTTTCCGCCCTTTAGTCGGAAAACGGGACAGGCGGCGGTGATGACGGTTTCCGCAAGTAGCACGGCATCGGTTTGCAATATCCAGTTGTGGGTACTCCCGGTGGGGCAAGGCTGGCAAAGGGTTTTGTAACCGATGGAAGAAATTTGTAGTAGATAGTTTCCGGGAGCGGGAGGGAGAAGTTCAAAACTACCGTCGCTTCGGCTACACGTTCCTTGTATGAAGGTGGAATCTTCGGAAAGGAGGGCGATGTTGGCAAACTCTATCGGTTGCTTTTCCTCTGTGAGAATTTTACCTTGGATGGAGGGTGTTGCCGGGCTGGTTTGTGCTTTTGTTGTCGTGACGCTCATTAGGAGCAGGGCAAGAATACATATTATCTGTTTCATGTTCCGGTTGTTGTTTGATTTCGGGACACGAAGGTATCCGCTTTCTGCCGGGATGGAAGAAACAAAAAGCGGATAGTTGTCTGACATTTGCCTGACAATAGACTGACAATACTTTCTTTTGTCCTTTTAAAGGGGGAAGATGATTACTTTTCTGTATCCATCTCTCCGGTGAACGAGATGGACTGTTTGTTCATGGGTTGCACATGGATACTGGTAGAACCATCGGGAAAGATGGTGAGGCGGTACTCATAATTGTCTTCATCACTACGGGTCTTGAAGTCTATTTGGATTTTGCCTTTTTTGAGTGCTCTAGTTGTGTATGCGGTGATGGATGCATTGAAATTCAGGCTCTTGCCTCCTCCATACGGAGCATTGTAGGCCACTCCAAAGTAAGGCAGGTAAGAGAAAACGGAGTCGTTTCTGATTTCCAGTGTGTAGTTGGTGGTCAGGTTACGGCTACCGCCTCTCATCGGTTGCATCCGATCTACGTTGATTTTGTATTGTTTAGCAGCAATAGCTTCTTTTACAGCACGTTCAGTGCGCGCTTTCTTTTCGTTACGGTTTTGGGCGGTTGTCGGCATTGCGACAGTCAGGCAGATTAGCCCTAATAGGATAAGTTTGTTAGTCTTCATGATTCTATAATGTTTAGGTTTTTATTTCCAGTCCGTAGGCGCGGCCACGATCTGTTGTTATTCTGAGGTTGCTGTTGTCCTCGACAATGGGCTTCAGACGCCGTATCAATGTGTAAAGCGTTTCGTCTGCATTGTCTTTTCCCGGCCATAGCGATTGGCAGATGTCGGATTTGAAAAGTAGGTGTGAGGAAGAAAGGTAGAACATCTCCATCAGTGTGTACTGCATGGGGGTGAGTTTTAGCTTTTCCTGCTGTTCGTTATAGAAGCAGGCTTCCTGGAGGGAAAGCGAAAGGTTGCCGAAGGTAATGAAGTTTTCTTGTTGCTGCCCGTTACTGGCATTAGTCTTTGTGCGCCGACGGAAATAGAAAAAGGTGAATCCTCCCCACAGCAGGGCGGCCAATAGCAATGTTGCCGGAATTGTCTGCTTGGATAAGCTGAACAGCATGGTAGCTGAGCAACGGGCATATCCCCGGAAGGAAAGTGTCAGTCCAGATGCATCGGCTGTGGTGGAGAGCCATACCAATGTGTCGCTGGCAAGACATCCGGCAGGAATCTCATTGAATACGGTGGCGGGAGAGTTCTTTTTCAGTATATGCAGCGAAAGGGTAGAGACATCTTTCAATCCGGTGATGGACAATGCTTCGGTAAAGGCTCTGTGGGAACCGTTTACAGAAACGGGGGCACCTATCACTTCTTGTAGTTTGGCATAAGTCTGGATTGTGTCCGCATTCAACCATAATCCCTTGTTCTGCAATACTGTGCGTTGCAGTGCCTGGTTCAGGTCAGAGACCACACGTTGTTCTGCCTGCGAATAGCTGCGATAACCGAAGCCGAATGATAGCAGTATCAATAGAAAAGTGATTGCTATCGAAAGATTTGCTGCTGATACTTTTCTTTTCATGGATACAAAATTAGGTATAAATCGGATTATGAACAAAAAAGGAAGTTTCCTTTTGGAAAACTTCCTTTTTTAATGGTTTTGCCGCAAGTAGATTACTTACGCAAGCCGAGTTCTTTGACGATAGCACGATATCTGGTGATGTCGCGGTCCTTCAGATAAGTCAGCAACGCACGGCGTTTACCTACCAACATAGTCAAAGCTCTTTCTGTACTATAATCCTTTCTGTTGAGCTTAAGGTGCTCAGTCAGACGAGCAATACGGTAGGAAAACAAAGCTATCTGAGCCTCAGCTGAGCCAGTATCAGTGTTAGACTTTCCGTATTTGCCGAAGATTTCTTGCTTTTTAGCAGCGTCTAAATACATAATGTTTAATTAAAAGTTATTATAAATTATTCCCTTTCGGGGCTGCAAAGATAGGGATAAACTTTTATATCACAATGATATTCAGCAAAAAAATCATATCTATACTGCATATCTAATCCAAAATCACTAACTTTGTCGCCTGAAAATAATAGGTATTATATGCAAAAGATTAGAAACATTGCAATTATTGCCCATGTGGACCATGGGAAAACGACGCTCGTTGACAAGATGCTTTTGGCCGGAAACCTTTTCCGCAGCAACCAGAGCACAGGTGAATTAATGTTGGATAACAATGACCTGGAGCGTGAACGAGGTATAACGATTCTCTCAAAGAACGTTTCTATCAACTACAAAGACACCAAGATTAACATTATTGATACTCCGGGACACAGTGACTTCGGAGGTGAAGTGGAGCGTGTATTGAATATGGCGGATGGATGCATTCTGCTTGTGGATGCTTTCGAAGGTCCTATGCCGCAGACACGGTTTGTATTGCAGAAAGCTCTGCAGATTGGTCTGAAACCTATCGTTGTTGTGAATAAGGTGGATAAGCCAAATTGCCGTCCCGAAGAAGTGTACGAGATGGTGTTCGACTTGATGTTCAGCCTGAATGCAACCGAGGACCAGCTGGATTTCCCCGTTATCTACGGTTCTGCCAAGAATAATTGGATGAGTACCGACTGGCAGCAGCCGACTGATAACATTTATCCGCTTCTGGACTGTATCTTGGAGAATATTCCTGCCCCCGAACAGTTGGAGGGTACACCGCAAATGCTGGTTACTTCGCTGGATTATTCTTCGTATACCGGGCGTATTGCTGTGGGCCGCGTACACCGTGGCATATTGAAAGAAGGCATGAATGTGTCTTTGGCAAAGCGTGACGGGAGTATCGTGAAATCAAAAATCAAGGAATTGCATACATTCGAAGGTATGGGCCGTGTAAAGGTGCAGGAAGTGTCTTCCGGTGACATCTGTGCGTTGGTAGGTATCGAAGGATTCGAAATCGGAGATACGGTCTGCGATTACGAAAATCCGGAAGCGTTGCCGCCTATTGCCATTGATGAACCTACGATGAGTATGCTCTTCACCATTAATGACTCTCCGTTCTTCGGTAAGGAAGGTAAGTTTGTTACTTCCCGCCACATCCACGACCGTTTGATGAAGGAGTTGGATAAGAATCTTGCACTTCGCGTGCGCAAGAGCGAGGAAGACGGCAAGTGGATTGTTTCCGGCCGTGGCGTGCTTCATCTTTCCGTACTGATTGAGACCATGCGTCGTGAAGGGTATGAGTTGCAGGTAGGGCAACCGCAGGTAATCTTCAAGGAGATTGACGGCGTGAAATGCGAACCTATTGAAGAGCTTACCATCAATGTTCCCGAAGAATATGCCAGCAAGATGATTGATATGGTGACCCGTCGTAAAGGTGAAATGGTGAAGATGGAAAGTGCCGGCGAACGTGTAAATCTTGAGTTCGACATGCCGTCGCGCGGTATCATCGGTCTGCGTACCAATGTGTTGACCGCTTCTGCCGGCGAGGCTATCATGGCACACCGTTTTAAGGAATATCAACCGTATAAGGGTGAGATTGAACGGCGTACCAACGGTTCTATGATTGCCATGGAGTCCGGTACGGCTTTTGCCTATGCCATTGACAAGTTGCAGGACCGCGGCAAATTCTTCATTTTCCCGCAGGAAGAGGTTTATGCAGGCCAGGTAGTGGGCGAGCATTCCCATGACAACGACTTGGTGATTAATGTAACGAAGTCCAAGAAGCTTACCAATATGCGTGCCAGTGGTTCGGATGACAAGGCACGTCTGATTCCTCCCGTACAGTTCTCTCTTGAGGAGGCACTGGAGTACATCAAGGAGGATGAATATGTGGAAGTTACTCCTAAATCAATGCGTATGCGTAAGGTTATCCTCGATGAGCTTGAGCGTAAACGCGCAAACAAGAACTGATAAACAGAAGAGTTTTAGTTGTTATATATGAAAGGAGTGCCCCGCCGAAAGGTGAGGCACTCCTTTTTATTGTCGTCATTCAAACGAAAGTCAATCGATGAATTTTACCTTTGCCGCATTACGGGGTTTGGCAGTGGGCGTTTCGTCCGGATAGCCGAAAGCGATACAGTAAAGTAGCTGATAGCCTTCCGGAATATCCAGTTTCTTCAGGTATTCGGCAGCAGCCGGAGTAGAGGTCATGAAGCGCGTGGGACCGCCCAAGCAGCAAGAACCGATTCCCATGGACCAGGCTGATAGAATCATATTCTCACCCAGCAGTCCGCAGTCAATCTGCGAAAGGTCATAAGACGGGTCATTGGCAATAAATACTACTGTAGAAGCGTTGCGAAACATGTTCTTGAATTTCGGGTCTTCGGCGGCTTTGGGATTTTCCTTCTTGTAGATTTCCGTGATGCCGTTGATGAAATCCGGGTTATCCACTACACGCACTTCCCACGATTGCTTGTTCTGTCCGTTGGGTGCATTGATACCGCAATCCAGGATAATCTGCATGGTGTCGCGATTCACGGCTTGCGGTTTGTACTGGCGGATGCTGCGGCGTGACATGATGGTTTCAATCACCGCATTCTCTTTGCTTTCATTTGCATTGGCAACTTGGGTCTCTTTCTGGACCTGGGCACCGCAACTGCAGAGCAGTAACAAACTTGCGCCTGCCAACATCAATCTGATACTTTTCATATTGCTTTATTTGAATAATGGTTTCTGCAAAACTACTAAAACTTTCGGATTATCAATGAGATAGAGATATTAAAAAAGAAAAAAGGCATCTCCCGGAGGAGATACCTTTTCCATATGTTTCTAACTTTATTGTCAGATTAGAGCTTCGGACCAGCAGCAACCAAAGCCTTACCAGCTTCGTTGCCAGTGAACTTAGCGAAGTTCTTGATGAAGCGACCAGCCAGGTCTTTTGCTTTTTCTTCCCATTGGCAAGCGCATTCGTAAGTATCGCGAGGATCAAGAATCTTCGGATCTACATTAGGCAATTCAGTAGGAACCACGAAGTCGAAGAAAGGAATAACCTTCGTCGGAGCCTTGTCGATAGAACCGTCGAGGATAGCGTCGATGATACCACGAGTATCTTTGATAGAGATACGTTTGCCGCTACCGTTCCAACCAGTGTTAACCAAGTATGCCTTAGCACCAACCTTGTTCATCTTCTTAACCAATTCTTCTGCATATTTAGTAGGATGCAAGCTCAAGAAAGCAGCACCGAAGCAAGCAGAGAATGTCGGAGTCGGTTCAGTGATGCCACGTTCTGTACCAGCCAACTTAGCAGTAAAGCCAGACAAGAAGTAGTACTGAGCTTGTTCAGGGTTCAGGATAGATACCGGAGGTAATACACCGAATGCGTCGGCAGACAAGAAAATTACCTGGTGAGCGTGAGGACCCTTGGAAACCGGCTTAACGATGTTATTGATGTGGTAGATAGGATAAGAAACACGAGTGTTTTCAGTTACGCTCTTGTCAGCGAAGTCAATCTTACCGTCAGCAGCTACTGTAACATTCTCCAACAGAGCGTCACGCTTGATGGCAGCGTAGATATCGGGTTCGCTTTCTTTATCCAGGTTGATAACCTTAGCATAGCAACCACCTTCGTAGTTGAATACACCTTCGTCATCCCATCCGTGTTCGTCGTCACCGATCAACAGACGTTTCGGGTCAGTTGACAAGGTAGTCTTACCAGTACCGGACAGACCGAAGAAGATAGCAGAGTCAGTACCTTCCATGTTAGTGTTGGCAGAGCAGTGCATAGAAGCGATACCACGCAACGGGTTCTTGTAGTTCATGATAGAGAACATACCCTTCTTCATTTCACCGCCGTACCAAGTGTTCAAGATAACCTGTTCGTTGGTCTTCAAGTTGAATACAGTAGCTGTTTCAGAGTTCAGACCCAGTTCCTTGTAGTTGTCAACTTTTGCCTTAGAAGCGTTGAATGATACGAAATCGGGTTCTCCGTAGTTAGCCAGTTCTTCAGCAGTCGGGCGGATGAACATGTTAGTTACGAAGTGAGCCTGCCATGCCACTTCCATGATGAAACGTACTTTCATACGAGTAGCGGGGTTGGCACCACAGAAGGTATCAACAACAAACAGACGCTTGCCGCTCAGCTGCTTAACAGCTTTAGCTTTCAAGTCAGCCCAAGCTTCTTCAGAGCAAGGTTTGTTGTCGTTTTTGTATTCTTCAGAAGTCCACCATACAGAATCCTTGCTGGCTTCATTCATTACGAAGAATTTATCTTTAGGAGAACGACCGGTATAGATACCTGTCATTACATTTACAGCACCCAGTTCAGTTACCTGACCTTTTTCAAAACCTTCCAAACCTGGTTTGGTTTCTTCTGCGAACAGTACATCGTAAGACGGGTTGTGGATAATTTCCTTCACGTCTTGGATACCGTACTTGCTTAAATCTAAATTTGCCATTTCTTTTAATGATTTAAAATGTTGGTATTTGGTTTATAATCTCTTTCCTTAATCTCTTTTTACCTTTGATTTACAAGGAAAAACGGGTGTAGAAAAGCTCTTTTTTTCCTGCTTTTCAGCAGGTCCCTTGTTTTTCGCCTACAAAAGTAATACTTTCTTTTTAAAGAAAAGCTCTATTAGAGAAATTTTTCTCTAATAGGAAATCTTTTATAAAACCATAACAATATCTGCTAACTGAATGTTGCAAATTGGGTGAAATTCGTTTACTTTGCACATCAAAACATTCTATAATTATGAAGGTTATCAACTTTGCCGAGACAAATTCTGTCTTGAACCAATACGTGGCGGAAATTCGTGATGTAGCAGTCCAGGGCGACCGTATGCGCTTCCGCCGTAATATTGAACGCATTGGAGAGATAATGGCGTATGAAATGAGTAAGGAACTGACGTATTCTGTCAAGCAGGTACAGACTCCCTTGGGGGTGGCGTCGGTCAGCACACCCGATGACGAGGTGGTGATTGCCACTGTTTTCCGTGCCGGATTGCCTTTGCATACTGGATTCTTGAATATGTTCGACCATGCCGGGAACGCTTTTGTTTCCGCTTACCGTTATTATAAGGATAAGGAATGCCGTACGGTGGATGTACACATCGAATACATCGCTACTCCGGATTTGTCCAAGAAGACATTATTGATTGTAGACCCGATGCTTGCCACGGGAGAAAGTATGGAATTGGCCTGGAAGGCCTTCGTCACCAAGGGGATGCCGGCCAAGTTGCAGATAGCTTGTGTCATAGCCAGCCAGCAGGGCGTAGAGCATCTGGAAAAGCTGTTCCCTGGAGATGAAGTGACCTTGTGGTGTGCAGCAATCGACCCGGAGATGAACGAGCATTCCTATATCGTTCCCGGGCTGGGAGATGCCGGAGATTTGGCGTTCGGTGACAAGATATAAGGTTCATATATCTTTTCCATCAGCCTTTTCCCAAGTGCGGGCCTATAATGACCCGGTTCATAATAATTGTGGATGTCTTCCGTGTATTCGTTGATACCGGTGAAATCAAATACATTCCGTTTTCCGAAGAAGCGCTTCAGTGTCTTTACGTCGGCAGGGTTTATGTTGACTTGCAGGTAGTCGGGACTGATAATGATTTTTACATCGGTATCATGTTTCCGGCAAATCCACTTTATTTCCTGCAACAGATTGATTTGCTTTTCCCTGAGCACTTGGGGGGCTTCCCGGTATTTCCCGTCTCTATAATTCTTCATTTTCTCTTTGGTGAATTCTCCTTTCCGGTTTTCCCAGTACTTATCTCCCTCTTCCTTTATCATTTTCTCTCTGGGATTTAACACGTCATTGGTTACCGGGTTTCGGGTGGAGCCATAGGGGTTTATAACCCCTTTCATGTAAGGGCGATAGGTATGGAACAGCTTGTAGTCCAGATAGGGGAAGAGAAAGTTCGGGTAGAAGAAGGCTTGGCAGAATTCCTTCTGAAACTTGAAGCTGCTTATTCCCGATATGGCGGGTGGCAGAATGTTGGAATGTCCGGTCAGGCAACGGTCGTTGTGCAATGATTCCTTGTCGATAATCAGCAGCAGGTTCTTGATTGTTGCACCTGCCTTGTCCAGTGCCTTCAGCTTCAGGCAGACGGCGGCAAGGCTTTCGGCATTTCCGAATAGCCGTACGGCTCTTCCGCCGTGGAGGTATTTCTCCCATTCATGGCATTGATAAGCCATAGTGCAGGAGTTTCCCATGATATAGGAGTCGATGGGGATGGTATCCCGGTTGTTCAGATACATCTGCCACCCCACGTGCCCTTCGTTTAGTACAACCGGGGTTTGGTCGTATCGTTCATAGTTCTTCAGGACCATGAAAGGGTCGTCCAGGAAATAGACTGCCAGTAGGGCTATAAAAGGGATAAAAAGGATAAAGAGCTTTTTCATGAAACGTATGGCTGCGTTCCGTTCGCTGTTTTTCTTCATCATGTGTCTTTATTGTCAAAATTGTAAATATATGAAGCTGTCCGAGTTGAACTGTCCCAGTGTGAAAAGTATTATGGCGAGCAGATAATAGATACTCCATCTTACGGCTGCCGGCTGTCGTCCGAGGGCTTCTAGCAAATCATGCTTGGACATGAAATATTCGTAAACCAATATCAGTACGAGTGCGCTTCCTGCCACAATGCTGTTGTGGTCCGGCATTCCGATGTTCATTTCCTTCCAACTGTAATGTACGCCGAAGGAGAGGTGGCTGATGTAGTGGAACGCTTCGGCCATAGAACTTGCCCGGAAGAATATCAGAGATACGGCAAAAAGTAGGTAGGTCCTTACGACGGATAATGTGGCATATAAGCGGCTTCCCAATTGGGCTTTCAGTCTGCGGTGAAATGCTGTGGTCTTCATCTCGTAGAAGATGATGACACCTTGAATTAGTCCGTAGACAGCGAAGTTCCATCCGGCACCATGCCAGATACCCAGTCCCGTGAAGGTCAGCGCCAGACTTAGAAATACGCCCCATTGTCCCCATCCACGCAGGTTCGAGGACAACGGGAGGTACAGATAGTCGCGTACCCAGAATGAAAGCGACATGTGCCATCGGCGCCAGAAGTCGGCAGTGGTCTGTGCAATGAACGGCCGGTTGAAGTTTGGGCTGAGCTTGAATCCCAGCATGCGCGCTCCTCCCAATGCGATGTCGGTATATCCGGAGAAGTCGGCATACAGCTCTATCGGATATAGGAGGCATGCCATCAGCAATTGCACGCCCGAGGCTGTGTATACCGACCCGAAGACACCGTCTATGTATGGGGCGATGGAGTCGGCCAGTATCAGTTTCTTTATTAGTCCCACGACAATCAGTCTCATTCCGTAGACCATGGATGTATAGTCCGTGGCTTTGCAGGACTTCAGTTGGGGGAGCATGTCACTTGCTCTTTCTATGGGACCGGAAAGGAACTTCATGAAGAAGAGCATGTATATCATGAAGTCGGGCAGGCTCTTTTCCGGTTCTTCTTCTTGCCAGTAGATTTCTGTCAGGTACGAAATGGCCTGGAAAGTATAGAAAGAGATTCCCAGTGGAAAGAGAATGTGGCAGTTTGTAAGCCGGTCAGCATACCGGAATGCCAACCAGCTTACAACCAGAAAACACACACCTGAAAAATAAATTCCCTTCATGCCGCTTTCCCGCTTGGCCTGTCCTATCCATTTGCCAAGGTAGAAGGTGGTAAGCGTGAGGATGAGGGCCGTTATCAGAAAAGCGAGGTGGTAGAAGCCTATGAAGAGGCAGCTGGCTGTCAGTAAGGTCGCTTTTCTGAATCGTGAAGGAAGCGTATGGTATAGAATGAAAGTACACGCAAACAGTACGACGAAGTTCAGGGATATGAATGACATTTCCTAGTTGGTTTTGGTTAAAATGGCATGGCAGATGTCTCCCACGTTTTTGAGTTTTACAATATCTCTGAAGGTGAAGCGTACATTGAATTTCTTCTCTATCTTGTTTATCAGTTGCATGTTGGTCAGTGAATCCCATCCTTCCACATCCTGGGCGGTGGTCTCATTGTCAAGTACAATGTTCTCTCTTTTCAGTACCTCCCGAAAGATGAGGCTCATTTCATTCAAAATAGTCTGTGTATCCATTGTCAAGTTTAAATTAGTTCTTGTATTTTCTTTCTGTCTGTTTTGCTACTGGTGTTCAGCGGAAACTGTTCCAGGCAATGCATATGCTTGGGAATCATGTAGTAGGGAAGCCTGCTATACAGATATTCCTCCATCTGCTGTTTGTCGAGCTGTTTCTTCTCTACGACGAGATGTAGTTCGCACTGATTGCCGTTGTCGTATTTGGGAATGACGACTACACGGCATTCACCGTTGAAAAAGTTTTTTGCCACATGTTCAATCTCGCTCAGCTCGATGCGAAATCCTTGTATCTTTATCTGTGAGTCTTTTCGTCCGCAATAGATGATGTCACCGTCGGCATCCATCCGGCAGAGGTCTCCCGTCTTGTAGTATACTTTTCCATTGGCGGTCTCTACGAGGCATTCCCCGTTTTTTTCGGGAGCATTCCAGTATCCACCCATCACTTGATTGCCGCTAATCCATAGTTCGCCGGTTTCTCCGGTAGGCAGCGGGCGACCGTCGTTATCCATAATTAGGGCATCGATGCCTTCGAAAGGCCTTCCGATAGCGGTCATGCCGTTGTGATGCTTGCAGGAGGTGACGGGTATCCGGTAGGCAGTGCAGTAGATGGTTCCCTCTGTCGGTCCGTATAGGTTTATGAAAGAGGCATTGGGGACACATTTTCTGAAAGCATCCAACAGCTCCGCGTCAGAAGCCTCGGCAGTAACCACTAGATATCTAAGTGCGGGGAGGTGTATCTCCGGAAAATAGGGACGTAGCAGCTGGAGCAGTGAAGGGGCCACGGCAGCGAAGGTCAGGTCGTATTTTTCCAGAGTTTCAATTACGTTGATGTATTTCACGCCTTCCGGAGAAACGGTGTATATGCAAGCACCCAGCGTCAGCGGATATAGAAAGGATACGATGGAAACGTCAAAAGTGAGTTCGAACATCTGCAGCATCCGGTCGTTCTCGTCCAGTTGCCAGCCGAGGCGGTGGTAGGCGGTATAGAAAGCATTCAGGTTACGGCGGGAGATGGGTACTCCTTTGGGTTCGCCCGTGCTTCCGGAGGTAAAGATGATGTAGGCATTTTCCTCTTCTGCCGTATGGAGGATGTCTTCTGCGGCATGGAACGTGGCGGAGTTCTCTGCCTGCTCTATTTCGGAGGTACATATCAGTTCCAGATTCCGGGTGTCGAGGTTCAAGACATGGATATTCTCGGTATGCAGCACGAGGCGAATGCCTGCCGAGTCGGCAATTCTGTCGTTCCTATGTTTGGGGTAGGAAGGATGCAGGATGACGTATGTCTTTCCGCAAATCAGTGCAGATAGTATGGATGCGTATGTTTCCAGTCTGTTTTCTGCGACGATGCCGATAATTTTGTCTTCTCTGTCCTTGAATAGGGAGGATATTTTCTGTACGCAAGTTGCCAGCTCTCCATAAGTGCAGGCCGTGTCTTCGATGACGAATGCCGGTCGGTCGGCATATTTGCCGAAGGCTTTCATGATGTCGCCAATCAAGTCATTTGGATACTTTTTCATTTAGTCCGTTATGTTATAGTTCAGTTTTTGCGGAAGCGATGTTTGTCCGTCGTTCATTAAAGACAGTGGTTTCCCGCAATCTCCCTACCGGGAAATCCTTAAGATTTCTAAAAAAGGAGGGATACTGTTCGGAATAAAAGAAACAGAGGGGGCAAATACATACTCACCACAGGATAACACGGATTAACACTGCTAAAAGCTCTTTATTATCAGAACTCCTAAGGCAATCTGTGTTAATCCGTGTTATTCTGTGGTGAGTATGATATACTCTTCGGGCAAAATGGGTTTGCGAACAAAGTCCTTATTTTGCCCAGAACAGTTTGTGGTAGTAAGTGTCTTCGGCTGACACCTCTTTATAGTAGGGATTGTAGTTGACTTCCGTATTCGGGTATCTCCAGCGGTTCGGCACATTTGTGATGGTACCGGCCACTTCGGGGAAGGCCAGGCCGGACGGATAGCCGGTACGTCGGATATCACTCCATGCCTCACGACTGGCTAGGAAACCGAAATGCAGCCACTTTTGGGTAATGATAGCATCCAGCTTGTCTGCATATTCCGTGCTGTTCCATTTGGCAGCAGCGAAAGAGGCTGTTTCTTCGGCAGTGGGGGCATTATACCGGCGTGCGTTTTCACCCGTACTTACCGAGTCGTAATAGTAGTAAAGCGTGATGGACTGGCTGACAGCCTTTTTGAACTCTTCTTCCGCTTTTGCTTCATTCTTTGCCACTCCATACCCCATTTCATAGGATTCCGCTTTCAGGAAATGGATTTCGGGTGAGGCCATTATCAGCATGTCGAATTTATCGTTTTCCCAAAAGAAACCTTTCTGCGTGATTTGTGAGAAACCGGTGTTGCTGGTATTGACTTCGTCTTGTGCCTGCGAGTTGTAATATTCCGTCAGCTCATCTGCCACGGTAAGGTCTGTGCCCAGATAACGGTGTTCGTCCAATTGACCGGTGTTTTGGTTGGTAATCTTCACGGGATTGAAGTTGAGCAGGATGCGCGGGTCGTCTTCTCCTTTCACATAAACGCCGCTCAGTGGGTCATTGCTGGTCATATCATAGTTGCCATGGCCCAGCATGCGGTCGATGATGGCGCCCGAAGCAAGTCGGTTAGTTACCCAGTCACCCAGTCCGTGGCCTGCGGTGAAGTTCAGTTGCCCAGACTTCTGGTTGACAATGAGAATGTTGTTTTCTTGTTCCTCTATCAACGGATAGGCTGACGGATTTTCCAGGATTTCCTTGATGGCGGTACGGCCTTCCGCCTGCAAGTCTCCTTGCGCGGCTACGCGCATGGCAAGGCGCAGTCGCAAGGAGTTTGCATAGCGTTCCCATTTGTCCATGTCCCCGTTGTTGATAAAGTCTTGTGTATTGAAGTTCCTCGGTGTGGGGATGGAACGGAACCGTGGAGCAATTTCTTTGAGCTCATCAAGAATGGTTTTATAAATATCCTCGGCCTTGTCATAATGAGCATACGATTTACCTACATCGTTGGTAAGCGGCAGCGTACAAGCTTCCGAGAAAGGCATATCCCCGAAAACGTCCACTGTGGCGGCAAAGAAATCGTACAACTGTACTTTGGCGGCAAGATAGAATGCCTCGTCCTGGGCTTGTTCTGCCGCGCTTTCTTCCTCGTAGAGAGATTCCAGCTTACGGAACTGGGCCAGTGCCGAATACACATTGTCCCACTGTCCGTCAATAGCGGGTATATAGCCGGGGGTATACATATCCGTAGTGTTGGAGTAGCCGAAGGTTTGTGCATACTTGCCCGTAAACTGTGAATCGAATCCGAAGAACCGGTTGTATTCGTAAACATCATAGTCCTTTACTTTTTGGAAGACTCCTACCATCAGATTACTGATGGTGACTTGGGTTACTTTGGAGGGGTCTTCGTATTTGCTGTCGAAGTCATAATCCGTACAGCCTGATGTTGTCAGGAGGAATGCTCCCAATGAAACAAGAGATAATATCTTTGTCTTTTTCATACTCTTTTTTGTTTTTTGGATGGTTGTTTTGTCAGAAACTTGCACGAAGTGAAACACCGAAACTGCGGGTAGCTGTGGTAGAACTTCCCACGGTAGCCTGGTTGGCCCAGGATGTTCCGACGGACGACTCCGCATCGTAGTTTTTCAGTGCTTTGTAGAAGTAGAAGAGATTACGTCCGAAGACCGACACACTCAGCCGGCCCAGTCCCAGTTTGGAGATCATCTTTTCGGGAAATTGGTAGCCGATGGTCAATTCACGCAGTTTGACATAAGAATTGTCGAATACCGAATGGCGGTATGTCAGCTGTTCGGCCTCCGTTCCCCAATTATAGGTGGTGTTGTAGTAATAGCCTGCCGGAATGATACGTGTGTTTCTTTCGCCAGTGGAGGCCACTACACCCGGAAGAATGATGCCGTCGTGGTAGATTATCTCTCCGTTGGGGCCGACACCCGTGGAAGGGTCTACTTGTACCGGAATTCCGCTGGAACTGTTGTCGCCCGGATAGTAATAGGATAGTCCGCCGTGTTCCGTATCACGGTACTTCAGGGATTCGGGTGTCAGACCCACTGCGGTGGCATATTGGTTCATTTCGTTGATAACATCTCCTCCGATGCGGAAGTCGATACTGAAATCGAGGAATACATTCTTGTAGGAGAAAGAGTTGAATAGACCTCCTACGCCTGCCGGATTGATGTTGCCGACTTTCTGCAATTCGGTTTGGTTGAGGTAAAGACCTTTATCGGAAACGAGGTACTCACCGTTTTCGTTCACCTGGGGAACCTGCGCATAGATGTCACCCATTGGCTGGCCTTCCACAGCTTGTATTTTTATTCCACTACCTCCGGAGTTGAGTATTTCCAGATAGGGCACTCCATCGGCCAGTTTCACTACTTTGTTCTTATATACACCATAGTTGGCTGTCAGGTCCCAGCGGAAATCTCTGGTCAGTATGGGAGTGGCACTGATTGATATATCCCAGCCGTGGTTGGCTACCTCGCCCACATTCATCAACACATTCTTTACGCCTGATGTGGAAGGTTGCGGCGTGGAGAGTATCTGGTCCTTTACACGGTTGTTGTAGTAAGATACATCTATACCCAACCGGTTGTTTAAGAACTTGCTTTCCAGACCTATCTCGTATTCGTACTTCTTTTCCGGACGGATATCTGCATTCCCCCATGAAGAGGGAATGGTGTTCCAGGTGAATCCGTTGTCCGAACCTTGCTCGTAGACGATATTGGCGGTATAGGTTTCAGGAGCATTTCCTACGATACCGTATGAGAGGCGCAGTTTTCCATAGTTCCACCATGACGGCATGTGGAAGGCTTGGGTGAAGAGGAAACTCAGATTGGCGGAAGGATAGAAAAAACTTTGGTCTTTTAGGGTAGACGAGCGTTCCTGGCGTCCGGTCAGTTCAAGGAATAGATAGTTGTCCCATCCCAGGCTCAGTGTACCCATATAGCCGGTTTTCAGTAGTTCCATACGTTGCAGGGTACTGCTTGGCGTGTAGCGGCTGGCATTGAGGTCGAACCAGTTTTCCGTGACAAGCCCGCCATTGGTGGAGACCCTGATATTGTTCATATTTTCGTAGCGTCCGGTCCAGCCTACGGTGGCGGCAATGTCGAAGCGGTTGATATTATAGTTGAAGTTCAACATAACATCTCCATAGACAATGTCGTAACGGCGGTTGATGGACTGGAAGCTACCGTTGGGGTCGTATAGGGAATTGGGTTGTTCGCTTTCATATTTCAGTGTTTGCTTCACATCTGTGATATCAGTTGAAACCTGGGCGCGCAGACTCAGCCAGTTGGTTATCTGCCAGGTGGGGCGAATCATACCGATGAGCCGGTTCTCTGTCTCGTCGCTATGGTGATGGTACATATTCCACAGCATGTTGTTCACTCCGGTGGCGTAACTGGGGTCGTAGGCCCATGATTCCTCAGGAGTCAGCGTGGCGTTTCCTCCGACAAAGGTATTACGGTATCCCAGACTGGTGACGTAACTTTGTTTCAGATAGGGAATGTCCAGGAAGGTGGAGAACATGTTGCCGAAACCGCTGTATAGGTTGAGCGAGGTTTGCGGGCGGTCTTCTACATTCTGTACGATGTAGTTAAGGGAGTATTCCAGTTTCAGCGGTTTCGCCAGTTGATACGAACCGGTCAGCTTGAAGTTGTGTTTGGTGAAGCTTCCGGTCAGGGCATTGGGAATCTCGTCCATGAATGTGTAGGAGAAGCGGTTGCTGGTGGTTTCCGTCCCTTGTGAGATGGCGAGATTGTAAGTCTGGGTCCAGCCGGTGCGAAACAACTCTTTCCACGGGTTGTCGGTCAGTGCCTGGTAGGGGCGCATCTTCCCGTCCCAGTAAAGTACCTCGCTGCCGTCGTATTTCGGGCCGAAGGACAAGGTGGTGGAACGGAGGCTTTTGTAGCTTTGTCCGTTTAGGGTTCTCTGATAGAAGCCTCCCGTCTGTTTCTCATAATCGCTGTATGCGGTGTTGTAGGTTCCCGGCCCGTATACGGTCTGTACTTTTGGTAGATAAGCCGGTAAGTTTGCCATGACTTGGGCATTGAAGTCCACCGTCAGCTTGCCGCTTTTGGTGCGCTTGCTAGTGATGACTACCGCACCGTTTGCAGCCTCCGAGCCGTAGAGAGCTGTGGCGGAAGCTCCTTTCAGAATACTGAGGCTCTCGATGTCCTCTGGGTTGATGTCTACCAGACCATTGGAACGGATTTGTCCGTCGTTGCCAAATTCGGCGAAGTCCGTGCTTTTACCCGTGCCGCCGTTGCGGATGGGTACACCGTCCAGAATGATGAGTGGCTGGTTATTTCCAGTGATGGAAGTCAGTCCGCGTACGTTGATGGAGACAGCTCCGGCAGAACCGCCTTGTGTCTGTGTGATGCGGACTCCCGGTGCTTTACCGTACATGGCAGAGGCAAAGTTGGGTGCTCCTGCCTTTACCAATTCGTCTGCACTGATGGTACTGATGGCATAGCCGACACGTTTCGTGTCTTTTTTGATACCCATTGCCGTTACTACGACTTCTTTCAGTTGCTGGGTATCTTCGCTGAGTGTAATCTTCAGGTCGCCTTGCTTTTTTCGTTTTGCCAGGTTTATCTCCCGAGTAGCATAGCCCATGTAAGCGATAGAGAGTGTTGCATCTGCAGGAACGGTCAGTGTGAAGTTGCCGTCCACATCGGTAATGACGCCGTTGTTGGTGCCTTTCTGTATGACGCTGGCACCGATAAGCGGTTCTCCCGTTACATCTCTTACAATGCCTGTAATGGTTCGGTTCTCTTGTGCAAAGGCTGTTCCGGTGAAAAGAAATGTTAATAACCAACTTGCAATAATCAAACTTTTTTGGAAGTGCGACGCTGAATGTGGAATGTCACACCGTTTTCTCATCCTGATTTTCATACTACTGAAAAATAATTGATTTATCTTATTATAAATGTTACGTCCTTTCGGCAGATATTTTAGCAAGAGGTATGCCAAACGAAAGGCAGACTATCCTTTTAAGGATGAATAATGTTGATAATCAATTGCTTATTTTCTATCGGGAAAAAGGGAAGTTCGGGTGTTTGTGGTGTGGAGATGTGGAAAAAATCCACAGTAGGTATTCCACAATTTCCCTCTCTTCCCTTGAAGTCTTGTTGTCGACCCTTATTGGTAGCCTTGTTCATCGGAGGTATGCTCTATCACTACAATAAAATCTGGTGCAGTTGCAGTGGTTGCATTTTTTTTCAGGGTGGGAGTGTTTTTGACCTTTATCCGGGAAGGATTACTCGAACGAAAGAGCTATCAGCCTGCGGTTTGTGAGATTGATATTAAGCCAGTATAAATCAGAGAATTACTTTCAAAATGTGACTACTATGGTTACTGTGGCAAATATAGTTATTCTTGATGGAAGAACTGCATGTTTGGCGTAATAAGTATCTATGTTTGGGAGAGAAAGGATAGGGAGGTACTCTTACTTTTAGGAAATTAATATCATGTTTGCACCTTATTTGTTTCGTGCAAACATGATATTAATAAATCTTAGTGGTTTATTTTACTTCCCACGTATCATTCGTCATCAATAACTCCTCGAAGTTGTGATACTTCTTCTTGGCAGACACCTCTTCGATTTGTTCATGAACAGCATCGTCGTAAGTAGGAGCTTCCACATCGCGGATAACACCGAGTGCAATCGGGAAGTCGGGACCTTCCATCAGGGCAAGCTTCAGTTGCAGGGTGTTGTCCATGCAGTGGGCATCGTGGATGAGGATATCCTTCTCTGTAATGCCGTTCTCACCGAGTTTCACGACTTTTAGACCAAAGCCTTCCTGCATCAGTCCGTATTCGTTGTTCTCGCCGAAGAGCATTGGTTCGCCGTGTTTCAAGTAGATAGCATTCTTGGCGCGGTCTTCCTTTTTGGCTACGGAGTCATGCGTACCGTTATTGAAGATAACGCAGTTTTGCAGAATCTCGCAAACGGAAGCCCCTTTGTGAGCCATGGCTGCCTTCAATATTTCCACTGTCCCCGGAGCATCGGTAGCTACCGCGCGGGCAAAGAAACGGCCGCGGGCACCGAAGCAAAGCTCTGCCGGGTGGAATGGATCTTCTACCGTACCATAGGGAGACGACTTGCTGACGAAACCACGTGGAGAGGTCGGAGAATATTGACCTTTGGTCAGACCGTAGATGCGGTTGTTCAGCAGAATCATGTTCAGGTCGATGTTACGGCGTACGGCGTGGATGAAGTGATTACCGCCGATGGCCAGACCGTCACCGTCGCCGGAGATTTGCCATACCGTCAGGTTGGGATTGGCAACCTTGGCACCTGTAGAGATGGCAGCAGCACGTCCGTGGATGGTCTGCATCGCATACGTATTCATGTAATAGGGCAGACGGCTGGAGCAGCCGATACCTGAGATGACGGCATTCTCCCAAGGAGCTTTGCCGATTTCTGCCATTGCTTTGTGCAGTGAAGCCAGAAAGAAGTGGTCACCACAACCCGGACACCAACGGGGTTGTCCTTTTTTATAGTCTTTTGCTGTATATTCGCACATAATCTTTTTTAATTGATAGTTGATAATTGATAGTTGATAATTGGTGGCTGGTCATTGATAATCCGCATATTACGCATGGTTATTATCAATTGTCAACTGTCAATTATCAATTAATTTATTGAACGCTGCGACCAGCTCGGCAACGACGAACGGTTGTCCTTTGACTTCGTTGAACTGGTACGGGGTGAAGTTGTCTATCTTCATACGTAGATAACCTGCAAATTGTCCGAGATTCTGTTCGGCAACTACCACCTTCTTGTACTTCTTCAGAACGGTTTCCGTGTTCTTGGGGAGCGGATTCAGATAAGTGAAGTGGGCGAGGGCAACCTTCTTGCCTGCCTTGTTCATCTCTTCCATGGCCGAATACAAGTGGCCGTATGTGCCGCCGAAACCGACAATCAGCAAATCGGCATCGTCTGCACAGCCTTGCACTTCTACATCAGGTACGGGGATTTTGGCAACCTTCTCGGCACGCAGGTGGCACATCAAGTCATGGTTTTCGGGATCGGTGGAGATGGCACCGGTATTGCTGTCTTTCTCCAGACCGCCGAGGATGTGCATATAACCTTCTTGTCCGGGGATGGCCCAATAGCGGACACCTGTTTCGGGATTGCGTTTGTACGGAGTATAGTTGTCCTTCATTTCGGAAGTCACGTAGGGAGGGGTGATGGCGGGATAGTCTGCCAGTTTGGGCAGCTTCCAGGCGCCGGAGCCATTGGCTACAAAGCCGTCGGTCAGCAATACGACCGGGGTCATATGCTCCAGTGCAATTTTGCTTGCCATGTAGGCTGCGTCGAAACAGCTTGTGGGTGAAGAGGCGGCAATGACGGGCATTGGGCTTTCACCGTTGCGGCCGAACAATGCCTGCAACAAGTCTGTCTGCTCTGACTTGGTGGGCAGACCGGTAGAAGGACCGCCACGTTGCACGTCGAGCACAACCAGCGGAAGTTCTGTAATGACTGCCAGGTTCATGGCTTCCGATTTCAGGCAGACACCGGGACCGGAAGTGGAGGTCACAGCCAGCGCACCTGCAAAAGCGGCGCCGATAGAAGTGGCGCAACCGGAAATCTCGTCTTCGCACTGCACGGTCATCACGCCCAGAGACTTGTGCTTGGAGAGTTCGTGCAGTACATCGGTTGCCGGAGTAATGGGATAGGAGCCGAGGAATAGCTTCAAGCCAGCCTTTTCAGCTGCGGCGATGAAACCGTAAGCAGTCGCTTTGTTCCCCGTGATATCCATGTATCTGCCGGGAACGGTGGTTTTGCTTTCAATCTTATATGTGTGGGCTACGGAAGCATGGGTGTTGTGTCCATAGTCATATCCTGCATGGATGACCTTGATGTTTGCTTCGGCAATTTCGGGCTTTTTGGCGAATTTCTCGCGGATGAAATCTTCGGCTATCTTCAAGTCGCGGTTGAACAGCCAGCATACCAGGCCTACTGCAAACATATTGCGGCATTTCAGCATGGATTTGTTGTCCATTCCGGTGTCGGCAAGGCAGTCTTTCACCATCTTTGAGATGGGGGCGGCGATGACATCCTGCTTAATACCCATTTCCTCTATCGGATTATCGGTCTTGAAAGCGGCCTTTTCCAAATCTGACTTCTGGAAAGCATCTGTATCGATGATGATGCAAGCAGTGGATTTAGCAAACTTATATTGGGTTTTCAGTGCGGCGGCGTTCATCGCTACCAATACGTCGCATTTGTCACCCGGGGTATAGACTTTCTCTGCACCGATATGTACCTGAAAACCGGAAACACCGGTAAGTGAGCCTTGCGGGGCGCGGATATCTGCCGGATAGTCGGGGAATGTACTGATATCATTGCCCACGGTAGCCGAAACTGTTGAAAAGATGTTGCCGGCGAGCTGCATACCATCGCCGGAGTCTCCGGAGAAGCGGACTACCACTTGCTCCAGTTCTTTGACCATCATGTCGTTTGCCATAACTTACGAATTACTATAGATTAATTTTTGGGGGTTACTGTATTCTATCACTGACCGACAAATTTCGTAAAGTTAATCGGATTAACAAAACTTTTTTCGGAAAATCGACAGAATACATTATCTTTGCATCCGCAATCTACTGCAATATGCAGAATCTATGCAAAAGCCCTTGTAGTTCAACGGATAGAACAAGCGTTTCCTAAACGTTAAATAGCAGTTCGATTCTGCTCAGGGGTACAAAATAACAGATTTAGATAGTGTGGAGTTTCCGCAGAATCCGCAAAATAAGGCTACTTTTGCAGTAAGATGTTCTACAAATAAAGATATGGCTACATTTAAAGCGGAGGTTTTTTCGGTCCAATTCATCATCCATTACTGTCCGGTAAAAAATGAGCGAATAGCCTATAGCTATCCGCTCAGAAGTTATCTTGGTATTTTTTTCATTCGAACGTATTGAGATTTTGATAAAACATAAATAAGTTTTTATTCTGCTATAACTAACTCCTGCGAATGTTCTACTTCCACGCATTGACCTTTCCATTCAAGGGTAGCGTGGACTCCTTCCGGAAGCACAATCCGGGCATGCAAGGTTTGGCCCGTCTTTAGGTATGCTACAGAGATGCTACCCAACGGATGGGGTATGGAGCCTGATGCCTCCGACAGGTGACCAAGAGCAGGAGTCAGACGAACTTTGGCAAACCCCGGAGCGGCAGAGTGAATGCCCAACAACATACGATAGAACTCGATATTGAGATGGGCACTCCAGGCATGACAGTCGGAGCGCGACGGTTCGGGATTTTCTGCCCAGGTGGTGAGCCCGATGGCAAGCTGGTCTCGCCAGGGCTGCAGGGTATCGAGCAAGCGGTTGGCCATGCCGACCTTATCCATGGCTTGCTGTACGAAATAGCGGAAATAGAAAGTGGCTTGGATGAGTGTAGTATCATCAAGCATCTTGCGGCACACCTCTTGCGCTTCGTGTTCTTCAAGCACCTCAGCCAGTATGGCCAGGGCATTGACGTGTTGTGAATAAACATCGTGTTCAGGAGTATCGGCCAACAATCCGCGCGCGCTGTTCCAGTATTTGACTTTGATGGCGGCGGTTATCTGACGAGCTAAATCATGGTAATAATTTCCCAAAACTTCTAAGCCGAAAGCCTTTTCCATAGCGGCCTGTTCGCGCAGTGCCATAACAAACACCAGATTTTGATAGGCCGAGCTGCCGTCTTGACCGTAGTTGGGTTCTCCATAGTCGAAACCCATGGCCCAATCGGCAAAGAACCAATGGGGCATACGCGCCAGACTCTTGTCGGTCCGCAAGTATTCCTCGTAGCAGCCTATGATGTGACGAGCGGCGGGCAGGTATTGACGGAGCCACTGATGTCCGTCGCGCATCATCCAGTAGTCGTAGAGCATACCTATCCAACTGAGCGAATAGGAGGATATCATCTGTGGCGAGGCCGAAGGGTAACGGCTTTGTGTCAGCCCGTCGGCGGTCATCGACATGCGTCCCTGCTCGATGGCGTGCCGGGGCAGGAGTGTGTCGCGGGTGTTGTACAGGGTGAGCATGGCCTGAATCCGGGCGTCGCCAAAATATTGAAGCTGTTCGTAATAGGGGCAGTCCATATAGGTTTCGTTGGCACAGAGGCGGGCGGTGCGCCAGCCTATCTTCTCCATTTGCTCCAGTTCCCGACCTGCGCGCAGGTGACTCTCCTTCTTTAGCGGATAGGCCGTGAAGGTGGCTCCCAGGCATTCGATAGTTAATGCTTCGTCGGCTGTTTCCACCGTCAGTTCCAGATAACGCCAGGTACGCCACCAAAGTGTAGTCGTCTGCCGATGCGTACCCCCATCCATCAGGAACTGGTCTTTCACTCCCATCATAACTTTGCCTGTTGTCTCATCGCGATGTGGTTTGGTGGCATGCCAGATGTCGGGCATATCGGGATTGAACAGTGCCTCGGCGTAACATACTTCCACACTAGCCCCCTTGCCGCCTGAAGTGGTCAGGTGGAGATAGGCATTGGTGAGCGAGTCGCGATCAATCAATACCGACGTTCTTGTATGTGGAGCAACGGTCAGTGGCAAGTTGATATCGCCTGCCGACACCTCGCGCATCTCCATTTGTGGTATGGAGCGAGGCACAAGGAGGCGGCCTCCACGGTCGCGTGTACCCTTGTCGGCTGCCGCATCCAGGTTCCGGGCTTGCTTCCAATCGAATCCGGGGGCTTCTTGCTCTGTTTGCCATCCCCAGGGGTAGTTGTTGGCGTCAAACCGCTCACCGCGGTCGGCCGCATAGTAGCCGGGCACTACAAAGTCGTCGAGCGATGAATAGGATTCGCCCGTCAGCACCTGCCAATTCCAATCGGTGTTGAACACCGGGTCTGCTCCGTCGGCACATACCAATAGGGCAATCTCGTTGGTTCCCATTTGTGCCATCGGACGCTTCTCTCCATAGTTCCATACTACGGCTGCCAGGGTGTTTTTCCCTTGGCGAAGGTAGGGTGCGATATCCACCGTTTCGTAATTCCAGTTGCTGAGATCGCTGCGCGCCGGTCCCAGAGAAACAAGTACTCCATTGACAAAGAGTTTATACCTATTGTCTGCCGATACGCGTATCAGGTGCGCGTCGGGCACCGTGTTTAACTGCGCGCTTTTACGGAAATAGGCGACACGCAGATCCGCGCCCGATTTTTCTGCGTGGCAACCAATCCATACAGCCGGCCATACAGACGCGTCGCAGGATAGTGCCAGGCAAAGAGAAAATAAAACGAAAACACTCTTCTTCATATTCATCAGTTATCAGGTATATTTTCTTCTTCCCAGGTATAGTCTTCCGTGCAGTGGATGTTCACCGACTGGTCTCCGCAGGCGATATTGAATTCGCCAGCCTCGAGTGTCCACTTCTTGCCGGTTCCCATAAAGGCGAGGTCGCTTGCCTTGATGCGGAAAGTTACTGTTTTGCTTTCATCCGGGGCGAGTACAATCTTCTCGAACCCGCGCAGGCGGCGATTGTCGGGCATGAGCGAAGCATAGAGATCGGAAGCATAGAGCATTACTGTTTCCTTGCCCGCCATGGCGCCTGTGTTTTTTACATCGACTGTGAAAGTGAGCACATCGTCTTTCGTGAAACTATTCTTATCGGCACGGAGGTTGCTGTAGGTATAGGTGGTATAGCTCATACCGGCTCCAAACCACCACTGTTCGTAGGTCTTGGCATTATAGTCGTATACACCGCTGATGGTCTCGCGCACTTCGCTCGCCTTATAGTCGTAGTTGACCATTGCATTCGGCTGAGCGCTGTAGGTATATGGCAGACGGCCGGAGAAGTTTTCATTGCCCGCTAAGAGTTCGGCCAGCGCATCTCCTCCATAATTGCCAGGCAGCATGGTGTGTACTACGGCCTTTGCCAAAGGTTCGATGTCGCTGATGGCGCGTCCGCGCGACTCGTTCAGCACCAGGATGATGGGCTTGCCCGTAGCAGCCAGTGCCTTCACCAGATTTTTCTGATTGGTACTGAGATTGATATCGGCAATGTTGCCCCGGGTCTCGGCGTAGGTATTCTCTCCGATGCACACTATCACATAGTCGTTGTCGGCAGCAGCAGCCACGGCATCGCCGATATTATCGGCATGATCCATTGCCCAGCGTTTCGAGTCGTAACTCACGCCCTCTACCAATGTCACATGATTGCTTCCGAACTTGTTTCGCAGGGCTTCATAGATGGTATTGAAATGCCCGGTAAATTCCTCGCGGTCGGCACCGTCGCCCTGCCAGGTATAGCTCCAGCCGCCGTTGAGTGTACGCATGCTGTTGGCATTAGGTCCACATACCAGCAGTCGGGTGCCTTGCTTTATGGGCAATAAGCGACTTTGGCTGTCTACAGAGTCGTTCTTCAATAAAACGATGGATTCCAATGCGGCCTGCCGGCTGTATGCTGCAAACTCCTCACTACCGAATTTGGGATAATCTTTAGCAAAGGTGTTAGGCTGTTCGAAAAGTCCCACCCGGTGTTTCAGGCGCAGGATGCGTCGCACGGCATCGTCAATGCGTTCCATGCTGACGCCACCCTCTTCTACCAGTTCTTTGAGTAAGCCGTTGTAAGTGAATTGCGAGGGAACCATCATCATATCTACACCGGCATTGATGGCTAGCCGGATTGCCTCCTTGGCAGTAGGGACCACGCGGTCGCTGGTAACGGCTCCATCGATGTCTCCCCAGTCGGTTACCACCATTCCGTCCCAGCCAAGCCCTTCCTTGAGCCAGTCGGTGATAAATTCCCGGTTGACCGTGCCCTTCACTCCATTTACGTTGGAACTGTTGGTCATGATGCTTAAGGCTCCTTCCCGGATTCCCCGCAGAAAGGGCGCAAACTGCTTCTCGCGCAGTTCCTCGTAGCTCAATCTGGCCGGTGAACGATCCAGTCCGTTGTATGGTGCTCCGTAGGCAAAGTAATGCTTTAGGCAGCCTGCCACGTGGTATGCATCGATATGGTTAGGATTATCACCTTGCATGCCGCGAAGAGCGGCTGCCCCCATCTCGCTGGAGAGGAATACATCTTCGCCAAATGATTCATACTGCCGACTCCAGGCTTGCATTCTGCCGAGGTCGATACACGGGCCGTAAATCCAGGGTACATTACAGGCACGAGTCTCGTAGGCCACTATTTCGCCCATCTTATATACAAGGTCGCGGTTGAAAGTGGCCGCCATGTTGATGGCACCCGGGAAAAGCGTACCACCGGCGGAGTAGGTGGTGCCATGCATCTGGTCGAGACCATACACGGTGGGGATACCGAGATGTTTTATTGACACATTCTGAATGGTCTTTACCACCTGATTCCACATAGCAGGGGTCTGGGCGGTAGTTTGTGGCGCATTGAGAATGGAGCCGACTTTATATTTGCCCACTACGGAATCGAGCGCCGCCTCATCCAACCGGAAGGGAAGCTTCGACTGGATATCGTTGGACACCCAGTAGAGCCTCATTAGCTTTTCCCTGTTTTGCTTATCTTCGGGCGTTGTCAGTGCCAACTGGGCTGCATTGTGCTGCTTGTCGAGCCCAAAGCGGCGTAAGGTGTCGGCAAGTTCCTGCTCCGACATCCGGGCAAGCTTCTCCACGACGTAACGCGGGTCTCGATAGGTAATCATGCCTATCTCCAGTTCCACCATCTGCCCGATTTTCTCATCGAGGCTCATCTGCTCCAACAGTTTCTCTATCTTGGCTTCTATGGCGGCATCACGTGGCAACATGGGCGGTTGTTGCGCCACAGTGCTCCCGTAAGCCAGCAAGAAAAGTAGGCTAAATAAATATCTCATAGGAATAAATAATCTTTTATAATTAGAAATTGGTCAGCGCCTGAATACTTTCCTGATTCCATTTCTTTGTTTGGAGATCATAGAGGCCGAACAGCCCGCGGTATGCCCAGATGTGGCTGCTGAATCCGCGCAATTGGAACTGCTCTTGCATGAAGGAGAAGTAGCGGTTCATCGATTGCTGGTCGGCTTTGAGGCAGACACCGTATTCGCCGATGTTGAGCGGACGACTGCTCTGTTCGCTCCAGCGTTGGCAGAAGTCGAGGTCGCGAATAATGGGCGCCTTCTCATTTTCGGTTCCGTGCCACTCTACCTGATGTCCTACCATCGCACTCGGCACATACTCCAGATTCTGATGGGTGAAGGTATGAGGCAGGTAGTAGTGACCCTGAACGATGATATTCCATTCGTTTTCCGGGAATTTTAGTTCGCCCAGTGTCCAGGTCTGTCCCAGATTGGGAGTGCCTATAATCAGTGTACGGCCCGGGTTGGTCCGGCGGATGATGGCAATGAGTTCGGCATGCAGCTTGTTCAAACCATCGGCTCCAAGGCGCATGTTGGGTTCGTTTAGCAAGTCGAAGAAGAGCATGTCGTTGGGGTAATCCTTGTAATGCTCGGCAATCTGTGTCCAGAGCGACTTAATTCGGTCGAGGTTCTGTTCCCATGTGAGGTCAGGGTCGTCTTCGCCCATATTGATGGCCGGGTAGTAGTGTTGGTCGATGGAGACAGCGAGGTTGTTTTTCAAACACTGCTCAATGGTCCAGTCCATCTTTTGGAAGAAGTCCGCATCGATGGTATAGGGAGCCTCTTTGGCGCAGTGCTTCACCCAAGTCGTCGGGATACGTACGCTTTGGAATCCGGCTTCGGCAATGCCCTGGAAATCAGCTTCGGTCATGGGGGCATCGTTACCATCTACGGGGTTGGCATCCACATATCCATTCATGTTGAGCCCTCTACCCAGACGCTTGTTCCGTTCGAAGGGAATAGCCGCCTCTGCCGGAGCCTCTACCTTGGTGTCGAGCACGGAGATTACCTTGGTGGGATCCCGATAAAGATCCAGCATCAGATTTCCATGTGTCGAATTGGCATCTTCATACTTCTGCGGACGGGGAGCATACTGTTCCGGACCGAACACGATACCAATCTGCAGATGGTCTGCGCCATCGAAGAGGGCGATACCGCGATTCTCCATACCCATCTTAAGGTCGAAATGATAGCCATCGGCCTGGGGGGAAACTACATAGCCCACGGTCATGTTGGCAGCGGAGTTGGCCTCGCTGCTGATGGTGATGGTGCTGTCTTCGTTGAAGTGGACTACGCTGCGACAACCGTACTGCGAGGCATACCAAGTGCCGGTAAACGATGGTTTTTGGGTTTTGCCGGTGGTGCAGCCAACCAGCAACGCTACCGAGAGGAGTAAGAAAAGTATTTTTTTCATGATTATATTTTTTCAGTGTTAATTTTCAATTTACAGTCAGTTTTGCTTTGTTTACATGCTGACTATCATGTCCAATCATTATCTCGAAGTCGCCTGGCTCAACGGTCAGTTGCAACGCATGGTTGTAGTACTCCAGTTGCTTGCGGCCAATCTCAAACGATACGGTCTTGCTCTCGCCGGCTTTGAGACTGATTTTCTCGAAACCTTTCAGCTCCTTCACCGGGCGTGAACTGGTGGCATAGATGTCCCTTACATAGAGTTGTACCACCTCCTTGCCATCCCGTTTGCCGGTGTTGGTCACCGTCACCGATGCCTTCACCTGACCGTCGGCAGTCATCTCATTGTTTGATAGTGTGACGTCGCTGTATTCGAAGGTCGTGTAGCTCAATCCGTGCCCAAAAGCATAGAGTGGCCCGTGGATGCAGTCGAGATAGTTGCTGTTGAAGCGAGAATAGGCTGCACCATCCTGATGCGGACGTCCCGTGTTCTTGTGGTTGTAGTAGATAGGGCACTGACCCACGTTGCGCGGGAAAGAGGTGGACAGACGGGCACTCGGATTGACATCGCCAAAGACCACATCGGCCATGGCACGACCTGCCTGGTCGCCCAACGACCATGTATAAAGTATGGCATCGGCCAGCGGTTCGGTCTCGGTGAGCGCCAGCGGTCGGCCGGCGGTCAAGATGAGAATTACCGGCTTGCCGGTAGCCTTCAGCGCTTTGAGAAGTTCTACCTGCGGGAGCCCCAGGGTAATGTCGGAACGTGACACGCCTTCGCCGTTCATGTTGTTCAGCTCACCCAAGGCAGCCACCACCACATCGCTCCGGCGGGCCAGGGCCACAGCCTCTGCCACGAGTTGCTCGTTTGGACGAGTATGTACAGGTTTGATGACCTGTCCCGGCTTGTAGGCGCCCAGATATTGGTTGACCATATCTTGTTCCAGTTGCTTGTCTTCAAGCACCCAACAGCCTTCGGCGTATGTAACCGAACCGCCATGACCTGTTACAGCTTCTTGCATACCTTCCAAAAAAGTTACACAGCCATCGGCAAACCTGGAGAAGGACCAACTGCCCTGCATCTCTTTGGCTGCCACCGCAAACGGACCCACCAGGGCAATCTTGGCCGATTTGGAGAGAGGCAGCACATTGGCTTCATTCTTGAGCAACACCTGGCATTCTCTGGCTATCTCACGGCTGAGCTGACGCGCCTCATCGGTGTGAATCTCGCGCTGGTAACGCTGTAGATTCAGGTAGCGATAGGGGTCTTCAAAGAGTCCCAGCTTGTATTTGGCTTCCAACACCCGGCGACAAGCCACCTCAATATCTTTTTCCGATAAACGTCCCTGCTTGACGAGGTTCTCTAGATTGTCCATATAGGCACTTCCGTTGAGGTCCATATCTACCGAAGCCTCTATGGCCAGTGCAGTAACCTCCTCAATATCGCCTATGCCGTGGTTCACACATTCGTTGATGCCTTCATAATCGGAGGTGATGAATCCCTTGAATCCCCATTCTTCGCGCAACAGGTCGTTGAGCAGATAGCGGTTGATGTGTGCAGGGATACCCTCGAAATCGTTGAAAGAAGCCATAAAACTGCCGGCACCCTCGTAGGCAGATTCACGATAAGGTGGAAGGAATCCGTTAAGAGCCTCCTGGCGTCCCATGTTCACAATGTTGTAGTCGCGGCCACCCTCTACCGCTCCATAGAGCGCATAGTGTTTCACGCAGGCCATTACCGTGGTATTGTCGGCAAGGTCAGTACCCTGATAACCGCGTACCATTGCCTTGCCAAGTTCACCGCACAGAAAAGGGTCTTCTCCAAATGTTTCAGCAATGCGTCCCCAACGGGCATCCCGGCAGATATCCAGCATCGGCGAATAGACCCAGTTGATGCCGGAAGCCGTAGCCTCAAGGGAAGCAGCGCGGGCTCCCCGCTCTATCAGTTCCGGATTCCATGAGGTGGACATAGCTAGCGGTATAGGCTGCACCGTTTGCAAACCATGAATAACATCGTAGCCGAACATCAGTGGAATGCCCAGGCGACTCTTCTCTACTGCCAGTTTCTGTGCTGCCAGCAGATCTTCTGCCACATAGCTGCCATACATGGCGCCAAGTTTGCCATCGACTATGAGTTGTTCGCGGCTGTCGTTATCGTCAGATGCGTTGCCCGATACAAACGAAGGCACCGCCAGAAGATTCAACTGTCCTACCTTTTCTGTGAGCGTCATCTTTGCCATCAGGTCATCGATAAACGCATCCATCTCTCCATTAGCAGAGGGAGGGGGAGTATAACTGGTCAGAGTCAATACTCCACATGCTAAAGCAATCAATTTGCTATATTTCATCATATTCACTTAAATTTATTATTTAGAGTTCTAAAATTGTAGAGGATTCACCACTCCACATTAGACTTTGTTAACGACTCTTAAGATTGTTAATTATCAATAGTTTTCATCTCCGAAAAGTAAACTGTGCGCAATGGCATAGTGTGAGCATCACCGATGAGACAGATACTATCAGTAAGGCGAATATCGTTGGATGCTGCACCAACTTTTATAATGAAATCACCCTTTTCTATAGCCCATATTCCATCATTATAATAACCCAATTGTTGCGGTGACATGATAAAGTCTATTTTTTTAGTTTCGCCCGGCTTAAGTGATACTCGACCAAACCCGGCGAGTTTAATGGGTTTCAATGGTTGACTTGCTGAAGTAGGTGATATATATATCTGTACGATTTCGTCACCTTCGCGCGACCCGGTATTAGTCACATTGAAGGAAATATTGAATAACTCATCAGTCGTGAAAACTGATTTGTCAACTACTAGGTCTGAATAATCAAAAGTAGTGTAATTCAGTCCGTACCCGAAGTGATATTGAATACGCTCATCAGGAGTACTGGAATAATTATAGCAGATGTTTTCGTTAAGTTCTACTTTTGGATAACTCACACTCAACTTTCCTGATGGCGCAACATTACCGTAAATAATATCGGCTAGAGCATTACCCCCTTCTTCACCGGGGTACCACGCCTGAATCACGGCTGCACATTTATCCGCAAGGTCGCCAATAACCTGTGCACGCCCACCGAACATAACCAATACAACAGGCTTACCTGTAACTATTAATTGTCTGACAAATTCCTCTTGTTTTCCTGGTAACCGTAAACTTCCGCGGTCTCGATTTTCTCCACACAGTAAAGTATTCTCCCCCATTGCAGCAATGATTATGTCGCTATTGGCAGCTAACGAAAGCGCTTCTTTAGCATCTATTTTCTCATCGCGGGCTATATGGCGATTCTTATCGAGCCATATTGCACGATCATCCCCGCCTTTTGAAATGGATGTCTCAGTTTTGTCAACCCAATCCACACCACAGGAATAGTTCAAAGTGCATCCATCTGGTAGTTTTTTTTCCAGACCTTCTTTCAAAGTTATAATCTGATTATTTGTGTTTCCGGTATTAATGCCTCGCCAAAAATAGTGCAAGCCTTGATATGTGTAATCGCCAAGCATAGCCCACATTGTGTTGGCATTAGGTCCCACAAGAGCTATCTTCCTAGGATGTTCGATAGGGAGGATGTTATCATTCTTAAGAAGTACTACTGATTGTGTAGCAAGTTCATAAGCGGTTTGACGCTCCTCGGCGGTGTCGAATTCTATATCGCCTTCTGCACAGAATGCCGGATTTTTATCAAACAGACCCACTGCAGCTTTTAGCCTCAGAACTCGTTTGACAGCGCCCTCGAATGTCGCCTCACTAACAAGTCCTTGCTTTATTGCTTCGGGAAGGTATTGATAATTGTCACGGTTTTGAAATTCCACATCGTTCCCAGCATTTATGGCAGCCACTCCACGATGCAACGCATCTTCTTCTGTGTCAATCTGGTTAATCGAGCCATAGTCACTTACTGTTATGCCGTCAAATCCGAGATAATTACGCAAAATATCCTGCATAAGATATTTATTGGCAACGGCTTTCACACCATGGAAGTAGTGATAACCGGTCATTATCACTTTACTACCCTTAGTTCGAATCATTGTTTCGTGAGGCAAGAGTATTTCTTCAAAAAGTTCTTTTCTCCTATCGGTATTGCATCCGCCACCATAGCCCAAAAAATGTTTTGAACATGCCGCGACTCCACTTTTCATCCCTCCGTCCTGCAAACCTTCAACAAAAGCAGAACCCATAGCAGCACTTAGATAAGCATCTTCGCCATACGATTCCTCCAAACGGTTGAAATATGGATTCCGAATCACATCCACCATAGGTGACAACGAAAGCATGCCTCCGATTTTTCGCATGCTGATAGCAGTTTGACGAGTTTTTTCTGCAGCCAGGTCAGTATTGAACGAACATGCCAAACCAATTTGCTGTGGGTAAACCGTTGCTTCTTTTGCAGCAATACCTGTTATGACTTCTTCATGAAATAAGGCCGGTATTCCAGTTGGTGTATTCTTCACCAGCCACTCCTGCACTTGTTTTACCATATCGCGAAGCTCTTCGGGTCCATCTAACGAATTGCTGGCATACTGAGCAAAATGTCCTATTCCGTTAGGAATAAGTTCATAGCATCGGACTGTATCAAGCTGATTGTTTTTGTCGAAAAGTTCCGATAGATACATGCTCTGAAGTTGAGCTGCACGTTCATCCATACTCATGCGTTGATATATGTTATCGATTATCTTCTCGGTAAACTCATTTGACAACGGTATTTCCTGTGCTTTGTGTCGAAAGAAAACGGATGTCGATTTATTATCAGAGGCACAACCAGCCAGAATCAACGCTCCACATGCTAAAGCAATCAATTTATTGTATTTCATTCTATTGTCAAAAATGTTTTGGAGGGGTTATCGCTCCGCATCAGGCTTTAGAATGGCTCACTTACTGTTTATGCCTAATTCCTAATACCTAAATGCTTTATTTCAGATTAATGAATCCATTTCTGCTTGAGCGAGCGATAACTCCCATCTATTTTATATACTGTAAATTATGTACTATCGGGTACTTCCGACTTGGCTTCATGGTTTTGGTTTGAAGCACCAGAAGGTGCAAGCTGCCCATGGATAAAGTGCTTGCCCTTCTTCGGCAGGCGCAGCCAATACAAGATTATTGGCATCACACTTCACAATGAAGAACTCAGTGGGCAGGTACGTAGGCGCGGCACCCTCGCCAACCAGGGCTATGGCCGTACCATAAAGGATGGGGGCCGTTACCTTAAGCTTGCCTACCGACCAGTTGGGCACGATGTCGTCGAAGTCGTACGTGAAGGTGCCGGTGCGACCTGTGGGAGCGACAGAGAAATTGCCGTCTATATCGAGCGTCATGCTGCCGGTGGACTCACCCGTCAGGTGATTGATGGTGGGCATATACAGAGTAAACATGTCCATAATCTCTACACTGGCGGCAAACCACGCGGGGCCGGGGTCGGCCTCGTAACCGCCTAAGCCAAAGAAACTTTGGTCGGCCCAGGTCCATGTCTTCTCGCCATCCTCGCCTATCAGGTCGAGCACTATTTGCGGTAGATTGAAGTCCTTGACAATGACTGTACCCAGTTCTTCTGTCACCTGCTCGCCGTTGGCAAGGGTAAAGGTTGCCGAAAGGGGAAACTCACCCGCACCCGTCAGTCGCATCTGAGCCACATTCTTGTCTGAAGTGACACCGCCGCAGCTCCACACGGTCAATACGGGGTTGCCGTTCTTCACGGTGAGGAGATCTTCTTCGTTGGAGAACTCAATCTTTCCCAGGTCGATAGTTGTGCCAAAGTAGGTGGGGGCCCCCTCCTGACCGATGCACAGCCGGGTGGCTATATTGGCCGGAATCGTCGAGATGGTATCTACCTTTACGGTAAACGAGGTCTCGGTGAATGCCTTTCCACCCGAATTCAATCCACGGAAGTTGACGGTATGCTGCCCGGTGAAAGATACCGAAAGTTCGGCATACGCCTTGCGTGCGACAGACTCGCCTACACTCCATTCAGAGAGTATCGGAGAATTGTTTTCTACAACAATGATGTTACCATTTTTGCCATCGACCACCTTCGGAGCCACACTGAGTTGGAGCTCATCAGCGGGGATGGTGCTATCGTCTATGGTATATGTGTCGGTGATAGGGTCGCAAGATGCGAATGCTCCCATCACAGCGATTATACTGATGTATTTGCAAAAGTTTTTCATGATGATATTTTTAATAATTTAGAGCTACAAATTACTTAATCGAAATTCCAAGTGGTGTAGCGCGCGTCCGGAGTGTCCCAGCCGGGATTTTGCGTGAGTACACCGTCGGACAACTGAATTTGCGCGGGCGGAATAGGCCAGAATCCGCCGGTGGCTTGATAACGTGCGGCATACTTGCCATCGCGCATCACGGTACTTACGCCCAGATTCTTTAGCGTGGTATTGTTCTGTTTGTTGAGTTCAGTCTCTGCAATGTGCCAGCGACGAATGTCCTGAAAGCGCTGTCCCTCGAAGGCAAGTTCGTGGCGGCGCTCCTGCTGCAATGCCTCCAGCGAATAGCCGATGGCGGGCAGGCCAGCGCGGGCGCGCACCCGGTTCATGTTGTCGGCATTGCCGGTTAATTCACTGTGCATAAGCAGCACGTCGGCAAAGCGGATGATGTAAAGGTCCTCGAACATGGCTGCCCAACGGGGCTGAATGTAGGGATCGTTCATACCCGCAAATTCAGGATGGGCTATCCAAAAGAGCGAGTTGCCCCAGGAACCCATCTTGTCGTATGCTTGCTTGGAGAGAATGGGCTGTAATTTCTTGTTCCACAGACCGGTCTCTTCCCACTGTTGGCGCACCTCGCCACTTTCATAATTGGCCATATCGAATTCATCTTCGTCTACGATAACAGATGCTCTGCGACGGATATCATCAGGCTCGGCTGCTTCCCAGGAGTCCCAGAGACTGGTAGGAACCGTTCCAAAGGAGTTGGTGTTGCCAAAGGGGAAAGCAGCCCCATTGTCGCTTTTGCTCATGATGCCGAAGAAACTCAGATAGAGATTGCAGTAGCCGCCCTGATTTTCGTAGGAATAACCGGCAAAGTTGCCGAACTTCACGGCAAACACAGCCTCGGCATTGCCGTTGCCTGCCCAGCGGAGGGGCTGGCCATCTACTCCTGTTACACCGGCCGTATATGCGTAGTCGTCTACCGTATATTCGTTGGTGTATGCCCATAGGTTGCGGAAATCGCCCACCAACTGGTGTCCGGAGTTAGCGATGCAGTCTTCCAGCCAGGTTACCACTTGTTGCTTGGTTATGCTGCCACCGTCGGCCGTGGGCATAGCCTCTTTCTGGTAGTAGCCGGTATAGAAGAGGAAGCAGCGGGCCATCAGCGCCTGGGCTGCCCATTTGGTGGCGTGTCCGGACTCTATTTCGTGATACTTCTTATCGCTCATAAGGCTGATAGCTTGCTGCAAATCGGTAGCTATCTGCGCCCACACCTCGTCGGCAGTAGCACGGGGCGTGTTAGTCTCTTGCGTAGTGCTGAGTATCAGGGGTACGCCGCCAAACAGTTCGGCCAGTTCGTAGTACTGGAAGGCACGCATGAAACAGGCTTCGCCCTTACGTTGGCTGAAGAGTCCGGCATCGGGCACGTTGTCGGCAGCCTCCATCAGGTCAAGACCCTCCAGGCAGGTATTGGCGGCATAGATGCCCTTATAGTGAATATCCCAGCAGAAGTCAAACTGTGAATCACTCTTATACATCAGATGGTCGAGTTCCGCATCTTGACTTCCGGCAAACATATCGTCGCTGGCATAGAGGTTGGTGAGCAAATAGGAGGATTCGGGCTTTGCCGCCTGATGATTCAGGTTGGCGTACATAGATGTCACAAGCATTTCCACATCATCCATCGATGTGGGGAAATTTTGCGTGTTGGACTGTGTATAGTTCTTGGTATCGAGCAGATCCTCGCACGAGCAGAGCGTCATCGCGGCCAGCGCGACTATCCCCATATATTTCGTTACTTTTTTTGTTTTCATTGTTTTATTTTAATTTAGAGTTAACAGTGTCTTAGAACTTCAGATTGGCGCCAATCAGCCAGGTACGGGCGATCGGATAAGATCCCATATCTATGCCGCTCACCCACGAAGTGGCGTTTTCGCCATAACGGTCGGTACCGCCGAAACCTACCTCCGGATCCATTCCTTTATAGCCGGTGAAGGTGTAGAGATTCTGTACACTTACATAGAGGCGCAGTTGCGACAGTGGGCAATTCTTCCAGAGGCGCTTGAAGTCATATCCCAATGTCATGTTCTGAATGCGGAGATAGTCGCCGTTCTCTATGTCAATATCAGTCACATGTTCTGCAATCATGGCACTGTTGCCCAGACGCGGGTAGCGGTTGGATGTACCTTCGCCATGCCAGCGGTCAAATGCCTCGATGGTGTGCTGGCGCGTGCCATAGTAGAGTTGTTGCCCAAAGGCTCCGGAAGTGGTGACCGAGAAGTCGAAGCCCTTCCATCCGAGATTGACCGAGAAGCCCAGACGCCAGTCGGGGTGTGGATTGCCAATCATGGTCTTGTCTTTTTCGTCGATAACTCCATCGTGGTGGCGATCCACATAAATCAGGTCGCCGGGTTGAGGGTTGGCCTGTGCCACACCGTTGCCTGCTGCCTTCCAATCATCAATCTGCTTTTGGTTTTGGAAAACACCGGCTGTCTGATAGCCCCAGAAGTAACCGATGGGATAACCAACCTGTGCCCGGTAGAACTCGGCGGCGTTGACGGAAGCAATAGCTCCTTCATTGCCGTGGATGATGCCCTCTGAGTTGGCAATACGGGTGACTTCATTCTTGTTATACGAGGCATTTAGGCTCAATCCGTATGTGAAGTCCTTACCCACACGGTCGTTCCAGGCGAGTGAGAGTTCCACACCCTTGTTGCTCACGTCGCCACCATTGATGTAGGGGGCCTGGGTACCTGCTGTGGAGAGTACCGGAGCCTGTACGAGCCAGTCCTTGGTCTTCTTGTTGTACCAGTCGGCGCTTACCCGCAAGCGGTTGCCCAAGAATACGGCATCAATACCCAAGTTGATTTGTTCGGACTTCTCCCACGTCACATTTTCATTGGCCAATGTGGTGGCATAGGCACCGGTGGTAGGAAGCTTCCCCGTTGCGATGTGTGTCTGTCCAAACTGGTAGCCATGCGAGAGGTCGAAAGCAATGGGCGACACATACTGAAAGTTAGGTATCGACTGATTACCATTCTGTCCCCAACTGGCACGCAGTTTCAGGAAGTCGAGCCAGCCACGGGTGCTTTCCATAAACTTTTCCTCGCTGATAAGCCATCCGGCCGATACAGAGGGGAAGATGCCCCAGCGATTTCCACGGGCAAAGTTACTAGAGCCATCGGCACGAATAATCAGCGTAGCCATGTACTTGTCTTTGTAATTGTAGTTGATACGACCGAAGAACGAGGCCAGCGCCCATTCGTCAAACGGATAGCCCTCGATGTCGGTGGCGGCGTTTCCGATGGTGTTGGATATCCACGCATGATCCATATCGGGTTTCATCGTGGGCAATTGTTGCCCTTCCGTCACGCTGTTGATTATAGAAAGGTTTTCGCCCGGTATGGTCTTCTCAAACGACTGGCCTACCAGTACATCAAAGAGGTGACCGTTCCAATTGGGAAGGATGTAAGAGATTGTATTCTCCTGCGAAATGTTATGTCCCAATGCTGAGCTCTGGGCCACAATATATGAGGCACTTCCCTCGTTTGTAGCAGCCTGATAGGGAGCGGTAAGTGAACGGTAGGAGCTGTTGGTCATACGGTAACTGAACGAACTGCGCCACTTAAGATTCTTAATGGGTTCTACCTCCAGATAGGCAGTCGCGTTGAGGCCGTATGTGCGGTTCTTGTTCAGCCCATGCGCCTTCTGCATCATCAGAATAGGATTGCCCTGTTTATCGTCATACACCCAGCCCGTTTGCTGCATGTCGTGGTAGTCGAACAGTTCTCCTTCGGCATTGTGCATAGGCAATAGCGGAGTAGTCTTTATGGAATTATAGACATCGTTATAGAGAGTAGATGTCTGTGCTATCGTGCTCTGGTTTGAGTAGTAGAACAGTAAATTCTCGCCAATCTTGATGATGTCCCGATCGCTTCCCTTGAGGAGCACATGATCGGAGTTAATACGGGCGGTATAACGCGTATAGTTGGGCACAGTACCCTTGCCTATAATACCGTCTTGCGAGGTAAAACTGAAACCGGCTGAGAACTTGCTCATCTCGTTACCACCTGTCAGATTGATGGCATGGTTCTGCATCGCTGCATTCTCGTTGCGCATCTCGTCGAGCCAGTTAGTACCTTGCCAACCGTTCTGAAGCATATTCCAAGTGTATTCGCCCAATTGTGTCTGCCAGTTCAGCGCCGGAACACCGTTATTGAAGTTGGTTTCATCAGTAATTGCCATGAATTGCTGCGCATTGAGCGTGTTGGGCATCTTATATACGTTCTGCCAACCGTAATACATGTCGTAACTGAGCTGTATCTTGCCCGTCTTACCTTGTTTGGTCGTAACCAGGATAACACCATTAGCGGCACGCGAACCATAAATAGCAGCCGAAGCAGCATCTTTGAGCACATCGATAGACTCAATATCTGCCGGGTTGAGCGTATTGATGTCGCTACCGGCCACACCGTCAATCACATACAGCGGTGCAGAGTCGCCCACGGTACCGATACCGCGAATATTCACCTTGAAACCTTCGCCGGGCAGACCGTTGTTGGCTGTAATGTTGATGCCGGGCGTCTGGTTCTGTAATGCACCCAGTGCACTGGTGGTATTGAGTTTTGTCACATCATCACCCTTCACTTGTACGGTGGCGCCGGTAACGAGTTTCTTCTTCTGTACACCGTAGCCCACTACTACCACTTCTTCCAGTTCCCGATAGTCTTCTTCCAACGTAATCTGGAGATGAGTGACATCTGTTACTTCTATAACGCGGGTCTTATAGCCTACATAGGAGATTTCGAGTTTGGCTCCCCGGTTGACCGTTAGCGTGAAATTACCTTCAATATCGGTAATCACACCGTTGGTTGTACCTTGTTCTATCACACTGGCGCCGATAATGGCACCCATTGCATCGGATACATTGCCTGTCAACTTTACCGTCTGTTGCTGCATCTTCTGCACATCAGGACTCTGAACTGCATAGACCTGAGAGGTTGCTCCCAGTGTCATGGCAGACAATAATCCTGCAAATAGCATAGACTTGTTAAAACTAAATTTACGATTCATTGTTCTGTTTTTTAAGTATTAGTAATTAGTATAAAGTTACCTTATCTCAAGTTTCGGATTTAGGTTTATTAGTTTGTAATAGATATGTGAATTATGATACCCATTATCTTCTGCGACACCGTATGTTCATTCTTACCACACTTCTGCAACTGTGCCCACAAAGCTTCGGATGACACTTTGCAACCTGCTCCCTACGCAAACATAAACGATATGGGGTGCAAAGTCCGTTTCGATGCGACGCAATCTTAGAATAAAGGATTTATTTCTATGAATAAAGGCTTTAGTTATAGAAACAAAGGCTTTATTTTTGCGAACAAATCCTTTATTCTAAGATTTCATAGGCACAAAAGACACTTTGCGCAGACACGAGATACACTCTGCATAGGCACGGAAGATGGGTGATTTTCCCTTTTCACCATGCAAAGAGGTTTCAATCCTAACTTCTGATTCTAAATCCGAAACTCTTGCCTTATTCATTGTAATTTCCTCTAATGAATTTCCGTTTCTGCTGCTAAATTACGATATTAATATAGATGACCTAACTGCGGGTAGCTGGTGACGGTAGATTCTAATTCAGTATATTTATTTTATAATCAATGATTTATGCTTTGCATTGGACGATAAAAAAGTAGATTTTATAGACGATTTGATGAGGCTAATTTCCTTATCCGGATGAAAAAGTGTAGTGAAAAATTCTGCTTTTTACGTCATAGGATAATGAAAATTGTAGTGTTTCCAAATATCTTAGTATCTTTAGGGCAAAATAAGAATATAAGTATGAAAACAGTTGCCAGAACCTTTTTGTTACTTTTCCTATGTAGCCTACAAGGTAAAGCAGCATTCTATAGCGACAAGGCTGCAAACCTGTTGAACACACTGGATTCACTGATAGAGAACTACCCTCAAGTCATCGAACAGCGCCAATCGGCTATCAACCGGATAGCTAGTAAACCTATGCCCAATACGCTACAGGCGCGCTATGAACACAACAAACGTTTGTTTCAGGAATATCAATATTTCAATATAGATTCGGCACTCGTATATGTCAATGCCAATATTGTCATTGCCCAACAGACGGGTGATGACAACATGATGAACCTATGTCGTATACAGAGGTCATATATTTATGCCATTATTGGACAACTGCATGAATCTGTTGAAGAGATGCGACAAATAGACCACGACAAACTAACAGGAGGTATGCTTATAGAATATTTGGGACAGATGTCTCTGCTCTACTCCCGATTTGCCGAATATACAGACGGTGGTAGCGATAAGCGAGATTATTATTACGAGAGAGAACACTTTTATATAGATTCTACCTTGAATGTACTACCTCATGAAAATCCCTATTACATTCTTTATAAAGGATTAAAAGACTTACGAGCCGGGAACTATTCCGGTTCCATCGTTGCAATAAAAGTATATTTGGAAACATCAAAGACAATCAGCATCGCTAACAGCAAATTGCTATATATACTATCCACACTATATCGGGACAACAATCAACCGGATCTGAGGCTGGAGTGTTTGGCAGAAGCCGCCATCATGGATATGACACTGGCCAACAACGATAACGTTACATTGCATGACTTGGCTACGCTACTCAATGAAAAAGGGGATAATGAGCGCGCTTACAAATATATCTCCCTATGTCTGGAAATGGCCCATATCATGAACAATCGGGTCCGTATGGTTTCTTGTCTCTCTACATTTGATGCCATACAGAAGACAAGTCTGCAAATTAAGAAAGCTAAAAACAGACAGTTAAGCTGGTCGCTATGGGTTATCGGATTCGTTTCTTGCCTGCTCACCCTTACTCTGATATATACGTACAGAATTTTGAAACACCGTAGCCGGCAACGGATAGAACTGAAGAATCTGAATGGACTGCTTTCTGCTTCGAATACAGAGTTGGAGTCGGCCAATGAACGGTTGAAGAACAGCCTGCATGAAATTACCGTACTTCACCAGCAGATTACAGAAACCAACAACCTGCTGAAAGAAGCCAATGAAAAACTCTATGACCAGAATATCATCAAAGAAGAATATATAGGATTTGTGCTCACCCTCTGTTCTGACTACATCAGTAAGCTTGACCAATACCGAAAAAACATCAACAACAAGGTGAAAACCCAGCAGTATAAAGACCTACTGAAATTTACGGATTCTCCCATCATGATAGAATCTGAATTAAAGGAGTTTTATCGGACTTTCGATGCTATTTTCTTACATGTCTATCCTTCTTTCGTGAGCGACTTCAACTCTTTACTTCAACCCGAATACCGTATCATCCCCAAGGAAGAGGGGCGGCTAAACACGGAATTGCGCATATTCGCACTAATGCATCTCGGCGTTACGGATTCCAGCAAAATTGCAGATTTCTTCCACTGGTCAACCCAGACGGTCTATAACAAACGGGTGTACATCCGTCAGAAGGCTATTGACCGTGAAACCTTCAATGACCAAGTGCGCAAGCTGGGAAAATAGAAAGGAAGCAGCGTCTACTTACGAATTTCTGTATAGCTTTGGCGACATTCCTGTATGATTTCTGAAATATCGACCAAAATGGGATTGAGTCGAGAAATTCAAGTCATAGGCTATTTGTTGGATGGAGAGAGTGGACGATTTAAGCAAGGTCTTGGCTTCTAAAATAGTATATTTGTCAATCCAATCCGTTGCATGTTTTCCCGTTTGTTGTTGAATCACAGTAGAAAGATATTTCGGGGTCAGATTCAGCTTGTCTGCATAAAAACCGACACTCCTTTCCTTGCGAAAGTATTTTTCTACATTCTTTATGAACTCCTGAAAAATGGATTCGCTTCGGGATAAAACTGCCGGAGCGTAGTTGGTTAAAAGCAAATTAAAGATATTACAAGCCAAGATATATAAATAGTATTGAATGATCTGTTGACGAAATATATTTCCGGTATCTGTCATCGTTTGTTTCAAACATTTCAATAGGACTTCAAACTCCTGCTTTTTGGAAGCCAATACCGGTTGACAGGGATTTTCTCTGATTAAGTGGAGGAATCTTAGTATATGACTTCCCTGCAACTCGAAGAGGCTTTCTTTTAAGCACATCAATTCTGCCTTGAAGTTCTTGCTTAATTCCAACACCTCGAAAGGTTTGCCTTCCATCACTATCAAAAAGTGGTTTTCCAGCACTGTAATCTCTTCAAAACCGACTATTAACCGGGCATACCCCTCCGAGCATATTACAATTAAGAGGCTATCTAATTTGACAGGGTGTCCGGTAATGGCAAAAGTTCCCAGATGTTCCATCGGAGACGTATAGTTATCAAAAATAAGGAACTTGTCTGATAACGCTTCTGTAGAGGCGAACTCCTGCACCATTCGTAAACCAATATTCTGTGCTTTGTCTTTCATGAACGTCTAATTTGGTCAACAAAAATAATCATTTTTTCTTTTGTATGACTCGATTCCGACTTTTTGGTCAATAATGACGACTATAATGCCTAAATGGCATGTGAGAATTCTTCACCTTTACACAAAAATAATAATAACAGTAATAACAATGAAACTATTCAGCTTGTCTCTCCTTTGTTTTGCGCTACTCTGTTCTTGTGGGAACCATGGCGTCAAAGAAAAACCGATTGTAAAAAACGTGCATATCGTACATGCCGAGCCTATCGCAGGAAATACATTCCGGTCGTTCCCCGGAGTGGTCAAAGCAGCGCAGCAGATTGAACTCGGTTTTAAAACAGCCGGACAAATCAAGCAATTGTGCGTTGATGAGGGTGACTATATCCGTGAAGGACAGCTCATTGCCAGGTTGGACGATACGGATTATCAACTGCAACTGGCAGCTACCGAAAGCCAGTACCGACAGTTGAGTACGGAAATGACAAGACTGGAAGAACTACACCGTCGAAATAATATAACCGACAATGATTATGAAAAAGCCGTAGCCGGATTGGAGCAGTTGAAAGCACAACTGGAATCGAACCGGAACACCGTCAACTACACCCAACTTCATTCTCCTATATCGGGCTATATCCAGGCTGTTCATTTTGAAAAAGCAGAAATGGTCAATACGGGAACAGCCGTTGTTACATTGGTCGATGTAAATAACATAGAAATAGAGAGCGAACTCCCTGCATCTGTTTACCTGCAAAAAGATAACTTTATAAGTTATTCATGTCATTCCCGGTTATTGGCAGATAATAACTTCTCTTTGAAATTAGCCTCGATAAATCCCAAATCTAACAGCAATCAGTTATACAGGATGCGCCTGTTTCCCGAAACAGATGCGAAGAACGCTCTTTCGATAGGAATGAATGTAGAGGTAACGGTGGAAATTCGCAATGGAGAACATTCAGGTGGTTATACCCTTTGGCCCAGATCTGTATTTATGCAGAACGGTAAAAGTTATGTATGGGTCGTGAATGACCGTTCCGAAGTGAAGTTAAAACCCGTGGAGATATCCGGTCTCGACAGCAAAGGGCGAATCATCATCCTGTCTGGTCTGAACGAAACAGACAATATTGTCGAATCGGGGTTGAGCGCCCTCGATGAAGGTGATATAGTACGGGTAATCGCACAACCCGCCAAAACAAATGTAGGAGGGATACTATAATGAAACTGACTGATTTTTTCTTCAGAAACGCCACGTTCTTCTGGACGTGCGTGGTAATGATCGTATTCAGCGGTATATACGCCTACATTATTATGCCGAAACTGGAAGACCCTGAATTGTCTGTCAAGCAAGCAATGGTGGTAACTTACTATCCGGGGGCTTCTGCACACGAAGTCGAACTCGAAGTTACATCGGTACTCGAAGATGAACTACGGACACTCAGTAATATTTCCGATATGGAATCGGTCTCTTCGGAAAATATGTCAACTATCACTATCAATATCGACATGGCTGTTCCGGTCGAGGGTCTCGAACAACGTTGGGATATTCTTCGTAGAAAGGTGGAGTCAGCCGCGCAACGGTTGCCGTCAGGGGCTTATCCTCCAGTGGTGGTAGACGATGTAAGTGATATCTACGGAATGTTCTATGCCCTTTCCGCCGAAGGCTATACGCTTGCGGAAATGGAAGAATATGCCGGGCTTATTAAACGTGAACTCCTTGAATTGAAAGGAGTAAGGCGGATTTCATTCTTTGGCACAAGGAATGAAAATGTAAATATAAAGCTCCCCAAAGAAATGATTGCACGCAACAGCATCTACCCTGTGCAAATTATGACTACTATCGATGCCCGCAATCAGCCAGTCAATGCCGGGCATTACTATTCGGATGGTCAATTGCTGCGTAATGAGGTCGGTGGCAAACTAAGGAGCGCTGAAGATGTGAAAGACCTTATTATGCAAACGCCTTCCGGCGGGCAGGTAAAGTTAGGCGATATTGCCGAAGTCGCAAAGGAGTATGCCGATCCGCAGACCAGGGGCTTTTGGGTGAACGGCCATCCGGCAATCGCTCTTTGCGTTTCGATGGAGCCGGGCGTTGTGGTTACGGATGTAGGTAAGCTGGTCGAGGCGCGAATGACGGAGCTCCAAGAGCGGTTGCCTGCCGGATTTGAGTATGAAAAGATATATTTCCAACCGGATAGGGTATCGAACGCAATAGGCTCTTTCAACTGGAACCTCGTAATATCGGTAGTCATCGTAGTGCTTGTACTGATTCTTACAATGGGCATCAGAGGTGGGCTAATTATCGGTGCAGGACTGATTTTGACCGTATTGATGACTTTTCCCGTATTACTGATGACAGGAGGAACATTACAACGCATATCATTGGGGGCATTCATTGTGGCAATGGGTATGCTGGTTGATAACGCGGTTGTGGTTCTCGACGGTATACTTGTAGACAGGGGAAATGGTCTGCCGCCAAAGAAAGCATTGTTCCGGACAGCGGAAAACACAGCGTGGCCTTTAATGGGTGCAACTTTAATCGCCATAATGACTTTCCTTCCTGTCGGATTATCCAACGATACCGCTGGAGAATATGCACGTGATCTGTTTTTTGTGCTGGCCATATCATTGTTGGTAAGTTGGGTGCTTGCCATGACACAGATACCTGTCTTTGCAAAACTATTCTTATCGGCACGTGCAAACGGCGGTAAAAACCCAGAGAAGATAAAAGATCAACTCAACACACCCCTTCATAAGGTTATCCGAAAGGCGCTTCATTTTTTTATGAACCATAAAATATCAACTTTTTTGGTAAGTTTCGGATGTTTGGTTCTGGCTTTCGTTGGATTCTTTTCGGTTAAGTCGATATTCTTCCCCGACTTCGATTATAACCAGTTATATGTAGAATATACCCTGCCACCGCAAACGCACCCTGACAGGGTAAAACATGATTTGCTGGAAATATCGGAAAAACTCTCGGACTATGACGAGATAAACAAGATAACGGCAAGTCAGGCACAAACCCCCACCCGATATTGCCTTGTGCGTTCCATCAATGCGGTGGGCGACAATTACGGAGAATTGATTATCGACTTCGAGGATTACCGCGATGCATACAGACTTCTTCCGGAAATTCAGACACGACTGCGGGAAGAATATCCCGATGCGTATGTTCGGGTACGGAAATACAACTTCGCAGTCAGTACGAGCCACACGGTTGAGGCCATATTCTCCGGTCCCGATCCGCAGATATTAAGAGAGCTGGCCGGGCAAGGCAAAGAAATTATGCGCGATTGTGCAATAGTGGATGCTTATTCGGTTACCGACAACTGGCAACCTCAGGGAAAATCCATATATAGGGATTATTCCGAGCAATCTGCCAAACGTAGCGGAATGAACCGCAGCGATATTGCGAACGCTTTATTGGCTTCAGCAGAAGGCTTGCCCGTAGGTCTTATTTACGAAAATGACAAATCGGTTATTATTAATCTGAAAGTCCAAAATTCGGATGACAGTCGCATTACAGACCAGAATGACATACCGGTATGGGGGATGATTCCAAATACCAGCCTTGAAGAAGTAAATATAGGTAGAGTATTGCAGGGTACGGCGACACCCGACGATATAACTGACAATATGTTCCGCACAATCCCTTTAAGTCAGATAACGAATAACGAACGCGTTAAGTGGGAAGAAACAAGCGTGGCGCGTTACGACGGTAAACGGGCGATAAAAGTACAGTGTGACCCTCTTGCCGGCGAAGCTCCCGGCGAGATACTGTCGGAAATCCAGGATCGGTTTGAACAAATAGAACTCCCTGCCGGGTATTCACTCAAATGGTTAGGAGAACAGAAATTACAGAACAGCGCATTTGAAAATATTTTCGGATTCGTGCCGATAGCCCTTGTGTTGATTGTGCTGATTCTTGTATGGTTGTTCAATGATATGCGCAAGGTTCTGCTGGTTATTCTGTGTCTGCCTTTCGCATTCATAGGAATCACCCCCCTTTTGCTTGTAACAGGTACACCATTCACATTTATGGGTATAATCGGAGCGATGGGATTGATGGGAATGCTGATTAAGAACTCTATCGTATTGGTAGACGAGATTACGCGCCTTACAAAAGAAGGAATGGTTCCCTATGATGCGGTCATTAATTCGACAGTAAATCGTACCCGTCCGGTAATAATGGCTTCGGCCACGACCATACTTGGCATGCTCCCGCTTCTGTTCGACCCTATGTATTCCAGTCTGGCAGTTGTGGTAGTTGCCGGTTTGACAGCAGGCACCATAATTACGCTGATTCTGCTGCCTATTTTTTATTCATTATTTTTCAAAATTAAAAAAACTTCGCTAATAAATATTTACGAATGAAAAAGAAAACAATCATCCTTGTAACTCTGGCACTTATGCTTTTGGGAGTGAACACCAATGCTCAAATGTCAGAAAAGCCTCGTGTCATTGCAATGACTGACGGAGAGATAGATGACCAATGTTCTATGATCCGCTTCCTGCTCCATGCTAACGATATGGAAGTTGTAGCTATTATCCAAACCAATTCCATTTTTCAACGGGGTGGATGGAGTAATGCCGGATGGATAGAAAAGCAACTTGATGCTTACGAACAGGTATATCCCAACCTCATCGTACACGATCCTGCTTATCCTACTGCCAACGAACTAAGAAGCAAACTCTTCCTTGGTGACCAAGATTCAACACATATTGTGGTCGATACAGATGTCATCCGTCGTGTACCCGGAACTGAATCCATGATAGACCCCACGCATTGGGCTGATACACCCGGTTCCGATAAGATTGTTGAAACTCTTTTGGAAAACGATCCTCGCAAAGTCTATATACAGGCTTGGGGAGGTGGTAACACCGCAGCCAAAGCTTTCCAAAAGTTAAAAACCCAATACCCTTCCGAGTATGAGCGTGCTGTGAAGAAAGCAGTTATGTATAACATCTGGTATCAGGATGGCGCTGGAAACTACATTGAAACTTACCACCCCGACGTCACTCTGCTGGTGTCTTACTACTTTAGTGGAACTTGGGATTACGGTAGCCAACGTTATACCGACGGTTTTGCCAAAAACTATCTGCACAACGGTCACGGTCCATTGGCAGCCCTTTATCCACAGGATTACATCAGCGAAGGCGATTCACCTGCGTTCCTTTATACGCTTGGTAGCGGATTACGTGGTTATGAAGACCCTACTTACGGTGGTTGGGGCGGACAGTTCTATAAAATAGAAGGACTAAAAAACGTATATCGTGATGTAGACCGTGGTAGTTACCTGCGGTGGGTAGAAGTAGCCAACCGTGATTTTGAATCCAGACTCCGGTGGTGTGTAGCTGGCAAATATGAAGATGCTAACCACAAACCGGTAATCGCCATACCCGGCGGGCTGGAAAAAACAGTGAAATCCGGTGAAACCGTAACCCTAAATGCCGATATCACAGAACCAGATTCCCTCGATATTGACGGAATCTGGGCGAAATACTCTGCCCTTTATGAGCAGCTCGGCTTTAATAAAGAAAGTTTTGTCGAAATAGCTCCGCAACGTTATCCCAAATATAACGCTTACTGGTGGCAATATAAAGAAGCAGGAACATACAATGGCTATATCGACATTGTCGCCGTTGACTCAGGCAAATCTACCTTTGTTGCTCCCAAAGTCGACAAACCCGAAACCCTGCACCTCATCCTTGAAGTGACCGATACGGGGATTCCGGCGTTGACCACCTTCGCCCGCGTTATTGTTACTATCTTCCCCACAGATAAATAAGAACCAATAAGAAAATGTCATGTTAAGAAAAACGATACTTATGATTCCTGCCATCTTTTTATGGTTGGGCATCAATGCTGTACAAGCCCAAACCCGTTTATCAATCGAAGATTGCCGGAGAATGGCACTTGAGAACAGCGACGATATAAAAATATCATCCCGCAAGGTAGGCAAGGCGGTATCAGATCGACAAGCAGCAAAAACAGCCTATTTCCCGAAAATATCAGGATCGGCAACCTATGCCTATATTTTCGAAAACATCGATATGGGTATGGTGGGTATGGAAATGAGTATGAAAGGTATGTATATGGCAGGTATTACCCTGCAACAGCCTGTATATGCAGGAGGGAAAATTGTCAACGCAAACAAAATGGCAAAAACCGGCGTAGCAATCTCGGAAGAAAACAAAAGGCTTACCCGAATCAATACCCTGGTAGAGGTGGAGCAGACGTATTGGATGTATGTTTCGGTAGCGGAAAAGGTAAAACTGCTTACACAATATACTCAATTGTTGGATTCGTTGCATCAGCAGGTCAGCAGTTTTTTTGAACTCAAAATGGCTACTGCTCAGGATTTGCATAAAGTACGCACCCGACGAAGCAATGTGACATACGAACTCCAACGGGCGGAAAGCGGACGGGAACTGACTCGTATGTCCCTGTGCCATCTGATCGGACTGGAGTTGGATGCTCAAATAATTGCCACCGACACACTTATTTTAACTCAAAACTACAACAATCAATTATCACACGATATTGTCAATCGCCCGGAATACCGTATACAGGAAATGCAAGTGGAATTGAAGGATTTGGAGATAAAAAATACCCGTGCCGATTTTTTCCCTACAGTGGGGATTAGTGCTGGTTATCAATATATGGGGGGCATGAAATTAGCCGGTTCATCTCTCGATATGAAAATACCGATGGTAATGGCCAGTATAAGCATTCCTATATTCAATTTCGGGGAAGGACGTAAAAAAATAAGGAGCGCACGACTGGCACACGAAATCAGCACAGTGGAACTCAACAAAAATCGTTCATTGATGGATATAGAAGCACAGCAATCCAAATCCGCTTATGAAAGTGCATTGCTACTTATTCGTACAGCAGAGCATGGCCTTGAAGAATCAGAACATAATCTTTCTCAGACCCAAAACAATTATGAAATGGGAATGGCCACGATCCTTGATGTTATGGAAGCGCAGACACAATGGCAGGAGGCTTACAGCAACAATATTGAAGCCCGTACAAATTACAAAATACGAGAAATAGAATACCTTAGGGCGATTGGACAGTTGGAGTGATTTTTAATGACAGAAAACCTTAGATGCCCCCTTCTTATTAAGTACATCCCCAATCATCGCTTTCGCCTCCAGCCCAACCTCCACAAAGTTCCTGTAGAGAATCTGTTCCCGCTCTTCTTTCGAATTGAAAGTATAAAACCGTGGCAGCGGATAGTTTTACAGTCCGCTTCCTCTTTCTTTTCTTGTAATAGGACAGATAAAATGCCGCAACATCCGTATATTTGTTACGGGGAAGCCTTATGCCGAGCTTCCTGCAATGCATGCAGATGTGCCGGTAGAGCCTATTCGATGCTCTCCCAAAGGAGCTTCATGTCCGTAGGAAAACGCATATGACTTTCATAGCATGTGGTAAGAATCATCATTCTCCTTTCCGTTCTGTTCTCCGGCGAGACTACAAAAAAGGAGGAAATCCATTTCGGATTTCCTCCTTTTTTAGTTTATAGTTTTTTGTCTAAATTCTTATTTGGCTACTTCTACAACTGGCTCGGTACCTTTCTTGTTCTTCATCAGCAGATATGCGATAGGAGATGCAACGAACAGAGAAGACATTGTACCGAATACAACACCCAGAATCATGGCGAATGCGAAGCTGCGGATAGAGTCACCACCGAGGATGAAGATACACAGCAATACAATCAAGGTACTCAGTGAAGTATTGATGGTGCGTGCCAAAGTTGTATTCAATGAGTCATTGAACAACTGGAACTTGTCACGCTTCGGATAGAGACCGAAGAATTCACGTACACGGTCGAAGATTACCACCTTGTCGTTGATAGAGTAACCGATAGCTGTCAGGATGGCGCCGATAAAGGTCTGGTCGATTTCCAGAGAGAACGGCATCCAGCCCCAACAGATGGAGTAGGCACCCAGGATGATGGTGGTGTCACACGCCAGTGCGGCTACTGAACCGATACTGTATGCAATATTGCGGAAACGGATCAGGATATAGATACCGATGGCAATCAATGCAAGTACAACAGACCAGATGGCTGAAACCTTGATGTCGTCTGCGATACTCGGACCTACCTTCTGGGAACTGATGATACTTCCGCCCGTATGGTTTTCGCGGTCGATGAAGGTTTCCAAAGTGATGTTCTGAGTCAATACCGGCTTCAGAGTCTCATACAGATATGCTTCGATTTCAGAGTCGATGTTGTTACCTTCTTCTTCAATGCGGTAGTTCGTGCTGATACGTACAGTCTTGCCGTCTGTACCGATAGCGATAACGCTGACATTGGCATCGCCGAACTTGCTGGAGATAAGTTCACGAATCTGTTCCGGTTCCACTTTGTTCTCAAACTGTACCTTGAAGTTACGTCCACCGGTGAAGTCGATGCTCTGGCTCAGTCCACGGGTAGCGAGGAAAGCGATGCATACAACTACGGCAGCTCCGGTGATGGTCAACCACAGCTTGTTTCTGCCCATGAAGTCGAAGTGTACGTTCGCCATTAGGTTCTTGGAAATCTTGGAAGAGAATGTCAGGTTCAGCAATTTGTCTTTGCCCATGAAATAATCATAGAACAGACGTGTCATGAACACGGCAGTAAAGAACGAAATCAAGATACCGATAATCAGTGTAGTGGCAAAACCGCGGATAGGACCTGTACCGAAGTTGAACAGGATGATACCGGTGATGATAGACGTCAAGTTGGAGTCGAAGATAGCAGAGAAGGCGTTGGAGTAACCGTCAGCCAATGCTTTCTTCACACCCTTGCCTGCACGGAGTTCTTCTTTGGTACGCTCGTAAATCAATACGTTGGCATCCACAGCCATACCCAGCGCCAACACCATACCGGCAATACCGGACATCGTCAATGCTGCCTGGAAAGAAGAAAGGATACCCAACGTGAAGAACAAGTTCAGCACCAGAGCGCCGTTGGCCACCATACCCGGAATGAATCCGTACATGGAGCACATGTAAACCATCAGCAGAATCAATGCTACGATGAATGACATGATACCGGCATTGATGGAAGCTTGTCCCAGTGAAGGACCAACGATGTCTTCTTGTACGATATGTGCGGGAGCCGGCATCTTACCTGATCTCAATACGTTTGCCAAGTCTTTTGCTTGTTCCGGAGTAAAGTGACCGGTAATCTGTGAGTTACCACCAGTGATTTCATTGTTTACGTTCGGTGCGGAGTAAACGTAACCGTCCAGCACGATAGCGATGCTCTTGCCGATATTCTGCTTGGTGAGCTGAGCCCAACGGCGTGCACCGTCAGTGTTCATGGACATACTTACGGCAGGTTTACCGTAATGGTCGTATTCGTCTTTGGCGCTAACCACTACATCACCTTCCAGAGGCGCCTTGCCGTTACGTTCTGTAGAACGGATGGCATAAAGTTCGAAAGTCTGAGCTTTCGGATCATATTCATAAGGAGATACTCCCCATTTCAGACGCAAGTCTTTCGGCATTTCGGCTTGAACTTCCGGCATGGAAAGGTATCTGTTGATTTCAGCTGTATCCTTGTAGTTGGCATAGGCTACAACAGGACCTTGTCCGCTGGGGTTGACTTGCAAGATTGCGAACAGCGGGTGTTCTTTCTTTATTTGTGCAAGGTCAGCGGTTTGTGTCTTGTTTTCACCCTTTAAAGCAGCGGCAAGACTGTCGGCTGTGCTGGTAGCTTGGGCTACGGCAGGAGCTTCGGTAGCTGCGCTGTCTGCCTCTTCTGCCGGAGTTTCGCTTGCAACGATGGCACGCAACTTGGTGTCGGCAGCTTGCAGATAGGGAGTAACGTCTTTTGCTGTGTATGTTTCCCAGAATTCCAGATTGGCGGAACCTTGTAATAATTTTCTTACACGTTCAGGTTCTTTGATACCCGGAAGTTCTACCATGATACGGCCCATTTTGTCTTCCAGACTCTGGATATTGGGCTGAACTACACCGAAACGGTCGATACGGGTACGAAGTACATTGTAGGAGTTGTCAACAGCTGCCTTTACTTCTTCGCGCAATACTTTCTCAACTTCCGCGTCGGTAGATTTCTGAGTTACCTTGTCTTTTAATTGTTGGGTTGCGAACAGTTGTGAAAGAGGAGCACCCGGAGCAAGCTTGTGATACTCTCTGACGAATAGGGTGATCACGTCATCCTGGCTTGTGGTAGCTTGCTTGGCGGCAGTGGCCAATGCTTGGTTGAATGCTTCGTCAGTCTTGTTGTCAGCCAATACTTTGATGACATCGGGTACGGAAACTTCAAGGATGACGTTCATACCACCCTTCAAGTCCAAACCTAAACTGACTTCCATCTCACGACATTGTTTCAGCGTCCAATTGCCGAAATACACTTTCTCATTAGCCAGAGAATCGAGGTAGTCCTGCTCTACTTTCACATCGCCTTTTGCAAACTCTTTGGCCTTATTTGTGTAATGGCGAGTTACAAAAGAGAAGGAGAGATAGAACACACACACCAGTGTGAGCAATATCGCAAAAACCCTTACAAATCCTTTGTTTTGCATGTTACTTTTAGTTTATTATGATTACTTTTTAATTAAATTCTGTTGCATACAAGGCTGCAAATATAGCTTTTTTTTCACAAATCTTACTTCATACCGCGATTTTTTAACATCGGGTCTAATTGAGGCTCAGTTCCTCTGAAGTTTTTATAGAGAGTCATCGGGTCTTCGCTGTCTCCTTTTTCCAGAACATTCTGGCGGAAGAGGTCGGCTGTCTGCTTGTCGAAGATACCGTGTTCCTTGAAAGCTTCGAAGGCATCGTTGTCCAGAACATTGGCCCAGAGATAGCTGTAGTAGCCTGCAGCATAACCGCCGATGATGTGGTTGAAGTATGTGGTACGGTAGCGGGGAGCTATTTCCGGAATCAGCCCCAGTTGGTCCATCGCTTCTTTTTCGTATGCAACGACATCAAGACCTTCGGTATCAGTCAGGTTATGCAGGTTCATGTCGAGGATGGCGGCGGCCAGCAATTCGGTAGTCATGAAACCCTGGTTGAATGTTTTCTGGTTCAGTATCTTTTCAATCAGGCTGTCGGGAATGACTTCGCCGGTCTTGTAATGCTTGGCATACATTTTCAACACTTCGGGTTCGGTAGCCCAATGCTCGTTGATTTGAGAGGGGAGTTCCACGAAGTCGCGTACGACATTGGTGCCTGAAGTACCTTTATACTGGCATTGGGTCAATAATCCGTGCAGGGCATGGCCGAATTCATGGAACAAAGTTTCCACTTCGTCGATAGTCAGCAGGGAAGGAGTGTCGCCTACGGGCTTGGTGAAGCTGCATACGTTGCATACCAATGGACGTATGCTGCCTTGTTGTTCGCGGTAATTGCTCATCCAGGCACCACCGCTTTTGCCGGGACGGGGGAAGTAATCTACATAGAAGATACCTACTTGTGAGCCGTCTGCGGCTTTCACTTCAAACACTTCTACATCGGGATGATAGACGGGGATACCTTCGAGCTTTGTCAGCGTGATGCCATAGAGCTTATTGGCAACGGCAAAGGCGCCTTCACGTACGTTTTCCAGTTTGAAGTAGGGCTTAATCTCTTCTTCTTCGAGGTTATATTTCTCCTTACGGAGTTTTTCGGTGTAGTACCACCAATCCCATGCTTCCAGTTTCTCTCCTTTGCCTTCCTTGTCCATCAGCTTTTGCAGTTCGGCTGCTTCGGCTTTTGCTTTGGGGAGTGCATAACTCCACAAGTTGTTGAGGAAGTCCATCACGGCGGTGGAATTCTTTGCCATTGTATTGTCCAATACAAAGTTGGAGTAACAGTCGAAACCCAGCAGTTGCGCCTTTTCAAGTCTCAGGCGTACGATGTCGGTAATGATTTTCTTGTTGTCGTTCTTGTCATTGTTATTGCCGCGGTTGATGTAGGCCTTGTACATCTGTTCGCGTAGCGGCCGGTTAGCAGAGTATTGAAGGAAAGGCAGGCGGCTTGCATTATGGAGGGTAAACAGCCATTTGCCTTCCTGTCCGGTGGCACGGGCTTCAGCCATGGCGCTTTCGCGGAACCATTGGGGAAGTCCGGCGAGGTCTTCCTCTTTTCCTACATAAAGCTTGAAGTCGTTGTTTTCGTTCAGGATGTTGTTGCTGAACGTGATTCCGAGTGTGGAAAGCTGCTTGTTGATCTCACGCAGACGGGCTTGTTTGTCGGCCGGAAGATTGGCGCCGGAACGGATAAATTTCTTATGGGTTTTTTCCAGCAGCCTTTGTTGTTCGCGGGTCAGGCCGAGAGCATCTTTCTGGCTGTAGACAGCATCCACTTTCTTGAAAAGCTCCTGGTTGAGGGAGATGTTGTCTTCGTGTTCGGCCAATGTCGGAGCCAGTTTCATGGAAAGGGCTGTCAGTTCATCGGTAGTTTCGGCCTCCGTCAGGTTGAAAAATACACCACCTACACGGTCCAGGGTGGGAGAGCTGTTGTCAAGGGCAACAATGACATTTTCGAAAGTAGGGGCTTCCGTATTGTCAATGATGGCTTGGATGTTGGCATTTTGCTCTTCCATGCCTTTCTGGAATGCGGGTTCATAGTGCTCCAACTTGATTTTATCGAATGGAGGCACGCCATTGGGTGTTTGAAACTCGGTAAGGAACGGATTGCTTTCCGTCTGGGTGGCACAGGAGTACATCATACAACTTACTGCTAAAATTAGAATACATTTCTTGAACATTGTTTTCTAAGTATTAAATGGTTAAGTATTAATTTTCAATATCTCTTAGTGATATAGCACCATATCGGATAGTGGTCTGACTCTTTGATGGAACGGTCTACTGTACAATTGTAGGCTCTCAGGTTCTTGCTTGTCAGTATGTTGTCTATCCGGAAATAGAATCTGTTCTGGTTGTAGGAGATGCCCAGCCCCCGTCCTGATTGGGTGAATGCGTCGTCCAAATCCTGGGCGATGGTGCGGTGGGTATAGGAGATGGGGGTATCGTTGAAATCGCCGCATACAATAATGTAAGGATGCGGTGAAGCGGCTATTTCATGTGCAATAGTGTCAGCTTGCGGGGCACGGATGGCCGATGCTTCTGCCAGCTTGCGTATGAGCAGGCGTGCGCCGCTTTTCACTTTTTCCTTTTCGGGAGATTTCAGCATGTCTTCGTACACGACTTTATCGGCTTTGGTCAGCTTGTTGGACTCCAGATGATTGTTGATGAGGGTAACCGTGTCTTCCCCAATCTTGATTTCATAGAGTACCGAACCGTTGTATTCGCTGGGATAATCCAATATGCGTGACGAGAGAATCGGAAATTTAGAGTAACATGCTATCTTGTTGGTATGTCCCTTTCCGCTACCCACTGTGTTGATGCGGTGGTATGGATATGCCTTGAGTTCCCGCTCTACGTCTTTTTGCGAAAGATGCTTTGAGGATTGTACTGTGGAATATTCCTGCAGACAGAGGATATCGGCGCCACTTTCCTTCAAATAGGTCAATATCGGGTTTTTGCCATCTTGTTTGGCGGCACCGTCAAATCCCATAATGTTGTAGGAGAGCAGTTTGATACTTGTTTCCGGTAAGTGGTCTGTATGGAAGTTGATGGGCAGATAGGTGCGTATCTGCGAATAGCAGAGCAACATCCCTATTAGGGGCAGCAAAGCCGACCTATAGCGCTGGATGACCAGCCAAAAAATGAGGAAGCCGGCATTTATCATCAGGAACACGGGAAATGTCAGCCCCAGGCACGATTGCACCGGATGTGTGACCGGCTGGATGTGCGGACTATAGGCGGTGAACAGTAATAGGCCCGTAAATAAGGCATTGACCGCTAAAATCAGGAGAGCGACAAAATTACCGAGATGCTTCATTATAACAGTTGAAAATTGAAAGGTGAAAACTGAAAATAAGAGTGGCGGTTATATTCTCATTTTTCATTTTCCGTTTTCCATTTTCCATTGGTTTAACGTTTACTCGCGTCGAACAAGCTTTTCTTTTCCTCTGTAGTAAGGCTTTCGTATCCCGATTTCTTTAATTTGTCGAGAATGCGGTCTATCTCGTCGGATTGGGCTTTTTTCCGTGCGTTGTAATCATAATCTTTTTGTTTGCCAGTACCGTAGTGTACTTTCATTTTCGGCTTTCTAGGTTTGAAGCTGACGATGGAAACTAAGGTATCCAGACATTTGTTTATCCATGAGGTCAGGTCACTACCTTTGCTGAGGCTGGCGGCAAACCATACCCCTGCCAGCGCACCTCCTAAATGTGCGATGTGTCCACCGGCATTGCTGGAGGTGATGAACAGTAAATCGGTGCCTATAACGATGAGTGCCAGGTATTTCAGCCGGATGGTTCCGAACAGCAGTAGCCGTATCGGATAGTTGGGCTCGCGATAGGCGGTGGCGGCTACAATGGCAAGTACAGAGGCAGAAGCGCCCAGCATGAAAGAATAGTCTGTCATGGGACGGAAATACGGGAAAATGTTATAGGCGGCCATATAGAGCAGACCGCCGCAAATTCCTCCCAGAATGTATACACCCCGGAGATGCTTTGCAGAGAAGAAACTCAGGAACAGTGCACCGAACCAGTAAAGCCACAGCATATTGAAAAGAATGTGCATGAATCCTGCATGCATGAACATATATGTCAGTAGTGACCATGGTTGCAGGATGAAGCGTAGGACTGATGCCGGCAGTTCCAACCATTCGAATACGCCTGCTATACTCCGGTTGAACAACTGGAACATGACTTCGGTTAGCGTAGTAAGTATGAATACCGCTACATTGATGTAAATCAGTTGGATATAAATGTTCCCCCTACGGAAGGTTTCTTTCAAATCAGTTATAATAGTAGCCATTTCCTCTATTCTTTTTTCTCCAGTACATAATTAGGATAAAGCCGAATACCATACCACCCAGATGTGCGAAGTGAGCCACATTGTCTCCTGCACTGTTTGCAAATCCGGCATAAAGTTCAATCAAGGCATATCCGATAACAAAATATTTGGCCTTGATGGGAACCGGTAACGGGAAGATGAACATTTGCTGGTTGGGGAACAACATGCCGAATGCCAGCAGAATGGCGTATACTGCTCCCGAAGCTCCCACGGTAGTCATCATATTGAGATATTCCTCCATCGGGATGATGGCCATGCCAGTATTTACGCTGTCATAGGCGGAAAGTACTGTCTCATAATGAATATACTGTACCACCTCCTGGATAATTCCGGCTCCTATACCGCACACCAGATAGTAGAACAGAAATCGTTTTGGCCCCCATACCTGCTCTAAAATACGTCCGAACATCCATACAGCAAACATGTTGAAAAATATGTGCGCGAATCCGGCGTGCATGAACATATATGTTATCAATTGTGCTGCATTGAAATCTTCGGCAAGGAAAAAATGCAATCCCAGATATTGGGCGAGGTCGATGCCGTAGCTTTGGGCGACGATGGTACCCAGAAACATCAGCACATTAATGATTAAAAGGTTCTTGGTTACAGTAGGTATAGTATTCATAATCTGTTGTTTCAATTCATTTTACAGTTCAAAAACAGTTGCCTGTTTTTGCTTTCTCCGGCAAAAATACGAATAAATTCTGTTCTATAACAGAAAAAGCAGATTCTATTCCTTCTTTTTCGTTGTTTTCCAATATTTTTTTAATGTTTTTATTTGATATTCAGAAATATTGCTCTATTTTTGTGGAGGTTTGTGATGAAAAGTAAAAATATCTTTTGTGTAACATATTAATTAATTTTAAGCATTATGAATAAGGCGGAACTTATTAGCGCTATGGCAGCGGAGTCTGGTTTGTCAAAGACTGATTCAAAGAAAGCATTGGATGCATTTATCGCATCAGTCACTAAGGCAATGAAGGCCGGTGATAAAGTATCATTGGTTGGTTTTGGAACTTTCAGTGTGGTGGAAAGAGGAGCGCGTATGGGTATCAACCCCTCTACTAAAAAGCCTATCGAGATTGCTGCAAAGAAAGTTGTTAAATTCAAACCAGGTACGGAATTGACAGCTGAATAAGAACAGTATACTCAACATACAAAGAGGGGACGTTTTACAAGGAGCGTCCCCTCTTTGTATGTTGAATATCTTGTGAGGCCATAAAAACAAGCCTGCTTGTTTTGTACTGATTTCGGTTTACGCTATCTTTGCACGCAGGAAAATACATTTGAATCATGAATATAGAACAGAAACTGGTATCGTCCGTCATCGGCGGACTGAAAGCGCTTTACGGACAGGATGTTCCTGCCGCACAAGTGCAGTTGCAGAAAACCAAGAAAGAATTTGAGGGACACCTCACGCTGGTTGTATTCCCTTTTCTCCGTATGTCCAAGAAAGGACCGGAGCAGACGGCCCAGGAAATCGGTGAATACTTGCAGGCAAACGAGCCTTCGGTTGCAGCATTTAATGTCATCAAGGGCTTCCTGAACCTGACCATTGCCTCCTCTGCGTGGATAGAATTGTTGAATGGCATTCATGCGGACAAGCAGTACGGTATCGTGGCTGTTACTGACAACTCTCCATTGGTGATGATTGAGTATTCTTCTCCCAACACCAACAAACCGCTTCATTTGGGCCATGTACGCAATAATCTTTTAGGAAATGCGCTGGCTAATATAGTGGCTGCCAACGGTAATAAGGTAGTAAAGACAAATATTGTCAATGACCGTGGAATTCATATCTGCAAGTCCATGTTGGCATGGCAGAAGTACGGAAATGGTGAAACTCCCGAATCATCCGGCAAGAAGGGAGATCACTTGATTGGCGATTACTATGTTTCCTTCGACAAGCATTATAAAGCGGAAGTGAAAGAACTGATGGCCAAGTTCCAAAGCGAAGGCATGAATGAGGAAGAAGCCAAAGCCAAGGCGGAAGCTGAATCTCCTTTGATGAAGGAGGCTCGTGAAATGCTGGTAAAGTGGGAGGCCAATGACCCGGAAGTACGTGCGCTCTGGAAGAAGATGAACGACTGGGTGTATGCAGGTTTTGACGAGACTTACCGTATGATGGGTGTAACTTTTGATAAGATATATTACGAATCAAACACGTACCTCGAAGGTAAGGAGAAGGTAATGGAGGGCCTGGAGAAAGGCTTCTTCTACCGGAAAGAAGATGGCTCTGTATGGGCAGACCTCACGGGTGAGGGGTTGGACCACAAGCTACTGTTGCGTGCGGACGGTACATCCGTCTACATGACGCAGGATATAGGTACTGCCAAACTCCGCTTTGCAGATTATCCCATCGACAAGATGATTTATGTGGTAGGCAACGAACAGAATTACCATTTCCAGGTATTGTCCATCCTGCTCGACAAACTGGGCTTCGAATGGGGTAAAGGGTTGGTGCACTTCTCTTACGGTATGGTGGAACTTCCCGAGGGCAAGATGAAGAGCCGCGAAGGTACAGTAGTTGATGCTGACGACTTGATGGCGGAGATGATTGATACAGCCAAGGAAACCAGCAATGAACTGGGTAAGCTGGATGGTCTGACAAAGGAAGAGGCAGACAATATCGCCCGTATCGTTGGTCTGGGTGCCTTAAAGTACTTCATCCTGAAAGTGGATGCCCGCAAGAACATGACATTCAATCCAAAAGAGTCCATCGACTTTAATGGTAATACGGGGCCGTTCATCCAATATACTTATGCACGTATCCAGTCTGTTCTCCGCAAGGCAAAAGAGGCCGGTATCGAAATCCCTGCCCAGTTGCCTGCCGGCATTGAACTGAGTGAGAAGGAAGAGGGACTGATACAGATGGTTGCCGACTTTGCCGCTATTGTGAAGCAGGCAGGTGAGGACTACAGTCCGTCCATCATTGCAAACTATACGTATGACCTTGTGAAGGAATATAATCAGTTCTACCATGACTTCAGCATTTTGCGTGAGGAGAACGAAGCAGTGAAGGTATTCCGCCTTGCATTGTCCGAGAATGTAGCCAAGGTGGTACGCTTAGGTATGGGATTGCTGGGAATTGAGGTGCCGGATAGGATGTAAACATTGTACTATAAAAGAATAAGCCCGAGGATACTTCTTCGGGCTTATTTTTTTATAGTGCAATATTTATTCTTGTGGTAGAAATAATAGAAGTTTAAATTATCGTCTCCTTTCTCCCATTTTATACGTGTAGACTAAGTCCTATTTTGTCTTGCTTGTTTTGGCAGTTGCCTTGGCGGTTGTTTTAGTCGTTTTCGTTGCTTTCACCGCCTTTGCAGTCCGCTTAGACTTGCCCGTATCCTTGTCGCTTTGCAGTTTCACAATTTCCAGACAAGCCTGAAGGTTCAGGTCTTGAGGGATGATGTCTTTAGGAATCTTGTAGTTGCTGCCTTTATAAGCGATGTAAGGGCCATAGCGTCCATTCAGGATTTCCAGTTCCGGTTCTTCCTCAAACTTCTTGATATGTTTCTGGGCTTCTGCTTCTTGTTTCTTTTGCAAAAGTTCAATAGCTTCTTCCAGCGTAACAGTCATCGGGTCCATTGTCTTGGGTAATGAGGCATACAAGCCGTTGTTCTGGATATAAGGTCCGAAACGTCCCGCACCTACGACTACATTCTTGCCTTCGTACTCTCCGAGAGTACGGGGAAGTTTGAACAGCTCCAGCGCTTCTTCCAGCGTAATGGTCTCGATGGACATTTCTTTTTTTACCTGGGCGAAACGGGGCTTTTCCTCATCTTCGGCAGTACCTATCTGTGCTACTGGGCCGAAACGTCCGATTTTTACAGACACTTGTTTTCCGCTGACGGGGTCTGTTCCTAGAATCCGTTCGCCTGCCTTGTGGGCGGTTTTCGCGGCAAGCGTGTTCTCCACCGAAGGATGGAATTTCTTATAGAATGTTTTCAGAATGGCGGTCCATTGCTTGTCACCTTCGGCTATTTCGTCGAATTGCTTTTCGACGCTCGCTGTGAAGTTGTAGTCAAGGATGTCCGGGAAGTACTCTATCAGGAAGTCATTGACCACAATACCGGTGTCTGTCGGCATCAGTTTTGACTTTTCGGCTCCGGTGATTTCTGTATGGTTGTTGTCCGTTATTTCATTACCCTGCAGGTTAAGCACATTGTAGGTGCGTTCTTCACCTGCTTTTTCTCCTTTTATCACGTATTCGCGTTGCTGGATGGTGGAAATGGTAGGAGCATAGGTAGACGGACGTCCGATACCCAGTTCCTCCAATTTGCGCACAAGGCTTGCTTCCGTGTAGCGGGGAGGGTGTTGGGTGAAACGTTCGGTAGCGGTGATACCTTCATGTTCGAGCTTCTGTCCTTTTTTCAGAGGGGGCAGTAGGCGTGCCTCATCTTCCTGGGTTTCTACGTCATCATCGTATGATTCGCGGTAGACACGGAGGAAACCGTCGAATTTCACCACTTCGCCGGTTGCAGTGAAAGTCTCCGTCTCGTTGCTGATAGCAATGGTTACGGTTGTCTTTTCCACTTCGGCATCTGCCATCTGCGAGGCGATGGTACGTTTCCAGATGAGGTCGTACAGCTTTCTTTCCTGCGGGGTACCTTCTATCTTGGCATTCTCCATATAGGTGGGGCGGATAGCTTCGTGGGCTTCTTGCGCTCCTTTGGTCTTGGTGGCGAAGTGGCGGTTGTGTACGTAACGTTCGCCCATCAGGTTGGAGATGGTTTCACGGCTGGCGTTGACGGCAAGTTCGGAAAGGTTGACGGAGTCGGTACGCATGTAGGTTATCAATCCGGATTCGTACAGACGTTGCGCCACCATCATGGTCTGTGCCACGGTGAAGCCCAGTTTGCGGGCAGCCTCCTGCTGTAAGGTAGAGGTGGTGAACGGGGCTGCGGGAGTTTTCTTCAGCGGACGGGTAGTGATGTCGCTGATGGTAAACGTGGCTGCTTTACAGCTCTCCAGCAATTTCCGGGCTTCTGCCTTTGTCTTGAGCCGGTGCGCCAGTTCGGCTTTCATTTCCACTGTTTTGCCGTCAGTGTCCGGAACGAGGAATACGGCGGTAACACGGTAGGATGCTTCGGTTTGGAATGCATGTATCTCGCGTTCGCGCTCTACAATGAGACGGACGGCTACGGACTGTACACGGCCTGCAGAAAGGGCAGGTTTCACTTTCTTCCACAATACCGGTGAAAGTTCAAAACCTACGATACGGTCCAGGATACGTCGGGCTTGCTGGGCATCGACCAGGTTGATGTCAATGTCACGGGGATTTTCTATCGCTTTCAGGATGGCACCTTTGGTGATTTCATGGAAGACGATACGTCTGGTGTGTTCCGGTTTCAGTTTCAGCACTTCGTACAAGTGCCATGCGATGGCTTCCCCTTCGCGGTCCTCATCGGAAGCCAGCCATACGGTTTCTGCCTGCTCGGCTTCTTCTTTCAACTGGGTTACGAGTTTCTTTTTATCCGCCGGTATCTCGTAATGCGGTTTGAAGTCTTTGTCTACGTCAATACTGAATTCTTTTTTCTTCAAATCACGTATATGGCCGTAGCTGGAAAGGACTTTGAAATCTTTTCCAAGGAATTTCTCGATGGTTTTTGCTTTCGCCGGAGACTCGACTATGACAAGGTTTTTCTGCATAAATTTCTGTTTTTTAGTGACTCCCGCCACTGAATTCGCCCGCAAAAGTAGGAAAAAAAGATTCTTCCCACCTTATAATATAAGGAGAATTTAGCAAAAATGACCTTTTTTGTTCAAATTAGAGCTTCGGCTTGTGCTACCTCTATTAAAAGAGGAAGCTTACTCCACCTAAGAAACTGAGACCTTCTGAAGGGTATCCCCAGTAGTACTGGTAATCTTTGTTCAGCAAGTTGTTCACGCGCGCATACACGGAGATTCCTTTGAAGAGTTCGTAGCTGCCGTTTAGATAGAGATTGCTGACGGGGTCTGCCTTGTTGCCCTCCACGCCTTGGCGTGAGATGTGCTGATAGCCGATGCCGACAAGCAGTGGGGAGATGGGGCGTACCTTGAGATTGAGATTGCCTTCTACGGCCGGTTTGAAACTTACTACGACATCAGAACCGTCTGAGTCCGTTGTCCAATGGCGATAGACGGCATTGGCGGCGAGATAGAAAACATCCTTGTAGTTGTAGCTCAGGTCGGCTCCGGCATAGAGGTTCTTGGTGTCTTCTGTGAGGAAAACATTGCTTATCCCGTCGGACTTGACAGTCGGAGTGTCAATCAGGTCGTTTTTCAAATCTTGATACCCGCCGTATAGGTTGAACCACAATCCGCTGACCGGACTTGCCTTGAAGCCGATGGCTGCGTTGAGCTGTTCGTAGGTATTGTCAAGCTGCTGGTTTGTAATGCCATAAGGCGTAATGGTTTCCAGACGGCGGAAATCGTTCTGTAGCCGTCCTCCCTTACCTTGTGCGTAGAGGATGTAGCTGTCCGAGAAGATGTATTGTATTTCTACGTCGGGAGCGGCGCGGAACTTCTTGCCGAAGCCGAAAGCCAGGTCGACGTGTGCGCCGAGACGTATTTTCCAGTCGTCATTCTGAAAGAGATAGTATGGATTGAAGTCTACGTCGGTGTGATTCTCGAAACGTCCGTCGCTGTAGAATGTATTGTCCATGGCAAAAGCCATGCCGATGGTCTGCTCATCGGAGATGGAACCGGTGACATCGGCTTTGGTACGCACGATATTTTCTTTGATATTGCTCACCATGAGGTCGTGTTGGCGCTGGTAGACCAACAAACTGGTTTCGGCACGGAATTGGAGAGGCATATCGTCGCTCGTGGAACTTACCCCGAAATGTACATCACCCGAAACGAATTTCTGCTTGTTGCTGACGAAGTCGGGCAGGAAGTTGAAATTGCTTTGGTTGAACTTTCCGGCAATATTCAAATCGACTTTGCTGAAGGCATGTACATAATCCATGGCAGCATGGGTACGGTAGTAGAATGAATTCCACTTCCCGCCATTATCCGGCAAGTCCAGTTTGCCATCCATGCCATCCATTGTGAATGTCAGGTTGAGGCGGTCTTTGGGGGATAAAGAGAAGAGGTAGTTGGCGCGTACATCGAGGTTACCGTAGTTACCGTATCCCAAGCGTACATATCCGGGCAGCGCTTTCGCCTGCGTCTCTTTTCCGGTATAGGCTTGCATGATACCTGCGGGGATTTGGGTTGCCGGCATCAGGGTGGCGTCATATTCCACCGCCTTTTTGCTGACGGTAGGAGGTTCCACCCTGGGAAGCACGTTCACTTTGGAGGCATCCATGATGTCCGGATTATATTCTTGTTCCACGACTACCGTACGGTTCATGGTGGTGTCTTGGGGTTGTGTCTGGGCTTGTGCTCCCAAAGAGAGGGAGACAAGCATAGTTCCTGCGAGGATATATTGTATCTTTTTCATAATGTGCTATATTTCTTACTTCAATTTCTCCAGTCTTTCGTTAATCATGCTTGCTATATCGTCGTCGGCCTGGTAGTTCTGCTGCAGGCTCAATAGGTATTGGCGTGCATCGAGCTTCTTGTCCATGGCTACATATACATCAGACAGAAGGATGAAACTGCGTGCCAGCCAGTAGGCATACGGTGTGCTTTGGTCGATGAAATTAAGGATTTCCTTTTCTGCAGAGGCATAATTACCGGCATTGTACCATTGTAATGCCACCAGATATTTGGCTTCGGCTCCATAAAGGGTACGGGTGTCTTTGGCCAGCAGCTGAAGGTCATCCATTGCCTTCTTGTCGGCTTTCTGGTTGAGGTATGCCTTGGCACGGTAGTACAACGCCTCGTTCCGGAGCTCCGGAGACAGCTTGGCTTCGGCAAGCAAGGCTGTGGCGGCGTTGATGACTTCCGCATCATCATGCATCAGTGCTCCACAGCGCAGTACACCGATAGCGCCAAGCTGGCGGCGCTCTGCCGTGGTGGCTTTGGCCTGCAATTTCTTGTAGTCGGCCAATGCCAGGGCATATTGCTGGCGGTTGAACAGAATTTCTCCATGCATCAGCAAAGCCTCTTCAGAATATGGGTTATCGGGGTATTCCAGCAGTTTTCCGGCATGTTCCAATACCGCCTCGTCATCTTTCTGCTCTTTGCCTATGACGCAGAGGTAGTAGTGTGCATTCAGGCTGAAAGCGCCTCCCGGATAACTTTGCAGATAACGGGTGAAGCTCTCTTTGGCAGGTGTGGCTTCGCCTTTCATATATACTTTTTCGGCAGCGATGTAAGTCAGCGAGTCTTGCTCACTGGGTTCGAAGCGGATTTCTCCCGGCATCTGGGCGGCAAGGGCGGCAAACTCGTCCACGCGGTTGGCATCTACGTAGATGGACTTCAAGTCGCGCATGGCAAGGCGGGCTTCCTCGCTTCCGGGATATTGGGTGACCACATGCTTGTAGGCTTCTATGGCACGGTCATAGTCATCGTTCTGGTAGTAAAGCAGACCGATTTCGGCGGCGGCTTTACGGCTGACGGGGCTTTCGGGGTATTTGGCAAGCAGCTCGCGGAAGGTGGCGATAGCCTGGCGGCTGTTGTTGCTCTGTACGTAGGAGCGTCCCTTCTCGTAGAGGGCATTGATGGCGTAGGGCGAGTTGGGATATTTGGCTGCAAGTCGGTCCAGCATGCTCACCTTTTCCGTATAGTTTTTCTGCATGCCATATACCAGTGCTAATTGATAGACGGCATAGTCTCCGGCGGGAGTGTTCAGGTTCTCGGCTTTGGCGTAGTATTGCTTGGCTTCCTCGAAACGGCGGACGTGCAGGTTACAGTCACCGATGCGGTTGTAGGCATCTGCCAATGCGGTCGGGTTTTCGCCTTTCTCCAGTTGGACAAAGTTGCGGAAACGGTTCTCTGCCGTCGAATAGTCTTTCTGGTGGAAAGCGATGTAGCCCAGGTTATAGTAGGCAAGGGCAAACATTTCCGTATCCCTCTGCCGGGTGAGTGACAGATATTCGTTGAAATTGCGGGCAGCTTCTCTCATCCGGTTCAGGCGGTAATAAGACTCGCCGAGCCAGTAGAGGGCGTCTGCCTTGGTCTGGAGGTTGTATTGCCCCAACGTGACGCTTTGGTTGAAGTAACCGATGGCTTGTTCGAACTGCGTGTTGGCAAAAGACTGGGTCCCGAGTTGGAACAGAATCTTTTGTTTGGCTTCCAGAATGGCTTTGCTGGGATGGGAGATACGGTCGATGGACTTGAGTGCGGCATCATAGCTGCGTGTATTCATGTATACTTCCACCAGGTAGTTGCTGACCTTTTCGGCATAAGGAGAGTTCGGGAACTCGTTCAGGAATTTCTCGAAGACGGTCACCGATTCGCCGAAAGCGGAATAGGAGGTCTCGTGAATGCATAAGGCGTAGTTATAGGCGGCTTGTTCCTTGACTTTCATATCGGCGTTGGAGGCGGCAGCCTGCTCGAAGGCCATACGCGCTTTGGTCTTGTCTGCCAGTTGCAGATAAGCCAGTCCCATGTGCAGGTATGCGTTCTGCGAAAGGGCATCGTTTTCGGCAGTCACTCTGCCGAGGACGGAGGGGACTTGCGAATACACGCCGCATTGATAATAGGACATTCCCAGCATGTAAAGGGCATCCCTTCTATGAGCGGCAGATTCGGCATTGTGTTCTATATATTGTCCGAAGGACTTTACGGCTTCGTGATACTTCCCGAAATGGTATTCGGCTGTACCGAGGATACGGTTCAGCTCCGCCGTGTGGGTGTAGCTCAGACCGTCGGGATGGGCTGACAGTGCATTCTGCGCCACGATTTCCGCCTTGTCGTACTGCTTCTTCAACAGATAGATTTCGGCGATGTAATAGGGAACCAAGTCCTTGTATTTGGCATTGTCCTGCAAAGGCAGGAAACCGCTGAGCGCTTCGTCATACCGTCCTTGGGTATATCGGATATAAGAGATGTAGTAAGCACAGTCCGCTGTATACTTGCGGCTGGTGCTACGTAGCGTCTCGAACCAGATGGCTGCTTCCTTTACGTTGCCCGTTTTCAGGTAGCAGGTGGCAAGGCGGTAGGTCATGTCGTCTCGCTCCTCGGAACCCAGCAGGTCGAGGCGGACGGAGTTGAACATGGCGAGGGCATCGTCATAATTGCCTTCGAAGAAGTAGGCGGAGGCAATCAGGGCGTAGATGCGGTTGGCATGGGGAGTATCGGGATATTCGTCCAGGAAGGCACGGAGCAGGTCTATGCTTTTGGGGTCTCTGAGCTCGTATGCGGCGCATACCAGCATGTATTCCGCTTCTTGCCGCTCGCCGGTATCGGGCAGAGGCTTGCCGTCTGCATTCATCTGGCGTACATAGGCTTGCAACGGGGAGATGGCGGCAGCATAGGCCTTTTGCTGGAACAGCGTTTGTCCTTCTTGGTAGAGTCGCTTGGGAGAAGTACTCTTCTCGCTTGTTTGTGCTGAGGCGAGTAAAGGTGCGCAACAGAGTGCTGTGCACAATATTCGGGAGATTTTATGTTTCATCTTCTTTTGTTAGAATAGGTATTTTACAAAAATACGGGTTTTAACCCGGAAATGTTACACTTGTTTGGCTTTTTTAGGATATATACCATAATAGGAACGAATAATCATTCGCTTTTGTTCTTCCACATGTCTTCCAGGAAGATACCCACTCCTTTGCGGATGGAGCCGAGCCCGAACTCTTCCGTACGGATATCTTTCAAGGGGAGGAAGAAGAGGTCTGCCGCGTCGTCCATCGCCTTGAAGTGCAAGGTGTCCTCCACCGTACAACGGAAAAACATATCCAGCGTGTGTACGGGGAAGCCGGAATAGATGTAAATATTGGGCAGGGAGAAGAGATATTCGGCCTTTGCCACCTTCATGCCGGTTTCTTCTCTTACTTCGCGGGCAACGCCTTCCTCTCCGGTCTCGGTCATGTCGATGAAGCCTCCGGGGAGGTCCAGCGTCCCTTTGGCAGGCTCTTTGGCGCGGCGGCACACCAGTAGCTCGTCGCGCTCGTTCAGTATCAAGGCGACGGTGGCGGAAGAGGGGTTGAAGTAGTAGACGAAACCGCAGTCGGCGCACTGCTTCGACTTCTCGTTATGAACTTCGAAATGGGCTGAACCGCATTTCGGACAATATTTGAATTGCGAAAGTGGATGTTCCATGATATTTTAGCCTTTGTCCGGGGGACAAAGATAATGGAAACCAGGTGTAGAATGAAAGGAACAGAGTGAATTTTTCGTATCTTTGGCGACTATAAAACCATATCGGATGAAAGATTTTGCTGCCATTGATTTTGAAACGGCCAACGAACAGCGTACCAGCGTTTGTAGTGTAGGAGTGGTTATCGTACGTGATGGAGAGATTGTGGACCATTATTATAGCCTCATCCGTCCCGAACCGGAGTATTACACTTATTGGAATACCCGCGTGCATGGTCTGACGTTGGCAGATACCCAGGATGCTCCTATCTTTCCCGTTGTGTGGCAGGAAATAGCTCCACGCATTGAAGGCTTGCCATTGGTAGCGCACAACAAGGCCTTTGATGAAAGCTGCTTGAAAGCTGTTTTCCGTACTTACTGCATGGATTATCCGGATTATGAGTTTTATTGTACTTTGCAGGCATCACGTCGTGCTATAAAGGGATTGCCTAACTATCAGTTGCATACAGTGGCTGTTTGCTGTGGCTATCAGTTGGAACATCATCATCATGCGTTGGCTGATGCTGAGGCTTGTGCATGGATAGCGAAACAGGTCATATAAATAAACAGAGGAGACTTGTCATGAAGCCTCCTCTGTGGAATTGTTTGTTTCCTTGATAAAACTCTATCAGTTTATCCTAATGGATTTTCACCTTGGTCACCATCATTGCCGCCGCCTCCGCTTTCGTTTCCTCCGGGATTTTCTTCATTGTCCGGCACGATTTCAGAGCCGGTTACCAATCGTGTGATGCCCGATTGTTTCATCATGTTCTTCAAACGTTGTCCCGGCACGAAAATCAGTTTCTGGCGGTAAACGACATCAGCCGTTACAGACTTTGCATCCTCCTGGCTTTTGCCGTTCAATCCCGGTCGGAGGCTTCCGAAGTCTCCCAGCCGTACGGTTGCACCGATGCTGGCATAGGTGCAGAGCGCGTCAATCATACCGTCCAATACGGCTTTTACGATACCTCTTGGCACCATCCCTTGACTGGTCACCTGGTCGCATAATCTATCAAAATCAATATTTGCTACGGAATAAGAAGCAGCTACATACTTCTCGGTTTTGGTACCAATGCCTACCATTCTCTTTTTTACTACATAACGAAATGCCATAATGTTTTTTGTTTTTAATGGTTGTTACTTGCGGTTTCGTTCACTCGTCAGTTAGCGAGACCTGTTTCTTTGTGACCACGGTGCGAAGTTACAACACTTAAAAACGGCATGGTGCTTTAACGGGACTGAACGACTTTTTTTAACGTTGTATTTAGCCATTTGACGACATGGAAAGTCCTATGCTATAACCTATTGCCTATATTTAAAAAAAATGAGTGATTACATAAAATAATAATTTTGTGATTCTCCATCTGTAATCAAGTACAATCCATTGTCTGTAAACTTGATGACTTTGGGTTTGAATGTGAGTTTCTTCAATGCCTCTGCCAAATTGGATGGAATGTTTTTGTAATATACTCCGTTTTTGCAGCAAGCTATCATCCCGTAATTGGTAATATAGGCATAGTAAACCTCTTCGTATAGTTCTTCGGCTTTCAGTATGAAATTTTTGATGGTTTCATTTGAATAGCTGTAATGCTTGTCCGTGATAACTACCCATTCTCCTCTATCATTGAAGCAGACCGAAAGAATATTGTCGTCTCTTAAATCTCCTGTACGATATTGTTCCAGTTTTTTGAGGAATGCATCCGGATAACCAAGAGTCCAATACCCTGAACCGCCTAAGATAATTACATAGTTGCCATTTTCAGTGATGTTGATGTCTGTTATTTCAGCATTGCTGCTGTTGGCTTCTTCTATACGTTTCTTAAGCTTGCTGGGAGTACTGCCGGTGTAGGCATATCCACTATTCCCATACACTCCTACTCCTGCTCCATACATAGTGATTGCTCCGGTACGGCATTTCCCCCATTTGTTGATGGCTTCTGTGATGTATGACATGTATGAGCTGGTCGGTAAATTTATATAGCGAACAGTACCGCTATAGGAAAATGGTTTTGAAACGGTTCTGGTTCTGGCTGGAAGAACCGGTTCCGCTTTTTCTTTACAGATATAAGAAGTACCGGCTATCAATTCATTTCCAATCCATTTTCCTGACTGAATGGTGTGTGCCGTAATATCAAAGTAAGCGCCGTATCCATTTCTTTCACCATCCTTCCAAGGGCCGAACCACATATTCCCATTTTCCCAGATATGAATGCCGTATCCGTGGCGTTGTCCATTATAGGTTTCTCCCCAATATTTATTCCCGTTTGTGTAGTTTGTCCGTTCAAATATTTGTCCGGGATATTCTTTGGCTTCTATTTCATAACTGTAGGGGCGGAGCAGCATATACGGTTTTCCGGTGTTTCGGTTGTATTCTACACCATTTTCAGAGCCATTTTTAACTATTATGTCATCTTCTTGAATATAGATGAATAAAGTGAATTCTGAGTTTTTAGTAAAGCCAATTTTAATATTATCTTCTTTGAATTCTACCCTGAATCCATTTATTTCATCATTTTGGGTTTGTCCTAGAGAAGCCTCCCCTCCTATTGTTTTTCCCCACTCTACCGTGCTATTGCGAACAGATTCATGCATGCTTTTCTGTTCACTTTCCGAAGGTGCAGTGTAGAATGGTTTATAGTCCGGTATCATTTTGAGGAGAGTATTCTGTCCGTTGAATCCCGCTTCTTCCAATCTTTCTATGGCAGCTTCTGCTATAGACTTCTGGAGTTCTCCAATGTCTTTGTTGAGAGCAGCCTTTTTGTACCAATATAACGCTGAATTCCCATCTTTTCTCAAGATGTTGTCTATGCCGTATTCATAAGAGATTGCAAGCGAAATCTGTCCGCTTGCATTCCCGTTTTTAGCTGCTCGTTTTGTCCATGCTATTCCGGCGGGGTAATTCTTTGTGACTCCTAACCCGTTTTTCAGTAAATAGGCTAAGCGGCTTTGTGCATAATAAGATTCCGGGCTATTATTGTGTTCGGCGGCTTTTTTATACCAGATAAAAGCCTCTTCATAGTTTTCTTTGTCTTCATATATGCGTCCAAGGTTCTTTTGTGATAGAGCCAAATCTTTTTCAGCCGCTTTTTTATACCAATAGATGGCTGTTTCTTTATTTTGGGTTAAATTTCCCCAGCCATTACTATAGGCTACACCCATATTGTTTTGTGCAGTAGGATCTCCTTGCTCAGCCGACTTTCGCCACCAATAAACGGCTTGTATGGTATCAGGTTTTATACCCCATCCCCTAAAGTAGCTCTGTCCGAGATAGAATTGTGCAATCGCGTTTCCATTTATTGCATCTGTCCTATAGTCCGCAGCATTCTTGTGGTTTTGCCCGTAAATACTGATAGTAAATACGGCAAGGAATATGCACATTAAATAATTTTTCATGTTTTTCATAAATTAAGAGTTAATCAATTGCGTCCAATAAAATGAATGCAGCCCAGTAATAGGGGGAGGCATATCTCTTTATTTTCTTTATTTTTTGAGGAGCAGGCTCTTTGCTTTTATTCATTTTTTGTCTGATTTGCGATTCCCAGCGTTTGTTTGGAGTAATTTCAATTTCCTCTTCGTAGTCACGTACATATTTCTGTGCTTTGCGTAAGGATTCGAACTTACTTTCTCCTGCTAACAGATTTTTGTAGAATTCAGTCATCAGTAAGTGCGTGGCGTTATCGTCTACTTTCCAAAGACTCATTAATAAAGTGTTGGCTCCGGCTTTCTTGAAACCCCGCTGCAAGCCAAATACACCGTCACCTGCTATATCTCCTATGCCGGTTTGGCAAGCTGAAAGAACGGCTAGTTCTAATCCTCGTAAATCTAAAGTGGAGATCTCTTGGGCTGTAAGTATTCCATCTTCAACGTCTTTTAAATTTGCACCTTTTTTAAGAGCAATATTGGCTCCGGACATCAATAATCCACTTCGTTTTAAAGAGGAACTCTCTTTAGACATTCCTTTGTTTATTGAGGTATGAGGGGATTCTGAAGACCTCTTTTGGTTCACGTAGAATCCATGCGTTGCTATATGTAATATGTCTATTTGTTTTCCTGATAATGACTTGAATGATTCTTCAGTACCTTGCAGTTCAGAATAAAGTTCCGATTGGATATTGATTTGTTGCATTGAAGCATGAATGTTTTTTATCTCTGTCAGAGTAGCTGGTAAGTAGGAGACACCTCCTCTTAAAGTAAGGGAATCAATTACAATTGTGTCCAAATTTGGAGAATAACTTCTTGTTGCATATTTCAAATGTTCTTTTATAAGTGACACAGAATCTGCATCATATTGGAGACCACCGTATAATATCGCTTTTTTTGTGTTATTTCTATTTTTATTTTGTGCCAATAATCTGGTAGACGAGAGGCGGTACAAATTATATTTTTCTTGTAGAGGGATGCTGTCTGCCATGGTGTACTCTATGCCAATGTTATGTAGTATGCCGTCAGGCGTGAAATATATATTAGGGAGATTTCCTGAATAAGTCAGTATGGGTTTCCATAATAAGTTGTAGAGAGTGGAGGTTGAATAAATATCAGTTATTTCTTCTATGCTTTTTTGTTCACACAGTGGAATAAATTGTGGCATCCCTTTGCTTTTTAGAGTGATAGCAGCATACATGATACTGTCTTTTCCTATAGGAAAACAAGTAAACTCAACGGCTAAATCTTGCGGCTTTAATTCTTTCTGAATATCTTGCCATGAGCACTCCAGGCTTTTTGTGAAATCTCCTAATATAGCAGCTCTTTGCATAATTTCAGTGTTGAATCTGTCAGCAATTTTTTTAGCTTGTTCTTTTGAAATTTTTCGGTTCCCTTCTTGAATATATGAATCTCCTCTGTCCAACTCCTGTTCAATAGATAACATTCTTTCGTATTTTTTTATCAAGAGGCTGTCTCCTTCATGTTTTATAAGGTTAATGGCACTGATTGAAGAATTCAATAGAATGTTTTTTCGGAAGAGGAGGTTATTGTAGACTTCTCCGGGCGAAATACCTTGATGGTATCTGTATAATAGGTATTCTCCTAATGTATATGGAATTTGCTTATAATCCTCCCAAATACGTTCTCTATCTGCTTCTGTGGCATTACGAAAATTTTCTTTGAGTCGGTTTGTTATAGCGTTTGTTCCTTGACGGAAATAAGCAAGTAGCCTGTCTTCTTTATTCTGTTTCATATAATTGTCGAATAGGGACTTAAATACGTTTCCGATATATTCGTTATGGATATCTGCTGAGATAGCTTTTTCCCAATATTGTTGCTCCGTGGCCAACTCTCCTTTGTCGCGATATAGTTCTGCCAGACGGCATAATGACCAGAAGTGTAAATTTCTTAACTCCCCTATTTGTGAACTCTTGGCTACATTATTTTTTAATTGTTTTATGTAGTTCTCTTCACCTTCCAGCTCGGCAATATCAGTTAGGGTTTCAATATAGCGCTCATTATTGGTATGATTTGGGGATAGTTCTCTTTTTAGTTCTTCAAGGTGTTTCTTGTGATATAGAATAGCATTTGTGGTGTCTTTCATAATGCTATAATGCATTGCAATATCAGAATAATCATAGTATACATCGTTTTTATTATGTTCCAATATAGCCAATAACGAATCATTGAGTGCTCTGCATTTCTGTATGTCACGTTCTTCAGAGAATGCATATTGTAGAAACATTTTATTGATTTTATACGACTTTGTCCGTATATACATAGGATGCTTTTTCCCTTTGATGGAAACAATGAAGTCCATTTTTTTATCCAAACATGCAAGAGCGTCTGAACTATTCCCTAAATAGTCAAATAACTCATAGCATTTATCCCATGTATTGCATATCATATCAAATTCCACTTGAATTTGATTTGCCATGAGTTTGTCTTTACTACGTATTAGAAAATCGGACATAACTTGAACAGAATGTAAACTATGTTGTAGAGATAGCTCTGGTTCTATGGATACTTTTTTATACAGCTGACTAAAAGAATGTAATAATCCTCCATATGTATACCCATCTAATGTATCGGTTATCATTGTCATCGCTTTATTTAAGTACCGATGTGCATTTTCCGAATCATATAAGTATACGTATCTGTCACCTATTCGCCTATAGTTGTTCGATACCATGTTCTTATCGGGTATTTCTGTATGGTTCATTATAGAATCTATCTTAATTTTCAGGAAATCTATTGATTTTCGAAAATCTCGCCTAGTGTCATAGATGTTTATGATATTGTCTATATCACTTAGTTTGTCTTGAAAAAAGTAGTATGGATTTCCACCGTCATTGGTTTGGATAGCTTCTTCTCTCAATTTTAAAGATAAGTCCTCATATTTCCGGGATTGTATAGAATCATTGATTCTTTGATAGCAGTTAGATAGTAAATCTAACATTTGGGCATATGCAGAGATAGATGGCTCAACTGTTTTATCTGCCATAATATCTTTTATGCTAAGATAATCGGCTATTGCTTTATCATATTCTTGATTTAAATATTCAGTAAAGGCTTTGCTCTTTATGTATGATAAACATTGTTTGCTCTGTTTCTCTGGACAACAATTTATAAGCTGCTGATAAATAGAAATAGCTTTGTCGTATTTTCCAATGTTGTATGCTTTATAAGCCTCTGCCATACTCTCCATTAACAGATGATTCTCACAAAAGCTGAAGCTGTTTGTTTGAGTGATTTTTTTTGCAGTTTGCAGGAAGTATTCTTCGTCATTTAAGATACTGAATAAAGGATAAGAGCTGGCAAATATCTCTATCAGTTGCTTGGTTTGATATTTATTTGTGGAGAGTGAATCAATGAGTCTGGAGTTGAAGGCTTTATGTAACCAGTGTTTGGCTTTGTCAAAACTACGCTCTTCTTCCATTCTCATATAATAGTTTCCGAGTTTTAAATAAATCGTCGCTGTTTCCACAGAGTATTCCCCATAGTTCTCTAAAGCGATGTCTAATGCTCTTTGATATAGCGCTAACCCTTTTTTTCTGACTTCATAAGGTTGCGGAATAAGTATATTACCCGCATATAATGTTGCCAAAGAAGTTGCTATGATATATTCGTTTGCATTTCCCTTACGGTTAAGTCCCGAAATTTTCTTCAACGCTTCTTCACCGAATTCTATAGCACCGTTAATGTCGTTGGTATTGGTAAGCAAATTTATGCCTGCCTGAATAATGAGCCCGTAAATACTGTCATTTGCGCTACTAAAAGGAGCATTCATTGAGGGTTCGGCAAATAATGCTGCGGCATCGTTAATTTCAATGATGTCTTTGATATCATCGAAATTTATTTTGTTTCTTACAGCTAAGACGAAGGGTATGATGTTGTTGGCAATTTTCTTCCCCCATTCAGGATTTTTTAAATAGATGGGGACGATTTCTTTAATGCAGGTAGTGGCTTCTTTAATATTTTCCGTTATGCAAAATAACGGTAATAAATTAGTTAAGGTATTGCCATAGAATGGATGGTTTTCTCCTATGCATTCTTTTTCACTTTTTCCACACTCTTTTATTGCAGAAATTCCTGCTTCTAAATTGCCTTCTGACAAGAACTTCTCTCCGATGGCTGAAAGGGAATCCGATAGAACGGTCAAGCGTCTGTCTACAGGAATAATAGTGTAATATTGGTAATGTTTTTGGGCTGTTTGTATTTCTCCCAGCTTATAGTAACAACTCCCCAGCCACATTGCCGAATACTCCCTGCGGTTACTCGTCGAATCAAGTTCTGCTTTGTCTATTTTATCGCTTTCAGTAAATAGGGGAATGGCAGCTTTATAATCCTTTTGGTTATAAAGCTCCACCCCTTTGGCAAAGAGAGAATCTGATTTGAGCAGTGCCTGTTTATTTTGTGAATGACTATATATGCATATAAATAAACTTAGGGTAAAGAAAATTCGTCTCATACGCCGATTGATTATTGTATTTTGTCTTGATGGCATTTTCGCATGACGAGATAACGAAAGTTTTAGTATCTCGTTTCTGCTTCAAACCCCAACTTATCTATTACATCCTGGGTAATGATGTCTGCCGGTGCTTTCAGTGTTGTAATAACCCATTGCTTGGTCAGCTCATTCCATTGTTGGCTGGATACTACCTGCCAGCTGCGCGTCAATATGTCTTCCGAAGGTTCCATTGCTTTTCTTTGTTTCCGGTCTCTTTTCCAGTTCTTGCGATATTGTTCTGTTATGTCACAAGTCTCTTTCAATTCTATGGATAGCTTGTATTCTCCGGTACCGAAGCTGATGCGGTATTCATCGTTTTCATCGCGGAAGCCCATATAAGAACGAGGGACAATGAAGCTTTCGCCTCTGATTTTGTATTTGGGAGTTTCGTTCTCTTCCCGTACATAACGAAAGAATCCATTCTTGTCAAGTTGGCTCGAATCGACAGGTATTTCCAATGAAAACTCCCCTAATTCCTGGTCCTTTTGTAATTGTACAATCTCGTTCATCCAAGATGAGGTAAGCTTCATGGTCATAGAGAGACAGAAGTTTTTCCTTTCTTCAAATGAAAAAGGAATGTCTAAGACGGAGTTAGGCAAATTGGAACGGGTTGGACAGATAATCAGTGTGTCGAGTGCCAGCTCAAATTTGGAGTGGTTTATGATACGGCTGATTTTACTTCGGTCAATGTGGCATGAGATATAAAAAACAGTATCATTACCCTCTTTCCGCAAACATCCTATTCCGTCGAATCTCATGCCTTTGGGGTCTAACGCTCCATCGAACGAAGTTTCTTTATAGAAGTCGTTCATTTCCGATACAGTGCTGATTTGGGTGGTATATACATTTTCACTGCGGACGGTTTCCTCCCATTCCTCTTTTAGGCGCGAGTTTCGTGTCAACAAGGAGCCTATGGCATTTACTCCCAAATCAATGAAGGACGTCACGTAACCAGATGCAATACCTTTAGCCGATTCTTTGCTGGCATTGAATAAATCTCCCACATAACTGCGGGTAGAGTTTCTTTCTTCACATAAACTTTGAATTTCATCTGCTAAGTCGTCACTGCTGTAAATGAATGTTTCATACTTTACTGATTGTGCCAATGCTGTTATGGAACTTAGCAAGAATATTAAAAGAAATGATGGCTTTTTCATCTATTAAAGAGTTATGTTATTATTATTTGCGTATGCACTATCACTGTCATGTATTTTACAAATTTATAGGAATGTGACGGACTTTGCAAAAGTGTTTAGAATGTAAATGTACTATTGGCGATGTATCTGTGGTTATGCGGTTTTAAAATGGGATTAAGTGTGACAAATATTCTTCTTTAATATAGAAATATGCCTTTTTTATTTTTCACTTTACTTTTATCATTACCTTTGAAGGCTGATTTTAATTCGTTAAAGCAGGCTTGTCTTTACGTTGTATCATGGTTGCCGTTTCGTTAAACAATAGTCTAACGAAGAGACGACTCTGGTGCAACGAAGAAAAATTACTGAAAGGATAACTTATTAAAGTTGATTCAAAGATTATAATTGTCTAATCAATACATTAATGTCTTATGAGCGCTTATTATGATTTATACCAGAGTCCTCCGGACGAAAATGGTGAAGCCTCTTTGCTTCATGCACGTATCCTTCCCAAAGGGACCATCCCTGCCGACAAATTCCGTGAACTGGTTCACAAAGCTACAGGTTTCAGTCCAGCCATCCTTGACGGCACTTTACAGGCTATAACGGACGAACTGTACAGCTGGCTGGCAGATGGATGGATTGTGGAGGTGGGCGAACTGGGATTCTTCTCCTTGTCCTTGAAGTGTGACAAGACTGTGACAGATAAAAAGGATATCCGCTCTCCGTCCGTGCATTTCCGGAATGTGAATTTGCGTATCGGTAGTAAATTCCGCAAACGCTTTCAGACGATGGGGTTGGAACGGAAAGCGTCTCCTTACGTCTCCCACTCTAAATTGACTCAGGAGGAACGAAAGCAAAAACTACTGCAACATTTGGATAAGTATGGTTGTATCACCCGTGCGGATTATGAACAACAGACAGGAAGGGCGAAGCATCAGGCTGTGGCGGATTTGAATCTATTTCTTGAAGAAGGGATCATCCGTAAATATGGTAGTGGAAAGACAGTGGTATATCTCAAGCCTTGATTAATCTTAGTATATACTGCCGGAGCACTGATGATAATGAAAAAGAAACTTTTTAAATTGCCGATTTGTTCTTAACTTTGTCAAACAAAAAGCAATTAAAAAGAGAAAAGATGAATGTAAGAGGAACATCTATGTGCTTGCTATGTGCCGGAGCACTGTTTGTGGCTTGTGGTAGCAAGAGTGGAAAGACTGCGGAAGTTGCTGGACAAGCCGATACGGTACATGTCGTTGGTGGTGATAAGGATAAGCATGGTTGCATTGCATCTGCCGGATATACCTGGAGTGAGGTTCAGAAAGACTGTATCCGTCTGTGGGAAAAAGGAGTCCGTATGAACGCTGTGGATGATGCGGAGAAGATGTTGTTTCTGGTGCTCAGTCCCGATTCTACCCAAGTGGAACTGTTCTTTTCGGAAGAAGAAATGCCGAATGAGATTCTGGAGCGCCGTGGCCTTCCTGCGGGGGGATATGTTTGGAATGTGGAAGATGATGATACAAAGAATGTGCGTTTGGAAGATGGAAGATGGACGGTCAGCCAGCGCGGTCGGCTTATTTACCGGCAGGCAGAAGAGGCTGCGGGGAACTAATATGTAGAGAAATGGAGGATTTGAAGATATTGACAGAGTCTGTCTGCTGCATAGCCCGTGAAGCCGGATATTTCTTGAAAGAAGAGCGGAAAAACTTCAGCCGGGAAGCGGTACAGAAGAAACAAGCCCATGATTATGTCTCTTATGTAGACAAGGAGTCGGAGAAGCGGGTGGTGGCTGCGCTTCGGGAACTTCTTCCCGAGGCTGGATTTATAGCCGAGGAAGGTTCTGCTGTCTATCACGATGAACCCTACTGTTGGGTAGTGGACCCGTTGGATGGGACAACGAATTATATTCATGATAATGCTCCCTATTGTGTCAGCATCGCTTTGCGCGACAAGGATTCTTTGTTGCTGGGAGTTGTTTATGACCCTTGCCGGGATGAATGTTTTTATGCCTGGCAGGGAGGTGGCGCTTATGTGAATGGAGAACGGATGGAGGTCTCGTCTGTCCAGCAGGTGGAGGATGCCTTTGTAGTGACGGAACTCCCTTATAATTCCGACCGGTATGCACGTACCGGTGAGCATTTGATTCATGAACTTTACGGGCGTGTGGCAGGCATCCGCATGACCGGTTCCGCTGCGCTTGCCATCTGCTATGTGGCTGCCGGACGTTTTGATGCCTGGCTTGAGGCGTTTATCGGCAAATGGGACTTTTCTGCGGCGGCGCTGATGGTGCTGGAGGCTGGTGGAAGAATCACTGACTTTTGCGGTAGTGACGCCTTTTTGGACGGACATCATATCATTGCCACTAACGGACTGCTGCATCCGTTGTTCTTGAAGCTGGCAGGTGAGGTCTTGCCATTATAGCAAACAAGGCGATGGAGTGTATTGCTCTGTTGCCGTTTTTTTAATACTATACGATGAAAAACATAGTTAAAACCTGGTTCTTTTCTTTTGTCCATCTCTTTTTTCCGCGTCAGTGTGCCGTGTGTGGTGCTATCTTGCAAGAGGGTGAAGAGGGCATCTGCATGAAGTGCAATATGGATATGCCCCGGACAAACTATCATCTTCGTAAGGACAATCCGGTGGAACGTATGTTTTGGGGGAAGATACCTCTGGAACATGCCACATCTTGTTTCTTTTACCATAAAGGGAGTGATTTCCGCCGCATTCTCCATCAGTTGAAATATGGAGGGAGGAAAGACCTTGGCGAAGTGATGGGGCGGTTTATGGCGGCGGAGTTGTCGGCTACCGGTTTCTTCAGTGATGTGGATGTCATAGTCCCCGTTCCTCTGCATCCGCGTAAGCAGAAAATGCGTGGGTACAATCAGAGCGAATGTATAGCCCGCGGTGTTTCCGCTGTCACCGGTATTCCCGTAGATACTGCTTCCGTTGCCCGTATGAGGCATACGGAAACGCAGACCCGTAAATCCTCTTATGAACGGTGGGAGAATGTGGACGGTATCTTCTGTCTGCGTCGTGCTGACGCTTTTGCAAGGAAGCATGTACTGATTATAGATGACGTATTGACTACCGGTGCCACCACTACGGCTTGTGCCGATGCGCTCAAGGAAGTGGAGGGTGTGCGCATCAGTGTATTGACACTGGCGGTAGCGGCCTCATAAGTCAGAAACGATAACGGCCGCCTGCTACGATTGTTCCGGTATATCCTACTCCGAATTCTGTGAAGAAGGCAAACCGGCTTCCGTATTCGATGCCTAGAAAACTGAATTGATAAGCGAATTTTGTCTTGTGAAAGACTTCTCCTCCAAAACTGTTCCGGAGGAAATAGGCACCGAGCCCTGCTGAGGTATACAGAGAGAATTTGGGGCGGGTAAACCAGTGCCACCGGAAGGTGGGAAGAATATACAGATACCTTCGGTTGTCTTTGGTGTTTTCATCCAAAGCTTCGTAAAGGCTGCTGGCTGTCCCTTTGTTGCCGGTTATTCCTCCGGTTACTCCCAGGCTGATTTTGCGGTTGAATCTATAAATGTAGCTGATGCTCAGGGCACCGTAGTAGTTTGTCTTTTCGCGTGTATAAACTCCGAAACTCAGTACCGGAGCGAAGCACTCCTCGGCCATGCTGTTGGCATCGGTAATGGGCAGGAAACCATAGCTGACGGAAAATTCATGGTGCCGGAACTTTTCTTGGGGCAGAACGGGTATGTCTTGTGCTTTGCAAAATGTACATACAGTCAATCCGATGATTAAAAAGAGTAGGGCTGTTCTCATTATAGTCGTATTTTTGAATTAAATTTCATGGCTCTGCAAATAAAGACAGAAGGTCGGGATAAATTCCCTATAAATATTCCACAAATATATGTTAATTTCATGAAAGATGAAAGATTTCCGTTTGTTCGTTAAGTGCGGCTGATGGAGAAAACAAAAAAGGTTCGCCTAATTGACGAACCTTTTTGCTCTTCCTCTTGGACTTGAACCAAGGACCCTCTGATTAACAGTCAGATGCTCTAACCGACTGAGCTAAGGAAGAATATGGTTTTTTCTCAAATGCGCTGCAAAAGTAATAGGATATTTTGA
>NZ_QTLM01000008.1:107262-162266 GCF_003602695.1 Bacteroides sp. AM07-18
ATGCATTCAAGTTTTTTCGCTCTTCCTCTTGGACTTGAACCAAGGACCCTCTGATTAACAGTCAGATGCTCTAACCGACTGAGCTAAGGAAGAATGTTGTTTTTTCTCAAATGCGCTGCAAAAGTAATAGGATATTTTGAAATATGCAATATCTTTGCAAAAAAAATATCGAAGATGGATAAAATAATTGGGTTGGGCAATGCTTTGGTCGATGCGCTGGCAATCATTGAAGATGATAATATTTTGACGGAGATGCAGCTTCCGAAAGGAAGTATGACTCTGATTGATGAAGATAAGTTCTTGAAAATTAGTGAGTATTTCAGCCGGATGGAGACGCATCTGGCTAACGGAGGTTCTGCCGGAAACGCAATTCGGGCAATGGCATGCCTTGGTGCGGGTACGGGATTCATCGGAAAAGTAAGCAATGACTTTTATGGTAACTTTTTCCGGGATAGTCTGCTGGAGCATGGGACAGAGGCGGATTTATTGCTTTCCACTACCCTTCCGTCCGGTGTAGCCTCTACTTTCATTTCTCCTGATGGGGAGCGTACTTTCGGCACTTATTTGGGGGCGGCTTCTACATTGAAGGCGGAAGATCTTTCGCTGGATATGTTCAAAGGATATGCTTACCTATTTATAGAGGGGTATCTGGTGCAAGACCATGATATGATTCTCCGTGCCATTGAGCTGGCTAAAGAGGCCGGCTTACAAGTATGTTTGGACATGGCGAGCTACAATATAGTAGAAGGAGACCTTGAATTTTTCTCTCTGTTGGTCAACAAATATGTGGATATTGTTTTTGCCAATGAGGAAGAGGCAAAGGCCTTTACGGGTAAGGAACCGGAGGAAGCATTGGACATCATTGCCAAAATGTGTAGCATAGCCATTGTAAAGGTGGGTGCCCGTGGTTCTCTGATTCGCAAAGGTACAGAGATGGTGCAGGTACAAGCGGCTCCGGTAGAGAAAGTGGTGGACACTACAGGAGCTGGCGACTATTTTGCGGCAGGTTTCTTGTATGGACTGACGTGTGGCTACTCGCTGGAGAAATGTGGCAAGATAGGCTCCCTTCTCTCCAAAGATGTGATACAAGTGGTGGGTACGGAGCTTCAGGCAGCACAATGGGAAAAAATCAAGGAAGAAATTTTATTAATTAATTAATGTGCTGATGTGCCAATGTGCTAATTGGCTACGCAATATTTGTTTCGCTATTACGCTGCAGGTTATTAGCACATTGGCACATTGGCATATTAGCACATTATCATAATTATGAGAAGAATTTTAAAGATACGCTGGATGGTTACCTTGCTGATTGTAGCGGGAGCCGTTTGTTTTTGGGGGTTTAAGAGTGGTGATAGCCGCAGTTTCCAAATAGCAAAGAATCTGGATATATTCAATTCCATTGTGAAAGAGTTGGATATGTTCTACGTGGATACGATTGATCCGAACAAGACTATCCGTGAAGGCATTGATGCCATGCTCTACTCGCTGGATCCCTACACGGAGTATTATCCGGAAGATGACCAAAGCGAATTGGAGCAGATGCTGAAGAATTCCTATGGTGGTATAGGTTCTGTGATTACTTGGAATCCGAAACTGAAACGTTCCATGATATCTGAGCCATACGAGAATATGCCTGCTGCCGATGTAGGCCTGAAAGCCGGAGATATTTTGATGGAAATTGACGGAAAAGACCTTGCCGGAAAGAACAACCAGGAAGTCAGCGAGATGCTTCGCGGACAAGTGGGTACCAGCTTCAAGCTGAAAGTGCAACGTCCCGGTACAGAGAAACCGTTGGATTTCGACATTGTGCGCCGTTCCATCCAATTGCCGTTCATACCTTATTATACGGTGCTGGATAATAATATAGGTTATATCAATCTCAGCACCTTCTCGGGGAATCCTTCCAAGGAGTTCAAGCAGGCTTTTCTGGACTTGAAGAAGCGGGGGATGACTTCGTTGGTGATTGACCTGCGGAACAATGGGGGGGGCTTGCTGGATGAGTCTATAGAGATAGCCAACTTCTTTCTGCCTCGCGGAAAAACACTTGTGACGACAAAGGGTAAGATTAAGCAAGCCAGCAATACCTACAAGACATTGCGTGAACCGTTGGATTTGGAAATTCCTTTGGCTGTTCTGGTCAATGGCGGAACGGCTTCTTCGTCAGAAATCCTTGCGGGCTCTTTGCAGGACCTTGACCGTGCGGTCATTATCGGTAACCGTACTTTCGGTAAGGGATTGGTGCAGACCACCCGTCCGTTACCATACGGTGGTACCATGAAGCTGACGACTTCCAAATATTATATTCCCAGCGGCCGTTGTGTGCAGGCTATCGACTACAAGCACCGGAATGAGGACGGCAGTGTGGGACGTATTCCGGACAGCCTTACTACCGTGTTCCATACGGCTGCCGGACGTGAAGTGCGGGATGGTGGAGGCGTGACTCCGGACATTGCGGTGAAGCAGGAGAAGCTGCCCAACATTCTGTTCTATCTTGTCAATGACAATCTTATTTTCAATTATGCAACGGACTATTGCCTGAAACATCCTACCATCCCTTCAGCAGAGAAGTTTGAAATTACAGATGCCGATTATGCGGACTTCAAGGCGATGGTGAAGAAGGCGGACTTCAAATACGACCAACAGACAGAGAAGATGCTGAAGAACCTGAAGGAGATGGCCGAATTTGAGGGCTATCTGACTGATGCTTCGAAAGAGTTTGAAGCGCTGGAGAAAAAATTGTCGCATAATCTGGACCGTGACCTTGACCATTTCTCCAAGGACATCAAGGGCATGATTGCGGTAGAAATCATCAAGCGTTATTATTTCCAGCGTGGAAGCATTATCCAGCAGTTGAAAGATGATGATGACTTGAAAGAGGCTGTAAAGATACTGACTGCTCCGGCAAAATACAAGGAAATGTTGAGTGCTCCGACAGTGACGTCAATGTCTCTGCAACAAAGAAAGGAGGCAGCCCCGGTTTTTCTGAGTACCGCTACGAGAGCAAATGAGCATGTTTATGATGAAATAGTATAAGGGCATTCTTAAGAGGGTTCTTTTATTTGCTCCTTAATTTATACCGGATAGTCTCTGTATAAGCCTTTTATGCACGGCTATCCGGTTAAGTTGTTTGTAGGGTATTAACTTGTTTTATATTTTTGCAGGTGATAATGAAAATATTGACAAGGTTATGAAACGATTGAATTCTCTGAAAGTATGGCTGTCTGTGGTATTGTTGCTTTGCTTCTCTCTTTCCGGACAAGCCCAGTTCCTGCGCACTTCCTACTTTATGGAAGGAAGTAACCAGCGTATGCAACTCAATCCGGCCTTGATGCCGGGACGCGGTTATCTGAATATTCCCGTGATAGGTTCGTTGAATGCTACCGTCAACTCCAGTTCCCTGGGGTATAGGGATATTATGGACATTATTGAGAACAGTGATGACAGCGACTATTTCATGAGCAATGACTTTATGAACCGACTGGATGCTACCAATAACTTGAATGTGAATTTGAGTACCGACATTCTGTCTGCCGGGTGGTATAAAGGAAAGAACTTCTGGTCAGTCAATGTGGGGTTGCGTAATGATATCGGTGCCGCCATACCGAAAACCATGTTCCAGTTTATGAATAACATGAGCAGCCGGGAGTTTGGTGACAATATTTCTGACTATTTGGGCATTAACGAAACCATTAATGGACAGAAGCTTGAGATAAATTCCTATGCGGAAGTCGGCCTTGGCTTTGCAAGGAATATCACAGACCGGCTGGCTGTGGGCGGTAAGGTGAAGATGCTGCTGGGTATCGGTAACTTAAAGCTGAACATCAACCAGATTCATGTGGAAACTCCTTCTGTCGGCTCTTCAGGAGTGACGAGTAAAGCTTCCATTCAAGTGGATGCAACTTTGGAGAACTCGTCAAAGCTGTTAGAACTTCCCGAGAATGAGAATGGTGATTATATCGATGAAATCGATTTTGGCAGTTTTGGTTTTGCCGGATATGGTGGGGCTATTGATTTGGGAGTATCTTACAAGTTACTGGATAAATTGACACTTTCTGCTTCAGTTCTTGATTTGGGCTTTATCAAATGGTCTAAATCGAATACCAGTATAGCGCGAGCCAATGCGGAGCAGACTTATGATCTTCTTGATCCGGCCTCGCAGCAGGAATTCATGAATATTGTGAACAGCGGTGAGATTCTTAACTATGACATGTTGCAGCTCAAGACGGAGGAGGCTTCTGAGAAGAGCCGTACCCGTGGATTGACTTCTACAATGGTTCTTGGCGCTGAATATGCCTTACTGAATGATTGGCTGGTAGTGGGTGCCTTGTATACCGGTCGTTTTGCCAAACCGAAAACTTTGAATGAGCTGACTTTCTCTGCCTGCATCCGTCCGACGAATGCTTTCAATGTAGCTGCCAGCTATTCCGTACTTCAAGGAGCCGGTAAAACCTTCGGTCTGGCACTGAAACTGGGTCCTTTCTTTGCGGGAACAGACTATATGTTCTTTGGTAAGAATACGAAGAATGTCAATGCTTACTGGGGTGTTTCTATTCCTTTGGGAAAACAGAAAACTGCTGAAAATTAATAAATTGGATTTGGATATTATCGCGGATTATCTTTCTATAAAAGAGGATAATCTGCGATTTTGTTTTTACGAAAACGCAAAAAGCTTTATCTTTGCTGGTAAATACCTATAAACAGTACTCATGAGAATTGCAATAACGTTTTTCTTGTCTTTGGTTTTCAGTAGTTTGCTGCAAGCTTCACCCATACCTTTTTCTCCTATAGTGAGGAGCTATTCGGTGTCGGATTATAATGCCGGTATTCAGAATTGGGCCATTGCTCAGGACGAAAGAGGGGTGATGTATTTCGGTAATAACAGTGGGCTGCTGGAATTTGATGGAAGTGCTTGGCGGCTGTATGAATTACCGACAAAAGGAATTGTGCGTGCTATATATATCAGTGAAGATGGAAGAATTTATGTAGGCTCTTACGAAGAATTCGGTTATTTTGTTCATACTCCTTATAATACCCTTGAATATCACTCGCTAAAAGATGAGGTGAAGGACTTTACTTTTCATAACGACGAAATCTGGAACATTGTTTGCGTTCAAGGGGAAATTGTATTTCAATCGTTTGGTTCTCTCTTTTTTTATAATGGAAATTCTGTGGAAGGTATTCGGGTGAAGAGCCTTCCGAACTTATTTCAGGTTGGAAATACTTTTTATTCTCAAAGAATAAATGGTGGACTTTGTGTCTTTTCCGACAGGAAAATGGAAGAACTTATTCCCAGAAAGGTATTTGGAAATAGCGATGTCTTGGCTGGGCTTCCTTATGATGATGCCGTTTTAATGCTTACCCGTAATCAGGGAGGTTTTCTCCTCTATCGAGATGGGAGGGTAGAAAAATGGGAAACCGAATGTGATGATATATTCAGGAAGCATACCATTAATCGTGCGGTGATGACCAAAGACAGTTGCTACGTTGTTGGCACAATATCCGATGGTATATATGCGTTGGATAAAAAAGGAAAGCTGATTTGGAAGGTCAATACGGATAATAAACTACAGAACAATACTGTTTTGAGATTATATTGTGATGATGACAACAATATATGGACAGTTTTGGATGAAGGTATTGCCTATATACACAACAATTCTTTAATCTATTATTATGAACCTCCATTTCGTAAAATAGGCATGGTATATGATGTTCTGGTAAGGGAAAATGAAGCTTATATTGCTTCTAATCAGGGACTTTATTGGCTTAAGGATGGAAAGACTGAATTAGTTCCGGGTTTGGAAGAACAAGCGTGGTTCGTCGATGAATGGGGAAAACAGATTTTTTGCGGGCATAACAAAGGAACTTTCCTTATATCGGGGTTGAAGTCAAAGTTGGTATCTGATGTAAAGGGAGGGATGTGTATGGAAAAGATTGAATCGAAGGAAGAATCTTTTTTATTGGAAGGAACTTATGCGCTTTTAAATCTATATACGGAAGATACTTCGGGAGCATATGGTTTTATCCGGTCTCTGCGTGGATTCAGTCATATGGTCCGTCACATAGAGGTGGACCATCAAGGGAATATCTGGGCGAAACACTTAAGGAATGGTTTGTATCGTTTTCGGATTGATCCGGATATGAAGCAGGTAAAGGATGTACGGAAGTATGAGGGCCTGGGAGAAGTGAAAGGTGGGAGTTTTACTTTGTTCAAAATCAATGGTCGGGTAGTTTTTTCTAATGGGGAATATTTCTATACTTACGAAGATATGACTGATTCGATTGTTCCCTATGAAACAATGAATGAACAATTGATGGAATTGAAGGGAATCAAGACAGTGAGTCGTGCGAACGGAGATTACTATTGGTTTGTGGGTGATAGGATAGTGTATTTAGTGAAGTGTGCGATAAATACTTTCAATATCGAACTCCGGATTCCATATTCTTTGTTTGACGGTCTGACGGTGGAAGAACGGGGAAGCGTGGCTTATGACGTGAGGAATGGCTGTTCCTATCTTTGCCTGAACAATGCCATTGCCCGTATTGAGACGGACAGTTCCTCGTTATATAAATCTCGGGTCAGACGCTCTTTATGGATTTCGGGAATGCGGGTCATTGATGAATTCAGTGGTAAGCGGAAAACATTGGTCGTGCAGCCGGGAGCCAAGGTGGAGCCTGAGTTTAATACGGTGAATTTTACATTGTGTTATCCGGTTTATAGTAATTATACTTATAAGGTAAGGTATCGGTTGGAAGGATATTCTGACCAATGGGTACCGGGTGGACGCTATTTGCAGAAGAAGTATTCTCGGCTCTCCTATGGAAGTTATGTTTTTCAGGTGGAGATATATGATACCGATAGAGTTTTGGCATCGGTAGAGCTTCCTTTTGAGATTTTGCGTCCGTGGTATTTGTCTTATTGGGCTGTGGGAAGTTATATCTTGGCAGGATTGTGTCTGTTGGCTTTGTTGCAATATTTGGTCTACCGTTTCGTGAAGAAAAAGAAAGACCGTGTGATTGAACGGCAGCGCGTAGCCCATCAGGCAGAGCTTGAGCGGCAGGAGAAGAAGATTGTTGAGTTGGAAAAGGAGCAGCTTGAGGCCGATTTGCGTTTTAAAAGCAAGGAGTTGTCCGGTGTGGTAATGACAAATATTGCTCATCAGGAATTTCTGATTTCTTTGAAAGAAGAGATACAGCGGCAAAAGTTGTTAGGACAGTATAGCCGTAAAAACTTGGATAAGCTGCTCACTTTAGTTAATAGCAATATAGTGTCCGATGAAGAGAATTGGACTATGTTTCAGGCTAATTTTGACCGTATACACGAAAACTTCTTCCGTAATCTGAAACTTCAATATACAGATTTGACTTCAGGAGATTTGCGCTTTTGCGCATTGCTTCGCTTGAATATGCCGACAAAGGAGATAGCGAAGTTGCTCAACATTTCCACGCGTGGGGTTGATGCTGCAAGATACCGGTTGCGCAAGAAATTTAACCTGCTTCCGGAAGAAAGTCTGACTGATTTTCTTATAAACTTTAAATAGCTGTTTTACAGTGAAATGTTAATGGGGGAAGTACTAATATTGTACTTCCTCTTTTGTTTTTTAGTGATGGTTGTACTTTTGTTGTAGTACGGGATGTGGAGATTGTCGCATGCTTTTCTTTTATTTGCAGTAAAATAATATTTCTATCAATTAAAAGCATGAAAGACATGAAGCATTTACTTTTCAAGTTACAATTATTTTTAGTCTTGTTGGTGTTTACTGCCGTTAGTGCGTATGCACAGAAATCTCCGGTTGATATGGATCGTTTCATCGACGATTTAATGAAGAAGATGACCCTGGAAGAGAAAATAGGTCAGTTGAATCTGCCGGTTACCGGTGAGATTACGACCGGTCAGGCTAAAAGTAGTAATGTGGCCAAACGTATTCGTGCCGGTGAAGTGGGCGGGCTTTTCAATCTGAAAGGCGTGGAACGTATCCGCGATGTACAGAAGCAGGCGGTTGAAGAAAGTCGTTTGGGTATTCCTCTCTTATTTGGTATGGATGTTATTCATGGATATGAAACGGTGTTTCCCATTCCTTTGGGATTGTCGTGTACATGGGATATGAAGGCGGTTGAAGAATCGGCACGTATTGCAGCCATTGAGTCCAGTGCTGACGGTATTTGCTGGACATTCAGTCCGATGGTGGATATTTGCCGTGATGCCCGTTGGGGGCGTGTGTCCGAGGGCAACGGTGAAGACCCGTTTCTGGGAGCAGCCATTGCGCAGGCCATGGTACGTGGTTATCAGGGAAAGGATATGAACCGTAATGATGAGATTATGGCTTGTGTAAAGCATTTTGCCTTGTATGGTGCCGGTGAGGCAGGACGTGACTATAATACAGTAGATATGAGTCATCAGCGCATGTTCAATGAATACATGTTGCCCTATCAAGCGGCGGTTGATGCCGGTGTGGGAAGTGCGATGGCCTCTTTCAATGAGGTCGATGGCATTCCCGCTACTGGAAACAAGTGGTTGATGACGGATGTATTGCGTAAGCAGTGGGGGTTTGACGGTTTTGTAGTGACAGATTATACCGGAATTACAGAAATGACCGACCATGGCATGGGCGATACGCAGACTGTTGCCGCGTTGGCGCTGAATGCTGGTGTCGATATGGATATGGTGAGCGATGCATTTGTAGGTACGCTCAAGAAGTCATTGACAGAAGGAAAAGTGACAGAAGAAGCTATTAATGCGGCTTGTCGCCGTATTTTGGAAGCTAAGTACAAGTTGGGCTTGTTCGATAATCCTTATAAATACTGTGATGTGAAGCGTGCCAAGAAGCAAATCTTTACCAAAGAGCATCGTGCCGTTGCGCGTAAGATTGCTTCGGAGAGCTTGGTGTTGCTGAAGAACGAGGGTAATGTGCTTCCGCTGGCCAAGAAGGGCACTATTGCTGTGGTAGGTCCGTTGGCAGACAGCCGCAGTAATATGCCGGGTACTTGGAGTGTGGCTGCCGTATTGAAGAATGCTACTTCTTTGGCTGAAGGTTTGAAGGCGGTAGCAGGCGGTAAAGCCGAAATACTGACTGCGAAAGGCTGTAATTTGATGAGTGATGCCGAATATGAGAAACGTGCCACTATGTTCGGACGTTCTTTACACCGTGACAATCGTTCGGACAAGGAGTTGCTGGACGAGGCTCTTGCCGTGGCTGCCAAATCGGATGTTATTGTGGCTGCGCTCGGTGAGTCTTCGGAAATGAGTGGAGAGAGCAGTTGCCGCACGAATCTTGAAATGACGGACACCCAACGCATACTGTTACAGGAATTATTGAAAACGGGAAAACCTGTGGTACTGGTGCTGTTTACCGGTCGTCCGCTGGTACTGAACTGGGAGCAGGCAAACGTGCCGGCCATTCTGAATGTATGGTTTGCGGGCAGTGAGGCAGGTTTTGCCATCGGCGATGTACTGTTTGGTGATGTGAACCCGAGCGGAAAGCTGACTACGACTTTCCCGAAGAGCGTGGGACAGATTCCTTTGTTCTACAACCACAAGAACACGGGCCGCCCTCTTGCCGACGGTGCATGGTTCCAGAAATTCCGCAGCAACTATATAGACATAGACAATGAACCGCTTTATCCCTTCGGTTTCGGTTTGAGCTATACCACATTCTTTTATAGCGACGTGGCTTTGGACAAGACTAGCATGACGGATAAGGGCGAACTGACTGCTACCGTGACTGTGACCAATACCGGCAAGAGAGACGGTGCAGAAGTGGTTCAACTTTATATTCGTGACCTTGTGGGAAGTGTAACCCGTCCGGTGAAAGAGTTGAAAGGCTTTGAAAAGATTTTCCTGAAAGCCGGCGAATCTAAAAAAGTATCTTTCAAGATTACCCCCGAATTGCTGAAGTTCTACAACTACAATCTTGATTTTGTATGCGAGCCGGGTGACTTTGAGGTGATGATTGGCAGAAGTTGCCGGGACGTAAAAAAAGCAGCGTTCAAGTTACTCTAACTGATTCCCAAGGCGGCAATATGCAGCATTCGAGCCACTGCGTTGAGATGGCATTGTTGCTGCATATTGTCTGCATTTTCACTGCAAACGTTTTGCAGCGCTACTGCAAAGGTGTTGCAGCGTCATTGCAAAAGTGATGCAGTGCCACTGCAAACTATATGCAGTATTCTTGCAGTATTTGCTTGACTTGTGTAAGATAATATGATCTATTGAAAAACATGAAGAAAATATTTTTATTAATATTGTGTCTGTCCACCATGTACCCGGTTGTCAATGCTGGGCGGGTGGTTCAGAGTTTTAATGACGGCTGGTATTATGCCGCATGTGATGACAATCGGTTGCAGGAAGTGCAACGCCATGAAGAAGGTTGGCAGCAGGTACATCTGCCGCATACCTGGAATGCGGATGCCTATTCTACCCGTAACTACCGCAGGGCTTCTTCCTGGTATAAGAAAGAGTTCCGTACGGATGCCGCGCAGATGCGGGATAAACAGCTTTACCTGAAATTTGATGGTGTCAATTCTCTGGCAGATGTGTACCTCAACGGCGAGCTGCTCACTACCCACAAAGGAGGTTACTCTGCCTTTACCGTAGACATTACGGATAAAGTAAGGACCGATGCCCCGAATCTGCTGATGGTGCACGTCAATAATCAGAACGACCGGATACCTCCTTTGTCCGGCGACTTCACCATCTTTGGCGGCATCTACCGCAATGTGTGGCTCATCAGTGCTGCAAAGCAGCACATCAGCCTTACCGACTATGCCTCTACGGGCATTTATGTCGATTTGCCTTCCGTGAGTGAGGATAGGGCAGAAATCAGTGTGCGTGGGACTTTGGTGAACCGTGATGTGCGGCGTGCGGTGTTGAAGTTGGACGTCGAGGTGCTGGATACAGATGGGAAGACCGTAGCCCAATCTTTGCGCAGCGTCCGGATAGATGCCGACGGGGCGTTCGCCTTCGAGGAACGGTTACAGTTGGAAAAGCCACAGTTGTGGTCGCCCGATTCCCCTTATCTGTACAGCGTGAAAGTTTCTTTGAAAGATGTGCGTGGCAAGGTGTTGAAAGATGAGACACGTGTCCCTTTGGGGGTCCGCTGGTTCAGCGTGGATGCGCAGGAAGGCTTCAAGTTGAATGGGGAACCCCTGAAACTTATGGGAGCTTGCCGTCATCAGGACCAGATGCCGATGGGCATAGCGCTTTCGGATGAGATGCACCGCAGGGATATGCAGTTGCTGAAAGACATGGGTGTGAACTTTGTCCGTCTGGCACATTACCCACAGGACGATGCCGTGTTGCGTGCTTGCGACGAACTCGGCATGCTGGTATGGGAGGAGATTCCGGTAGTAGATTTGATAGCTTTGGGTGACGAGTTCCGCGCGAATGCCACAAGCGCCTTGCGCGAAATGATTCGCCAGCATTACAACCATCCGTCCGTCATTATGTGGGGGTATATGAACGAGGCTGTTATCCAGCTGCAGTATCGGGTGAAGAAACAACGGCTCAACGGTTTCTACGAGAATACCTTGGCGCTTGCCCGGCATCTGGAGGAAACTCTGAAGAGGGAAGACCCCTACCGTCTGAGTACGATGGCCTACCACGGCAATCAGATTTACAATAAAATCGGTCTCAGCAATATCACCGACATTTCCGGTTGGAACCTTTATCAGGGCTGGTATGAGAACGACTTCAAGTCTTTCGACCGCTTTGTGGACGAAGAGTATCGTAAATACCCGCACCGTCCGTTAATAATCAGTGAGTTCGGTGCCGGTTCCGACCCGCGCTTGCAGTCGCTCGATCCGCAGATATTCGATTTCTCCATGCAATGGCAGCAGTTGTACCTCGAATACTATCTGCCCGCTATCATGAAGCGACCGTTCATAGTGGGCGCCACGGAGTGGAACTTCATTGATTTCAGTTCTGCCAGTCGCCAGGAGGCTACGCCGCATATCAATAATAAAGGACTGATGTACAATGACCGCCGTCCTAAAGATGTGTTCTATTATTTCCAGGCATTCCTGCGCAAGGATATTCCGGTGCTGCACATTGCTGTGGATGACTGGAAGCATCGGACTGTGGTTTCGGACGGTGAAGCGGTGGAACATCCGGTGAAAGTGTATTCCAATCTGGATAAGGTGGAGTTGTCTGTCAACGGCACGAAGCTCTCCGTGCAAGGCATCGAGAATTGCCATGCAGTGTGGCAAGTGCCTCTCGTTGCGGGGCGAAACACGCTTGTGGCTTCAGGTATCTGCCATGGGAAGAAGGTGGAGCAGGTTTCGGACATTTTTGTGAAGATGCAGCCTCGCCATATCGCGGCAGTCGGCTCCGGACAGCTGGAACTTGCAGTGAACGTGGGCAGCAACTGTTTCTTTACGGATGACAAGAGTGATCTTTGTTGGCTTCCCGACCAAGCTTATACTCCTGGAAGTTGGGGCTACATAGGTGGAGAGATTTTCCGCCGTTCTCCGGGACGTATCGGAACCACTGCCGAGGTGAAAGACACCCGTAATGTTCCTTTGCTCCAGACCAAACGCAAGGACATCAAGGCCTATCGCTTCGACTTGCCCGACGGCGACTATGAAGTGGAACTTCTTTTTGCTGACCTGAACGCACGTTCCGAGCGGGTGACTTACGATTTGGGAGCTGTCGCTACCCTAGACAATGCCGATTTCCGCGGCAGTGTCTTCAATGTTTCTGTCAACAACCGACCTTGGCTGAATCATTTCTCTCCGGCGATAGAAGTAGGCGGGAACCGTTGCATATCCAAGAAACTGCATGTTGCCGTAACCGGTGGAAACCTTACGGTGAACTTTGAGGCGGTGAAAGGGATGACGTTCTTGAATGGGATAAAGATATTCAGGATTCATTGATGTTCTATTCTTAATAATGTTGTATTAACCGATAAATTGAGTGAAATATGAAACACAAATTACTTACCGGGTCTCTCTCCTTCACAGTAGGGATGGGATTCAGCGCTTTGCCTGCCGTCGCGCAGCAATCTCCGGCTTCCACTGAGGTCAAGCCTAATGTAATCATTATCAACGTTGATGATTTGGGCTATGGCGACATTGGTTGTTACGGTGCCACCAAGGTCAAGACTCCCAATATAGACCGTCTGGCATCGCAAGGCCGTAGCTTTACGGACGCTCATTCATCCTCGGCTGTTTCCACGCCTTCACGTTATGGACTGATGACTGGTCAATATCCTTGCCGTGAGGATATTTGGGGGGCAATCTTCCTGAATCAGACTCTGCAAATTGATACGGCACGCACCACAATTGCGGATGTGATGAAACGTTCCGGCTATTCCACTGCCATCGTGGGGAAGTGGCATCTTGGATTCCGTACGGACGAGAAGATGGACTGGAACAAGGAACTGGCTCCCGGACCACTTGAATTGGGATTCGATTATTACTTCGGTGTGCCTATTCTCAACAGTCATCCACCTTTTGTTTATGTGGAGAACCATCATGTGGTGGGTTATGATTCCAACGACCCGTTTGTAAGAGGCAAGAGGGCAGAAACGGAGGAGTTCGATGAAAAATTCGGTATCAACTCTATTGGTGGAGCCACGGCTGCGCACCGTTTGTACAAAGACAGGGCTGTAGCCACTACTTTGAAAGACCGGGCCGTGCAGTGGATAAAGGAACATAAGGATTCACCTTTCTTCTTGTATTATGCTACCACCAACATCCATCATCCTTTTACACCGGCCGAACGCTTTGTAGGTACCAGTGAGGCAGGACCTTACGGTGATTCAATCCATGAATTGGACTGGGTGGTAGGCGAGATTATGCGTACCCTCGATGAGGAAGGGCTGGCAGGAAATACTCTGCTCATCTTCACCAGTGACAACGGAGGAATGCTGAATCATGGAGGGCAGAGAGCTTGGAAGGCAGGACACCATATCAACGGCAAGCTTCTTGGTTTCAAGTTCGGAGCTTGGGAAGGCGGGCATCGCATTCCTATGATTGCCCGCTGGCCGGGCAGGATTCCTGCGGGCAGCGTATCCAACCAGTTGATGTCCAATGTTGACATGCTTGCCACTTTGGCTGCCCTCACAGGATATGAATTGCAGGAGCAGGACGGGCCGGACAGTTTCAATATGCTTCCTGCCCTTATCGGAAATCCCGGGAAAATGATTCGGGACCATATTATTATCTGTCCTTCCCAAAAGAGCCATCTTTCCATTCGCAAAGGGAAGTGGGTCTATATTCCGGCGCAAAACAGCGGCGGATTTACCGGAAAGAATGTCGGTGACCATGACTTGGGCGGGGCATCTGCTTTCCAGCTCACCCATCAGGTGAACAGCGATATAGAAAATGCCCGGATAAAGCCGGATGCACCCTCTGTGCAGCTTTATAATCTGGAGGAAGACCCATACCAGACGACAAATGTGTATGAACAGCATCCCAAGGTGGCACGCAGGCTGGCGCGGATACTGGAGGAGAAGATAAAGCAATCGGATGCTACAAGAAAATAATGACTAAAATGTTAGTATATGAAGAAAGAATTACTGTTCCTTATTTTATTGTCTTTTACAATTGGAATTCATGCTCAGATATGGAAAGTGCCTGAAGGGCATGAAACGCGATGGACAAGTTTTGAAAATCCTACTGGTGGCAAAGGTGCGGCAGCTCAGGCTAATAAAGGTGCAAAAGGGAGTGCCTTCGGTAGAATTATAGCGGGAGACAGCTGTGTGTTGTTGTCTCAGCAAGGCCCCGGAATCATTAACCGTATCTGGTTGACAGTCAGCAAACGTAATCCGAAAATGCTTCGTGCGTTGCGTATCAAGTTTTATTGGGATAACTCTGTGATTCCGGCTGTGGATGTTCCTTTGGGCGATTTCTTCGGAAATCCGCTGTCACGTACGTCTCGTTTTGAGAACTGCTTCTTTTCCAATCCGGAGAGGCGTTCCTTCAACTGTTGCATTCCGATGCCTTACCGTACCGGTGCTAAAGTGGTATTTGTGAATACCTCGGATGAGAATCTGACACATCTTTTCTATGATATCAACTTTACCAGACTGCCGGAATGGGATTCGGAAATGAGCTATTTTCATGCTGTCTGGCGCGAAGATAAATCCACCGAGTTGGGAGTGGATTATACCGTTCTACCCCAACTGTCGGGTAAAGGGCGTTTTTTGGGAGTTAGCGTGGGTATCTTTGCCAATAAGGCATACCAGACCACTTGGTGGGGAGAAGGTGAAATCAAATTCTACATTGACGGAGACAAGGAGTTTCCTACGTTGAGTGGTACGGGAATTGAAGACTATATCGGTACGGCTTGGGGGCAAGGCGAGTATTTCCACCGTTATCAGGGTTGTCCGATTGCGAATGCGGACAGTTGCTGGTGGAGCATGTATCGTTTCCATGTGCAGGACCCAATTTATTTTCATCGTGATATAAGAGTTACACTGCAACAGATTGGCGGTGCTCCATATCAAAAAGTACTCGAACTGTACAAGGCGAAGATCCCCTTGATTCCGATAACCATTGATAAAGGTGATGAACTGAAGTTTTATCGTTTGCTGAACGAAGATTCCGATCTTCATATCATGGATAAAGACTTTCCGCAAGGTTTTGTCAATTTCTACCGTCAGGATCATGTAACGTCGACTGCATATTTCTATTTGGATAGGGCTGCATTATAAAATGATTATATTTAAATTTATATTCTTGATAATTAGTTTGTTACAAAATGGTGTAGTAGGGATGATGTACCATGATAGCAGCTTGTGGTATTCTTGTGGTAGCTCCGTTTTTGACGTATATCAAGAACTCTTGTATGTTTGCAGAGAAATTTTAAATCGATAAATTATGAACAGAGTTGATATCCGTGCAGGTTAAGAGAACTACCGTATTATGTTAGAATTTTAAAGTTGTTAACCAGTGATTTATATTCTATTAATTTTAAAAAAGTGATACGATGAAAGATAATACACATTCCTTGAAGTGTTTTGTGGCAAAAAAAATATTTTTGATGGCGTGTCTGCTATTAGTGATGACGCCGATGTTTTCTCAGACAAAAATAGTGAACGGTACTGTAACGGATTTATCAGGTGAGCCTTTGATTGGAGTTTCTATCCTTGTGCGAGGTACCAATAACGGCGTAATTACTGATTTAGATGGGAAATATACATTAAAGGATGTACCGGAAAACGGGATACTTATTTTCAGTTATATAGGTATGCTGTCACAAGATGTGAAAGTAAACGGAAGGACGGTTATTAATGTAATGCTGAAAGAAGATTCCCAACAGTTGGAAGAAGTGGTTGTGATTGGCTACGGAGCTGCGAAAGCTAAAGATTTGACTGCACCTATCACTGTGGTTAAGGGAGAAGCTTTAATGTCAAGCCCTTTAGCGACCCCAATGGCTGCTCTCCAAGGAAAAGTGCCCGGTGTCAATGTCGTGAACAGTGGTGCTCCGGGTGAAGGTCCCACAGTACAAATCCGTGGTGTCGGTTCATTTTCCAACAGCAAACCGTTGTTTGTGGTTGATGGTATGTTTTATGATAATATTAATTTCTTGAATAATGCGGATATTCAGGATATGACCATTTTGAAGGATGCCTCGGCAGCAGCTATTTATGGCGTACGTGCTGCAAATGGTGTTGTTATAATTACTACCAAAAAGGGAACCCGTAACCAAAAACCTACCGTTACTTACGATGGTTATATAGGGGTTCAGAAAGCTTCTAACGTACTTGAACTTTGCAATGCGCATCAATATGCGACAATGTTGCTTGAAGGAGACTATGATGCCTATCAGTCACACTTTAAGCAGTCAATTGATAAATATGGTGGAAGTTACTCAGACCCTGATTTTCACAACTGGACTTTTGGGGCAGACAATGATTGGTATGACCAGCTTTTACGTACTGCCTTGATAACAAATCACAGCATGAATATAAATGGAGGTTCAGATAAAGCAATTTATTCTGTTGGTGTAAGCTACCTATATCAGGATGGCATTATGGATGTTGAAAATAACTATAAGCGTTTGAACCTCCGCAGTTCTCTAGACTTTGATGTAGCGAACTGGTTGAAAGTTGGTTTTAGTGGAGTGTTCAGTAACTCTACCCAGCAAGTACCCAATAATACAGCATGGCAGAAAGCTTTCAATTGTCCTCCGATTGTGGCTCTTTACGATGAGAATAATGACAAGGGGTTTCCTGATAAGTTTGGTTCTCCGGATGCTATCGGCTATAGTTCGAATTTCCACAATCCTATTGCTGCAGCCAAGTATTTTGATTCCCGGAATGAAAATTATCAGGTATTGAGTAATTTTTATGCCCAGTTTAATTTGATTCCTGACAAATTGAATTTCAAGACAAACTATTCTTATAGTTTTCTGTCTACTCAAGGTCGTGAGTTTACTCCCGCTTATTATGTGAGCAGTTGGCAGCAGTCGGCTGCTACCCAGTTGAAGAAAACCGAAAATAAATATTATAATTACATTTGGGATAATACCTTGACTTACAATGAACAATGGGGTAAACACCGATTTGGTGCTATGCTTGGCTATTCCATGCGTCAGGAGCAATGGCGCTATTTCGAGGGCAAAGCCAGTAATGTGCCTGATGGTGCGGATGAATACTGGTATATCAAGAATGGTGATGCAACGGGTGCCACTGTAACCGATGACGGTTTTTGTTACAGAGGTCTTTCCTATTTTGCCCGTCTGAACTACAATTATAATGATAAGTATCTGTTGATGTTCACTATGCGTGCTGACGGTTCCAGCAAGTATCAGGAAAACTGGGGGTACTTTCCTTCCGTAGGTGCTGCTTGGGTTCTTTCGGAGGAGTCGTTCTTAAAGAATCAAAAATGGGTCGATTTCTTGAAATTACGTGCAAGTTGGGGAAAACTTGGTAACGACCAAGTGAAGGCAAGCGATGGTTTTGCCTCCATTACCACTGGTAATGCGGCATCAGGCGTGTTTGGGAACAGTACATTTGCAGGCTTTCAGAACAGTACGTATTTTAGCTGGTTGAAGTGGGAAGTTGTTGAGGAGTGGAATGCCGGCTTGAACTTTATTACTCTTAGTAACCGTCTGAATATAGATGTCGATTACTATCATCGGATGACTAAAAATGCTGTAATTTCTCCGCTTCTTCCATTCAGTACCACAACACTTGCCGGCAACTATGGCAAGATTCTCAATTCTGGTATTGATGTCAGTGCTCATTGGAGTGACCGGATTGGAAAGGATTTTACTTATAATATAGGAGTAAACATCTCCACTTTGAGGAACCGTGTCAAAGATTTGAGTGGCAACAGCATTATCAAGGGAGGCCGAACCGTAAACATAGTGGGGAAAGAAATGAACTCATTCTATGGCTTCAAGATGGTAGGCGTTTATCAGACGGAAGAAGAATGTGCTGCCGATCCTATTGCAGTAGCCAATGGTTGTGTGCCGGGTGACTTGAAATATGCCGATCTTAATGATAATGGTGTTCTTGATGGAAACGACCGTACTTGTTTAGGTTCATATATTCCTAATTTTACGTATGGCATTAATCTCGGTTTCAATTACAAAAACCTTGATTTTGAATTGACCACTTATGGGCAAACTGGCGCTCAGATGTTCAATCGTAAACGTGCGTTACGTTATGCATCTCAGAACTATAACTTTGATCTTGCCCAGTATGAAAATCGCTGGACTGGTCCGGGTTCGACAAACTCTGACCCGTCGGCAGCTGCTCTGCTGAAGACTTGGAATGTGAGTGATCAGCGTTACAGTTCATATTTTGTTGAGAGTGCAGATTATTTCCGTATTCAGAATATTACGCTTGGTTACACATTCCGTAAAATCAAGATGGGTAATTACATACTGCCTGGATTGCGTTTGAGTGTGACGGCCGACCGTCCATTCACCACCTTCAAGGCCAATACATTTACTCCTGAATTGTCGGATAGCGAGGGCTGGGATACAGAGGTATATCCTTTGACATCGACCTATACTTTCGGCTTGAGAATAGATTTTTAGAAATAACACATTAAAAGATATTAGCTATGATGAAAGCTTTAGTGAAACCATTGATATATATAACGTCTGCTCTGATGATGTTTTCAATCACATCGTGTGATGATTTTCTGGATAAAGAGCCTGAGGGCAAAGTGCCGGAGGAAAAGGTGGATTACACAAATCTTGAAAATATGTACCAGCCCGTTTCCGGTGTATATGCCAAAATCCGTACCAGCGGTATGCACTGGGTCATTTGGGAGCTTACTACGATTCGTGAGCAGGATATATATGGAGTTCAGAATGACATTTTTAAAAATGTAGGTTTCTATAAATATGATGATTCTTTTTGGGGGATTGATGAAATATGGAAACAGTATTATAATATCATCAAAGTCGCCAATTCTGCCATTGAAACCTTGGATTTGTATGCAGAGAACATAAAAAATGACGGCGATATGAAAAACTATAAGGCATATCGGGGTGAAGTCATGTTCATGCGAGCATACGCTTATTTCCGTATGGTTCAGGCTTTTGGTCCGGTTACTATCCTTCGTGATAATAATCAGACAGATTTGCAGCGCTCTACGGTTGATGCCGTTTATAAATATGCATTGAAAGACTTGCAGTATGGCATTGATAACATGCCTCGTATACGCCCTAATCAAAGTTCTCATATTGGTGCTGTAACGGCTTTTTCTGCTGCTACTTTGGCTGCTAAGATTTATCTGAATATGGGGAATTATGATAAAGTAGAGGAACTCACAGATGATATTATTTCAAACGGTAATTTTTCTCTTTATTCTGATTATTATCAGTTGTTTAAGATTCCCGGGAAGTTATGTGACGAGTCTATCTTCGAGTGCCAGTGTACTGATTTCGGTAATGGTTCCGGTGATTTGGTAGAACCGGGTGAGTGGTTTATTTGTCAAGGACCAGTCAACTCCGGGAACATTTCCGGTTGGGGACACTGTGGTGTTTATGAATCTTTCCGGGATTGGGCTTATGAGCGTGGAGAAACTGTACGTGCCACTACCTCATTTTTGCTGGCGGGTGAAACGACTCCGAGTGGTGACTATATTAATCCGCGGAAAAATCCGGCGAATGCAGATTGTTGGAACGGTAAGGCTTATACTCCAGCGAGCCAGCTTACTCCTGGACGTACGAAGTATGGTACAAATAATAATATCCGTATTTTCCGATATGCTGATGTCCTTCTTATGAATGCAGAGGCTAAAATCAGAAATGGGAAAAACGGTGATGCTCCATTCAATGAAGTAAGAAGGCGTGCTGAAATGCCGGAACTTACAAATGTAACTGTTAATCAAGTGCTTGACGAACGTCGTATGGAGTTATTCTTTGAGTGGGGTGAACGTTATACTGATCTTCTTCGTACCGGTTTAGCAGCAACGGAATTGAAGGAGTTGAATTGGACGGAAGAGAATCAATACTTTCCAGTTCCTTTTAACCAATACACTCAAATCCCGGATTTGTTGCTTGAACCGAAAGATGAATAGTTTTGAGGAACGTTAGTTGATTAGGTTTTACATATATTAAAAAGGATTATGACTATAGAAAACGTGTTTTTCAATAGTGTATTGGTTGCTTTCGCATTGCTTGTCGCTTCGTGCGGCAAGCAACCGGAAGCCGAGGTAGAGGTGATGTCGTTCAACATCCGTTTGGACCATGTGGCGTTTTCTATAAGACAGATCGTTTTGAACTTTTGAAGAACGGAGACTTCGGACTGAGTGAAACTCCTGATTCCATCGGAAAGAAAGGCTGGGATGCGGCTTGCGAGCGTATTGTGACTTGGGCGGTACTGAAAGACAAGGTGAGTGGTAGGGAAATAGCTGCTTTCAATACTCATTTCGATCATGTAGGTAAAGTGGCACGTCGCGAAAGTGCCGTGCTGATACTTGAGAAGATAAAACAAATAGCGGGTGACCTTCCGGTAATTGTTACCGGAGACTTTAATGGAACGGTAGATTCCGAGCCGGTCACTGTATTGACGGAAGGTGGAATGAAGAATGCTTGCGTTACGGCGAAAGTCGCTTACGGACCGACATGGAGTTTCCATGACTTCGGGCGCATCCCGGTAGAGAAACGTAGGTTGATAGATTTTATTTTTATAAAAGGTGCTGTAGAGGTGGAGCGTTACCGAACCATTGATGATAAGCCGGACAACGGCTATCTCTCCGATCATGCTCCCGTAATGGCTATCTTAAAACTATAAAAGCATTTACTATGAAAAAGAAATTATTGATTGGAGCTGCCCTAATACTTTCTGTGAGTACGGCATGTACTTCAGGAGCCGGTGATTGGCAGAGTTACAGCGGTGACAAACGGATAGAAGAGCGTGTCGATTCTGTACTTGCCTTGATGACACTTGAAGAGAAAATAGGTCAGATGACCCAATATTCTGCCAAGAGCGATATTGTGACCGGTCCGCAAGTAAATACGGACATTGAACCTCTATTGAAGAAAGGATACATAGGCAGTCTTTTCCATGCCACTTCTTCTGCCGCCATCCGTAAGACACAAGAGACGGCACTAGCGGAATCCCGGTTGAAGATTCCAGTGCTTTTTGCTTTCGATGTGATACACGGTTTTAAAACGATATTCCCTATTCCTTTGGCCGAGTCGTGTGCCTGGGACGCTGAACTGGCAGAAAGAAGTGCGTCCATTGCCGCTGCCGAAGCTTCGGCAGTGGGTGTTAACTGGACTTTTGCCCCCATGGTGGACATTTCACGTGATGCACGTTGGGGACGGGTAATGGAAGGCTCTGGTGAGGATCCTTATCTGGGTTCATTGCTCTCTGCCGCACGTGTACGCGGTTTCCAGGGTGAGAAGCCCGAAGACTTGATGCGGCTGGACAAGATGCTGGCTTGCGCCAAACACTTCTGTGCATATGGTGCTGCTGAAGCTGGTCGTGATTATAATACGACTGATGTGTCCGAGCGCTCTTTGCGCGATATTTATTTCCCACCTTTCAAGGCTGCCAAAGATGCGGGTGTGGCTACTTTCATGACTGCCTTCAATGAGATTTCCGGTGTGCCTTGCACTTCCAGTAAGTTCCTTTATCAGGATGTGCTTCGCGATGAGTGGAGGTTCAACGGTTTTGTAGTGACGGATTATACGGCTATCAATGAGCTTGTTCCCCACGGCGTGGCACGCGACGAGGCTCATGCCGCCGAGTTGGCTGCCAATGCGGGCATCGAGATGGATATGACCGGAGGTGTGTTTCATGCACATCTGCTGCAAGCCGTGAAAGAGGGCAAGGTGAACGAAGAAACCATTGATAATGCCGTACGCCGCATTCTGGAGATGAAATTCCTTTTAGGCATTATGGACGATCCTTACCGCTATCTGAATGAGGAGCGTGAGAAGGCTACTATCATGAAACCCGAGTTCTTGGAAGCAGCGCGCGATGCTGCTCGTAAGTCGGTAGTATTGTTGAAGAATGAGAATGACTTTTTCCCGATACAACCCTCTGAACGTAAGACTGTAGCTTTGATAGGCCCTATGGTGAAAGAACGTAACAGTGTGAACGGTGGTTGGGGTGGACGGGGAGACCGTCAACGGAGTGTCACTCTTTTTGAAGGGTTGGAAAAAAAGTACGGAAACTCGAACGTACGTTTTCTTTATGCCGAAGGCTGCGATCTTCGTAAGCCTGGAACTGCAGGATTTGCACAAGCTGTGTCCGTGGCTCGTCAGGCAGATGTCATTCTGGTTGCTGCCGGTGAAGACCAGAACTGGAGTGCCGAGGCTGCTTGCCGCACGGACATCACCCTGCCTGCTTCGCAGCGCGACTTGCTGAAGGAACTTAAGAAAACGGGTAAGCCCATCGGATTGGTATTGATGAACGGTCGTCCGCTGGAACTTACTTGGGAGGACGAGAATATGGATGCTATTCTCGAAGCCTGGTATCCGGGCACGATGGGTGGTCATGCCATTGCCGATGTCATCGCAGGCGACTATAATCCTGCCGGAAAGCTGACAATGAGTTTTCCACGTTCGGTGGGGCAGCTCCCGCTTTACTATAACCACAAGAACACCGGACGACCGCTTCCTCCGGACAATCCGAAGATGGATTACAAGTCTTCTTATATTGACTGTCCCAATTCTCCGCTTTATCCTTTTGGATATGGCTTAAGTTATACTAGCTTTGAGGTGGATAACTTGAAGTTGGACAAGGAGGAGCTGAAAAAGGGGGAAACACTTACCGTTACAGTGGATGTAGCCAATATCGGTAAAGTCGGTGGTGAAGAGGTGGTACAGCTTTATATTCGCGACCTTGTGGGAAGTGTGACTCGTCCGGTGAAAGAATTGAAGGGTTTTCAAAAGCTGTATCTCAAGGCTGGCGAGAAGAAGTCGCTGACATTTGTGCTGACTGAAGAAGACCTTGCCTTTTGTGGTGCTGATATGAAGATGCAGGTGGAACCGGGGGAATTCCGGCTCTGGGTAGGAACATCGTCGGCAGATGAGCGGAATGAATCTGTTTTTACGTTGATATGATAAATTGAAAAATCTTATAAATCATTGAAGATGATGAATCATAAACTATCTTTAGGACTTGCCATGCTTCCATTGGTTCCTGCTGTTCAGGCTCAGGAACAAGGCAGGCAAGACGGTGAACGTCCTAACATTATTTTTATCATGAGTGATGACCATGCACAGCAGGCTATGAGTATCTATGGTCATCCTATAGGTAAAGTGGCACCTACTCCTAATATTGACCGTATCGGGCAGGAAGGAGCTGTGTTCTGGAATAATTATTGCTGTAATTCTATTTCAGGCCCCAGTCGCGCCGCGATACTTACTGGCAAGCATAGCCATAAGAACGGCTTCATGAAGAATTGGGCACTAGGTTTCGACGGCTCTCAGCAGACGTTGCCTAAACTGTTGCAACAAGGCGGCTATGAGACTGCCGTCATCGGTAAATGGCATCTTATTTCCAAGCCGACGGGATTTGACCATTGGATGATTCTCAATGACCAAGGCGAATACTGTAACCCACAGTTCATTACCGAGGGGGACACTACTATTCATAAAGGATATGTGACCGACCTCATTACTCAATATTGTGAGGAATGGATGGACAACGGTCGTGACAAGAACAAGCCGTTCTTCCTGATGATGCACCACAAAGCCATTCACCGCAATTGGGTACCTGCCGAACGGCATTATCGTTTGTATGAACACGCCAAGTTCCCGCTTCCCGATAATTATTACGATGCCTATGAGGGACGTTACGCAGCACAGATGCAGAAGATGAGTATATACCGTGACATGTACGAAGGTCACGATTTGAAGATGGTTGCGGGTATCGATAGCGACAGCCTGCTCTTTGACCCTTGGCCGCACGCTTTCATGGGAACAATGACACCGGAAGAACGCCGCCGTTTCCTTGATGCTTACCGCGATCGAAATAATGAGTTCTATTCCAAGCCACGTTCATTTAAGGAAGTGGCTGAATGGAAATACCAACGTTACCTGCAAGACTACATGGCTTGTGTAGCAAGTGTGGACGAGAGTGTGGGCGAGATACTGGACTATCTCAAACGTACGGGGTTGGACAAGAATACGATTGTAGTCTATACCACCGATCAAGGCTTCTACTTGGGCGAACATGGCTGGTTTGACAAGCGTTTCATGTACGAAGAGTCTTTTGGTATGCCGATGGTGATGCGCTGGCCGGGACATATCAAACCGGGTACGCAAGTTACAGGTCTGACCCAGAACATCGACTTTGCTCCTACTTTCCTTGATATGTGCGGCATCTCCATTCCGCAGGACATGCAGGGCGTTTCGTTCAAGGAACTGGTGGAAAAAGGCAAGACACCGCGCGACTGGCGTAAGTCCTTGTACTATCACTATTATGAGTTTCCCGGCTTCCACAGCGTGCGTGCCCATTACGGTGTGAAGATGGAACGCTACAAGCTGATGCACTTCTACGTGGATGACAATTGGGAACTTTATGATCTCAAGACAGACCCTGAAGAGATGCACAATCTTTATGGGAAGAAGGGAATGGAGAAGATTACCACCGAACTGAAGGCTGAACTGGCACGCTTGCAAAAAGAATACGATGTGCCGCAGGAGTTATGCCGCTGAAAAGCTACCGGAAGACATATTGAACATTAATAACCTGATAATAAAGATAAAAGATAATGAGAAGACTGATTACTAATCTGCTGCTGGCATTATTATGCTTGGCGTCTCCCCTTTTGGCGCAGGACATGCGCATGGATACTTATTGTAATCCGCTGAATGTAGACTATACCTATATGATATACAATTCTTCGAAAGATATCTCCTACCGCTCGGGTGCCGACCCTGCCGTAGTAGAGTTTCGTGGAGAATATTATATGTTCGTTACCCGTACGCACGGCTACTGGCATTCTACGGATTTGCAAAACTGGAATTTTATCAATCCGGGGGAAAACTGGTATCCACAAGGTTGTAACGCTCCGGCGGCACATAACTACAAGGATTCAGTACTTTATGTCTGTGGCGATCCTTCGGGTGTGATGAGTGTGCTTTATACCGACAACCCCAAGTCGGGTAACTGGAAAGCCACTCCTGCCATCATCACCAACTTGCAAGACCCTGACCTTTTTCTTGATGATGACGGCAGTGCTTACATGTTCTGGGGCTCTTCCAACAAGTGGCCCATTCGCGGCATGAAGCTCAACAAGAACCATCGTTTCATACAAGAAGGCGAGAAGCTGGAACTTTTCAATCTCGACCCAGAGAAACATGGTTGGGAACGTTTTGGAGAAAATCATGCCGATACCGTGCTGGGCGGCTATATCGAAGGACCGTGGTTGACAAAGCACAACGGGAGGTATTACATGCAATATGCCGCTCCGGGCACTCAGTTCAATGTATATGCCGATGGTGTATATGTGGCCGACCATCCGATGGGACCTTATACCTATCAGAAACATAACCCCATTTCCTATAAGCCTGGCGGTTATATCAACGGTGCCGGTCATGGAAGTACGGTGCTCGGACCGGGTGGGCAATACTGGCATTTCGGTTCCATGGCTCTGCCCATTAATATGCACTGGGAACGCCGTCTCTGCATGTTCCCTACTTATTTTGACGAAGACGGCATCATGTATTGCGACACCCGTTTTGGTGATTATCCCCGTTATGCGCCTACTGTGCCTGGAAAGAAGGGTGAGTTCCGCGGCTGGATGCTTCTTTCTTACAACAAGCCTGCCAGAGGTTCTTCGGCTGTAGAAGGTCATACTGCTGCCGGATTGACGGACGAGAATTGCAAGACTTATTGGCTGGCTTCTTCCAACGATGAAACACAGTGGGTGGAGATAGACCTTCAGGCACCTGCCACTGTAAACGCTATTCAGGTGAATTACAACGATTATAAGAGTGACATGTATGGCCGTTATCCCAGCCTACGCCACCGTTATACCATCGAAGGTTCTGTGGACGGCATCAACTGGACGCGCCTCGTCAACCGCAGCAATAGTTTCAAGGATACTCCGCACGATTACGTGGAATTGGAAACCCCTGCTCGGGTACGTTATGTACGTTACAAAAACATTCATGTTCCTACACCGCACCTTTCCATTTCTGCCATCCGTATTTTCGGTCTGGGCGAAGGTAAGGCGCCTGCTCAAGTGAAGACATTTGACCCTCACCGTCACGAAGATCGTCGTGACATCACGCTGACTTGGAAACCGGTGAAAGGTGCACAAGGATACAACATCCTTTGGGGTATTGCGCCGGACAAGCTTTACAGTTCTTGGATGGTGTATGGTGACGAGTGTAGGCATCTGATGAAATGTCTCTCTACCGACCAGGAATATTATTTTGCTATCGAAGCTTTCAATGAAAGCGGTGTATCTCAAATTTCTGCCGTTAAAGAAGTGAGATAATGTGTTGTAAAATGAGGGTGTGCCATCAACCGTTTTGACACACCCTCATTTGTCGTTTTATGTGTATTTTGTTTATTGTCAGCTTAATAAAACTATGGATAAAAAGTCGTATTGCATCGCTTGGTTGATGTTGTTGTTCGTCGGTTCATTACATGCACAATATCGTACTACTACCTACTGTAACCCTCTTAATCTGGACTATACTTATCCTTTTCACAATTCCCATTTGGGCAAGTCCTATCGTTCGGGTGCCGACCCTGCTGTAGTGGAGTTTCGGGGGGAGTATTATATGTTCGTTACCCGTTCCTGGGGTTACTGGCATTCCAAGGACTTGCTGAATTGGGACTTTATTACTCCCGAAAAATGGTATTTCGAAGGTTGCAATGCTCCTGCTGCCCATAATTATAAAGATTCCGTACTCTATGTTTGTGGGAATCCATCCGGAGCCATGAGCATACTTTATACCGATAATCCCAAACGGGGGGACTGGAAGGCAGTGCCATCGGTACTCCACGACCTTCAGGATCCTGCCCTTTTCATTGATGATGATGAACGTGCTTATATGTATTGGGGGTCTTCCAACCGTTGGCCTATCCGTGGTAAGGAACTTGATATGAAGAATAAATTCCTGCCGATAGCGAAAAAGCCGGATTCACTGCTCTTTCTCCGTCCTGACATTCATGGGTGGGAACGTTTTGGCGAAAATCATACCAGTGACATCAAGCCATTCATCGAGGGTGCGTGGATGACGAAACACAATGGGAAATATTATTTGCAATATGCCGCTCCGGGCACTCAGTTCAATGTGTATGGTGACGGTGTTTATGTAGGAAAATCTCCTTTGGGTCCCTTTCAGTATGCGGCTCATAATCCGTTCTGCTACAAGCCGGGAGGATTTGCTACCGGTGCCGGGCATGGAAGTACGGTTTGTGGTCCGGGAGGAATATACTGGCATTTCGGTACAATCCATCTGTCCATTAATTATAAGTTTGAGCGTAGGTTATGTATGTTTCCTACATTTTTTGATGAAGACGGTGTGATGTACTCTGATACTTACTTCGGTGACTATCCTCACTATTCTCCCGACCAGGTTTCGCGACAGACGACAAGCGGTGGTTTCCGGGGCTGGATGTTGCTTTCTTATGGCAAACCCGTGAAGGCTTCTTCGCAATTGGAAAGTTATCCGGTGGAAAATGTGACGGACGAGAACTTGAAAACCTTCTGGGTGGCCGGAAAAAATGACGATAAGCAATGGGTGGAGATAGACCTTGAAGAAGTGAGTGACGTGTATGCCTTGCAACTGAATTTCTTTGACTATGAGGAAACCGGATTTTGGGGACGTATGCCAAACCTCCGGCAACGCTATCTTGTAGAAGCTTCGGTGGATGGTGCCCGTTGGCGGGTATTGGTGGACTATCGCAACAGTTTCCGTGATGCCCCTCATAATTACATAGAACTGGATCAACCGATAGAAGCACGCTATATTCGTTATCGCCACCATTACGTGCCGGGCAAGAATCTGGCAATGGGGGATATTCGCGTGTTCGGTTTGGGACGTGGGAAAAAACCGGCTACGGTAAAAGGTTTTACGGTAGTGCGTGAAGCGGACGAACGTAATGCCCGCATTTCTTGGAAATCGGTGAAGGGTGCGCAAGGCTATAATGTATTGTGGGGTGTTGCTCCTGATAAATTGTATAGTTCGTGGATGGTATATGGCGATAATTCATTAGACTTACGTGCCCTCACGGTGGGACAAAAATATTATTTTGCCATCGAATCGTTTAATGAAAATGGTATTTCGCAACGTGTCTTTCTTCGAGAGGCTCACTGATTATGTAAATTGAGTAATAATGAAACAGATAATACACTCTTTTTTGTGTGGTGGTACCGTTTGGGCAGCTTGTGCTGTATCGCAGGGAGTAAAGGCCGGTGGAACTTCTGTTTCTGCTGCAGAGGATGGCGAGGTTGTTCGTCCCAACATTGTTTGTGTGGTATGCGAAGACATCAGTCCTTGGCTACGCTGTTTTGGTGACAGTGTGGCAGTGACTCCCACTATTGACGCCCTTGCGGCAGAGGGCGTACGCTATACCAGCCTTTACGAGACAGTGGGTGTCAGTGCTCCTTCGCGTGCGGCACTCATCACGGGAATGTATCCCACACATATTAAAGCTAATTATATGCGTACGCAAGGGGGGCAGATTGCACGTCCGCCAGCAGTAACCGGTTACGATATTGTGTTGTCTGAAGGAATTAAATGCTATACTGAGCTGTTGCGTGCCGCTGGTTATTATTGTACGAACAATCCGAAGACCGACTATCAGTTTCTATCGCCTTTGACAGCTTGGGACGAATGCGGTAGGCAGGCGCATTGGCGCAATCGTCCTAAGGGAATGCCTTTTTTCGCTATATTCAATACCCTTGCTTCGCATGAGCAGAAGGTATGGGAAAGTGCAAAGGATACGCTATACGTCTCTCCCGACGATGTGGTACTGCCTCCCTATTATCCTGAGGACAGCATTGTGCGCCGCGACATAGCTGTCATGTACAGCAATATTTACCGCATGGACTGTTTTGTCCGCCAGATGATTGATGAACTGAAGGCTGCAGGCGAGTGGGATAATACTATTCTTATCTTTTATTCGGATAATGGCGGACCGCTTCCTCGGCAGAAACGTGAAATAACAGAGGTTGGTACCCATATTCCTCTCATTATCCGTTATCCGGACGGACGATTGGCCGGCAGTATTGATGATGGACTTCGCAGTGTCATTGACATTCCACCCACGATTCTTTCATTGGCGGGTATCAAGCCTCCTGCCTATATGGATGGCAAGGCATTTGCTGGGAAATATGCTTCGCCATCGCGGCGCTATGTTTTTGCCGCACGTGACCGTATGGATAAGTGCTATGACCAGCAGGGGGGCGTGCGCGATTGCCGTTATCGTTATATCTGTAATTATACTCCCAATCAGCCCGGCTATCAGCCGGTAGGATTTCGTCTGAACATGCCGATGATGCGCCGTATGCTTCAACTCCATGAAGAAGGCGCACTCGATGAGAATCAAGAAAGCTGGTTTGTCTGGCCCCGTCAGCGTGAAGAGTTCTATGATTTGGAGAAAGACCCTCATGAGATGTGCAATCTGATTAATGATTCGGCTTACCGGAAAGACATTGACCGTTTGCGGAAGGTGTATCGGCAGTGGGAAAGGAAATATTGGCAATGTCGTCCGCTGACAGAACCGGAAATAGTATAAACTATGTGGCCGGACGGTGTACAGCCGCTCGTGTCAGCTCCGCAGATTGTACAGAGGGGGGCAGGTCAAGCTGGAGTGTTCCACTCCTGGAGTCTCTTATGCCTATCAGTTGAATGGTCGGGGACGGAATGGAGAGAAACATTGGAGTCTATATGTTGAGCCGTTTGCTGTCCGTAAAGGAGACCGGGTGGCAGTGCAGGCTTTCCGGGTAGGATATAAGAAAAGTGAGATAGTAAACTTCTTGATTGAACATTAATTTTATAAAATATGAAGAATATAGTTTGTACAGCCTTGATGCTGTTGATGTCTGTGTGTATGTATGCGCAGGAGTTGTATGGAGAGTATGAAAAGAAAGTGTATGTCTCTTCGCAGGGAGATTCGTTGAAGTACCGTTTGCTGCGTCCCGAAGCAGAAAAGGCAGGGCAGAAATATCCGTTGGTGCTTTTTCTGCATGGTGCGGGCGAACGAGGAGATGATAATCAAAAGCAATTGGTGCATGGTGGGCAGATGTGGCTCAATCCGGTGAACAGAGAAGAATATCCGGCTTTTGTATTGGCTCCCCAGTGTCCTAAGGAAGATTATTGGGCTTATGTGGGTCGTCCCAAGTCGTTTGTACCTGGAGAAATGCCCGAGGTACAGGAGCCTACGCGTATATTCCGCACATTGAAGGAGTTGCTGGATACCTATTTGGCTATGCCCCAGGTGGATAAAGACCGGATTTATGTGATGGGACTTTCCATGGGCGGTATGGGGACGTTTGATTTGGCGATACGTTATCCCGAAGTTTTTGCCGCAGCCGTTCCCATCTGTGGTATTGTGAATCCGGCAAGGCTTTCTGCCGCCAAAGACGTGAAGTTCCGTATTTATCACGGAGATGCCGATAACATTGTTCCGGTAGAAGGTTCGCGTCAGGCTTACAAGGCCTTGAAGGCTGCCGGTGCCGATGTTGAGTATATCGAATTCCCTGGAGTCAATCATGGCAGTTGGACACCGGCGTTCAATGATTCTGAGTTTATGGAGTGGCTGTTTAATCAGAAGAAAAAATGATGAGAATATTGTCTGTTATCGGAGCGCTCTTTTTAGGGGGCGCTTTTTTAACTTCTTGCACCACTTCCGGTCGGGTAAGTACTTTTGTGGTATTGCCGGATACGCAGACTTATCTGGAGCAATGTCCGGAGGTCTTCGATTCGCAAGTGGACTGGTTGGTTGCCAACTGTAAGAAAATAGATGCCGTGTTCCAAGTGGGAGATTTGACACAAGATAATTCTCCGGTGGAATGGGCATATATGCAGAAAGCTTTTCATCGTGTCAGCCAAGCAGGAATACCTTATTCTGTCGTATGGGGAAATCACGATATTGGCAGTAAACCCGGTAAGTTTTCGGACATACATAACACTGCAATGGCCAACAAGTATTTTCCTCTTTCTGACTATAAGCAGAAGAGTTATTGGGGAGGCAGTGCGGATGGAAAGACATTGGATAACTATTACATAAACCTTAGGTCGGGCGATACCGATTGGCTGGTCTTGAATCTGGAATTCGGGCCTTCTGATGAGGCTCTGCAATGGGCCGATTCCATAGTGGGTATTCATCCGGATAAGCTTGTCATATTGAATACACACGCCTATTTGTATTGTGACAGTACGTTGCATGACGGGAAAGACTGGTGGCGCCCTCAAGGATATGGCATCGGCAAAGAGTCTGGGCGCACAGTGAACGATGGTGCTGGAATCTGGGAGAAATTGCTTCTCAAACATCGCAATGTGATAGCTGTCTTTTGTGGGCATGTCTTGAAAAGCGGAGTCGGCACGCTGGTCTCTATAGGGAAAGAGGGAAATAAAGTGTATCAGATGCTGGCAAACTATCAGCGTGGTGTGGAAGGCAGTAGATTGGGAGGTGAGGGCTACTTACGCATTGTAACTTTTAACCAGAAGACAAGGGAGATAGATGTGAAGACCTATTCGACTTGGAATAAAGCCTACCACCCCTCCGAACATCATAACTTTAAGTTCAAAGAGGTGGACTTTGATAAATATCTACGCTGAAATTTTTCAGAAAATAGATTCCTGTGTCTGTGTGGTCAGCAGTTCCAAAGCCTTGATGCCCATAACGGAATTCCCTTTCTGGTTCAGTCTTGGGCTCCATACTGCGACTGAATAACGCAGTGGATAAACTGCAGCTATGCCGCCTCCTACACCACTTTTTCCAGGAAGGCCTACTAGATAAGAGAACTCTCCGGCTTCGTCATAAAAACCACATGTTTGCATGATGGCATTGATCCTTTTTACCTGAGAGGAGGTCAGAGTGATGTTTTCGAACGCAAAGGCTTGTTTATGGTTGGCGAAAGGTAAAAATGCCTTAGACAAATCATAACAGCTCATCTCTATGGAGCATTGCAGGAAATAGAAGCGGAGTACGCGTTCTATGTCATTGTTTATGTTATGATGATATTTCAACAGATTGGTAATTGCCGCATTCAGGTAGCCGTTTTCGCGTTCGGATAGGGCTACTTCTTCATTATAATCAATCTGGTTGTTTCTGCTGAGTGAACGGACAAAACGGATATATTCCTCTTTTGGATGCTTTAAATGGCTCAATAGAATGTCGGTCATCACAATGGCGCCGGCATTGATAAATGGATTTCGGGGAATACCTTTTTCTACCTCTAGTTGCACTAGCGAGTTGAAAGCAGTGCCCGAGGGTTCTTTACCCACTCTTTTCCATAGATTGTCTCCTTCAAGGCTTAGGCACATGGCAAGGGAAAATACTTTCGAAATACTTTGTATGGAGAAGCCGGTAGTAGCTTCTCCATGCATGAAGGTTTCGCCTTGTATGGTGTGAATGCACATTCCGAACTGGTCCGGATTGATTTTGGCGAGTGCCGGAATGTAATCAGCTTGCTTGCCAATAGTGGCATAAGGCTCTATTTCTTGATGAATACCTTTCAGTATTTTCTGATAATCCATATTATAGTTCTTTTATTTCTCTATATAGTCGCCATTGTCCCTAATGAGTTCTATCAGCTTTTCCACCGCCTCTTCTTCGGGAATGTTCTTTTCGATGCACTCCTTCTTCTTGTAGAGGCTGATTTTGCCTCGTCCGGCGCCTACATAGCCATAATCAGCATCGGCCATTTCTCCGGGACCGTTGACAATGCATCCCATGATTCCTATCTTGAGTCCTTTCAGATGGCCGGTGGCTGCCTTGATACGGGCAATGGTACTTTCCAGGTCGTAGAGGGTGCGTCCGCAGCCGGGACAAGAGATGTATTCGGTCTTGCTGGTACGTACACGTCCGGCTTGCAGGATACCGAAAGCAGTGGCATCCACTACTTTGCCGCTTATGGTTTCTCCTTGGTTGAAGAGAAGGATACCGTCACACAGACCGTCGAAGATGAGTGCTCCCATGTCTGCCGCCGCTTTGATTTGCAGATTTTCCAATTCGCTCTCTGCGTAGTGTTCAAAGAATGCTACCGGATTCTTCAGGCCTTCCTTCATCATCTGGTGTACCAGGGCGCGTTGTTCTCCCAATCGGTTGGGATGATTGCTTTGCGAAACCAATACGACTTCCGGATGATACTTCAGGCAGGCGATGGCTTCGTCATTCAATCCCATATACGTGATGAAGAGGAATTTCAAAGAAGCGCCGCAGCTGCTTAGGAAAGGAAGCTGGTCTCCTTTAAAGGCAGGCCAGGCATTGTCCGGTTCCGTTCCGCCGTTACTGTGCTCCATCCAGACATCGGCATCGATGATGCATTGCATGCCTTCCGGAAGTTGTTTAGGGATGGAACGTCCCGTATAGATATAGTCCGGCACGAATTGCGGATTGAAGTCCATGTCCCCGTCCAGGCGTGCGGCAATGACCACGGGCAGATTGTCTCCGCCGATATTGTGTACGGCGGCAGTCTCGCGGCGGGTGGGAGAGAGATAATTGAATTCCGGCACATCTGCTCCGGGGATATAAGGATGGTCGTGGCGCTGCACGATATAGTCCACCAATTTGCGGGCTACGGGGATTTCCGCCTCCGGAGCTTCGCTCAGGGAAACCCGGATGGTGTCACCCAAGCCGTCTGCCAGCAGGGCGCCGATGCCCAAGGCCGATTTGATGCGTCCGTCTTCTCCGTCTCCGGCTTCCGTTACACCGAGATGCAGCGGGAATCGCATACCTTCCTGCTCCATGACGGTTGCCAGCAGGCGTACTGTCTTTACCATGACCACTGTATTGGATGCCTTGATGGAAATGACTACATCCGTGAAATTCTCTTGTACGCAGATGCGCAGAAACTCCATACAAGATTCCACCATGCCTTCCGGTGTATCGCCATAGCGCGACATGATGCGGTCGGATAATGAACCGTGGTTTACGCCGATGCGGATGGCAGTATGGTTCTCCTTGCAGATATTAAGGAAGGGGACAAAGCGGTCGTGTATCTTCTGCAACTCCTGAGCATACTCTTCATCGGTATACTCCAGATGTTTGAAAGTACGTGCTGCATCCACATAGTTTCCCGGATTGATGCGTACTTTTTCTACATACTGTGCTGCCACGTCCGCTACCTTCGGGTTGAAGTGAATGTCGGCCACAAGCGGCACCATATATCCGTCCTGGCGTAGGCCTATGTTGATATTCATCAGGTTTTCAGCCTCTTTGATGCCTTGGGCCGTGAGGCGTACATACTCTCCTCCGGCGTCGACAATACGTTTGGCTTGCGCCACACTGGCTTCTGTGTCCTGCGTAGCGGTGTTCGTCATACTTTGTATGCGGATAGGATTGGAGCCGCCCATAGGGGTGGCTCCGATGTTTACTTCTGATGTTTCCCGTCGGGAATAGTTGAATAAATCCACGGTAATAAGTGATTAGCGTTTAGTGATAAGGGATTAGTGATAAGGGATAAGGACTATATCTCATCTTACTAATCCCTTATCCTTAATCTCTAATCCCTCAATTGGTTTTGTATTCGTACTTCACATCCTTCAAGTCCTCATTTGCCTTGACTATTTTCTTTTTCAGCCCTTCTTTATAGGCGGCGAATGTTTCAGCCAATGAGGAATCGCTCAGTGCCAGCATCTGTACGGCAAGGATGGCAGCGTTCATGGCACCATTAATGGCAACGGTGGCTACTGGTATGCCCGGAGGCATCTGGATGATGGAGTAGAGGGCGTCTACGCCATCGAGTGCGGACCCTTTTACGGGAACCCCGATTACCGGCAGTGTGGTGTTGGCAGCAATGACGCCGGGCAGGGCGGCAGCCATACCGGCAGCGGCAATAATCACTTTAATGCCGCGTTGGCGAGCATTCTTGGCAAATTCCTCCACTGCTTCCGGTGTGCGGTGAGCAGAGAGAGCGTTCATTTCGAACGGTACATGCAGGTCATTGAGCAATTGCGCGGCCTTCTCCATAACGGGGAGGTCGGAAGTGCTGCCCATGATGATGCTAACGATTGGAGACATGAATCTTTAAATTATTAAAGGGTTAATTTTATAAGGGTTAGGGATTAACGATTAGGGGGTAGGGACTGCGCTATCATTCCATCCGGTGCTAACCCCTAATCCCTAATCCTTTCATTCGTTTATCAGCGCTTTGTAGGCTTCGGCATCCAGCAGGCTGTCGAAGTCGGCATCAGCGGCGGGTTTGATTTTGATGAGCCAGCCTTCGCCGTATGGGTCCTGGTTTACCAGTTCCGGCTGGTCGGCAAGGGCTTCGTTTTGCTCCAGAATCTCACCGGTTACGGGCAGGAAGAGGTCTGATATGGTTTTTACTACTTCGATGGTACCGAACACTTCGTCGGCAGCCAATGTCTCACCTTCGGTCGGGATGTCGACAAACACAATGTCGCCCAGTTGCTCTTGTGCATAATCGGTAATACCTACATAGGCTACATCACCTTCCAGGCGAATCCATTCGTGTTCTTTGGTGTACTTTACATTAGTCGGGAAATTCATGATCATTAGTTTTTAAGGGTTGATACTATGTAAATTAAAAGTTGAAAATTAAAAATTAAACAAGGCTCTTAAAAGAGGAAGATTCGGAACAGTATGTTGCTCAGCGGGTGGAGTACCAGCAACGAGCAGATAAGCCCTACGGCAAAGCCTCCCATAACTTCGCCCAGTGTGTGGTGTCGCAGGATGATGCGGGCGGTGCCCAGCACGCCAGCCACCAGTATAAAGAGGCATAGCCACCATACGGGATTGTAGCTGAACAAGGCGCTGAAAGCTACCAGTCCACCAATTACGGCTCCGGCGCCTGCCATGTGTTCGCTCAGTTTCCATTTTAAGTTGACAATGACGCAGATTATCATCACTACCAGGGCGGAGAGTATGATACCGGTCATGTACCACGGGATATTGAGCCGGTGCATCATGAGCAGGCAGAATACATAAGAAGTGATGGTCAGAATAAAGGGAATGTATCTCCTTTTTCGTTCCACCAGTTCTTCCGGACTGAAACCGTTGATTTTGCGGAAGATGAAGATAGTCAGTGTAGGCATCAGGATGGTGAAGCAATACACCACGCCCAATACTATCAACTTGTACTGCAACGGCATGATGCGCAGGTACGAGAATATAAACAGAACCAGAAATGCCAGGAAAGGGATGGAGAACGGTGTGAATACCGCCGAAATCACTTTCGCTGTTCTGATTAAAGTTTTATCTGCTATAATATGCTCTTCCACAACCTAATTTTATTTACGATTTGACTATTTACAATTTACTATTTGAATGCACTAATCTTTAAACCTTAATCCCTAATCGCTCATCCTTTTCTCTCATCTTCTCAGTCTTGCCACGGGGATATTCATCTGTTGGCGATACTTTGCCACCGTGCGGCGGGCTATGGGATAGCCTTTCTCCTTCAGCAGCTCGGTCAGTTCGTCATCGGTCAGAGGCTTTTTCTTGTCCTCGTTGTCAATGCACTCTTTGAGTATCTTGCGTATTTCGCGTACAGACATCTCTTCGCCGTCTTCGGTTGTGTAGCCGTCGTTGAAGAAGAATTTCAGCGGGTAGATGCCGTAGTTGGTCTGTACATACTTGCTGTTGCTCACACGGGAGATGGTCGAGATGTCCAACCCGGTACGTTCGGCAACATCTTTCAGAATCATGGGGCGGAGCAATGACTCGTCTCCTTCGAGGAAGAAAGGACGTTGCAGGTCTATGATGGCCTGCATGGTGGTCATCAGCGTATTCTGGCGTTGCTTCACGGCATCGATGAAACCTTGTGCGGCATCCATTTTTTGTTTGAGGAACATCATGGCTTCGCGGGATTCCTTAGACTGGTTGGCCCGGTTCTTGGTGTGTTCTTCCACCATCTCGGTGAAGTCGCGGCTCATGCGCAGTTCCGGCACGTTGCGGTTGTTCAGTGTCAGGTTGATGGTACCGTCGTCATAAGTGTCTACCAGGAAGTCGGGCACAATCTGCTGCATGTTCTTGCCGATGGCTTCGCCGAGCGAGGCACCGGGACGGGGATTCAGCTTGCAGATTTCCTTAACGGCTTGTTGCAGGGTATCTTCGCTGATACCTAATTTCTGCATAATCTTGTCCCAATGCTTGCGGGTGAACTCTTCGTAGCACTGGGTAAGAATATCTTCTTCTATATAGTATTGTGGAGGCGAGGGCATGGGCCGTTGCGCTTCCTTACGTCGAATCTGGATGAGCAGGCACTCTTGTAGGGTACGGGCGCCCAGACCGGCGGGGTCGAAGTCTTGTATAATCTTCAATACTTCTTCCAGCTCTTCGGGAGAAGCGTCGATACCGGCGTAGATGGCGAGTTCGTCGCTGATACTGTCCAGCGATTTGCGCAGCAGGCCATCGTCGTCCAGCGAGCCGATGAGATATTCGGCCAGTTCGCGCTGGTGCGGAGTCAAGTCCTGCTCGCCGAGCTGCTGGCGCAAGGTTTCATAGAAGGAGGTGGCGTCGGAGAAAGGAATTTCTTCTGCCTGCTCCCCTTTGCTGCGGTTGTTCTCCTGCAGCTTGTAGTCGGGGATATCGTCTTCGTTCAGATAATCGCTTAAAGAATCATAGCTAGTGTCTCCACCATCTTCTGAGCCGGTTTCCGCATCGGGTGTGTCGGGGTATTCGTCGCCGGGAGTATCCTCCTTACCCTCTTCCAGTGCCGGATTTTCCAGAAGTTCGGCACGTACGCGGTCCTCTAGTTCCACGGCGGGAAGTTCCAGCAGCTTTACCACCAGAATTTGTTGCGGCGACAGCGTTTGTATCTGCTGTTGCGCTTGGGTCTGTACTTGTCGGGAGCCTTGTGCCATATTTTTATAAATTATTCAATGCACTCATTGTGCATCTTCTTTCAGATATTTACCGCAAAAATAGTGAATAGTTCGATAACACGAAACCTCTCTGATGATATTTAACAAGAAAAGAGAAAACAAGCTTTTGCCAATAGCTTGGCAAGCTTTTGCCATGCCTATGGCAAGACTTTGCCAAAGGCTTGAAAAACGTTGGCAAAATAGTCTTCTGATTATGAACTATATAGATTAATCTCCTTTTTGTATTATCTTCTTTCAAAGATTATCTATATCTTTGTCCTATAACTACTAAAACAAGGAATGTTATGTTTGCTAAAGAAACGTATGTGCAGCGCAGGGCCCAGCTGAAAAAAACGATAGGCTCCGGAGTGTTACTGTTTTTGGGTAACGATGAACAAGGTTTGAACTATGAGGACAATACTTTCCGTTACCGCCAGGATTCCACTTTTCTCTACTATTTTGGCTTGTCGTTTGCCGGGCTGTCAGCTCTCATCGACATAGATGAAGATAAAGAAATCATTTTTGGCGATGAGCTGACCATCGACCATATTGTCTGGATGGGTACCCAGCCCACCCTTCACGAAAAGGCTTCTGCTGTGGGAATTTCCGAAACCCGTCCTTTTGCCGACATCGTCGGTTATCTGCACAAGGCTGTACAGAAGGGACAGACCATCCATTATTTGCCCCCTTATCGTGCCGAGCATAAGTTGAAACTGATGGACTGGCTGGGTGTTCCTCCGGCACGTCAGGAAGGGTCTGTGCCGTTTATCCGTGCGGTGGTGGCACAGCGCAACTACAAGTCGGCAGAAGAAATAGCGGAAATAGAAAAGGCATGCGACGTGACTGCTGACATGCACATCACCGCAATGAAGGTGCTTCGTCCGGGCATGTACGAATACGAGGTTGTGGCCGAAATGAACCGTATCGCCGAGATGAACAACTGCGAGCTGTCTTTTGCCACGATTGCTACTGTCAACGGCCAGACCCTGCATAACCACTATCACGGCAACCGGGTGCAACCGGGAGACCTTTTCTTGATTGATGCCGGCGCCGAGCTGCCTTCGGGTTACTGTGGTGACATGTCGTCTACCGTGCCGGCGGACAAGACTTTTACTCCACGCCAGCGTGCCGTTTACGAAATCCAGAACGCCATGCATCTGGAGTCTGTTAAAGCGCTTCGCCCGGGCATTCCCTATATGAAGGTGTACGAGCTTTCCGCCCAAGTGATGGTGGAGGGGCTGAAAGAGCTGGGGTTGATGAAGGGCAATGCCGAAGATGCCGTGCGCGAAGGGGCGCATGCCTTGTTTTATCCCCATGGACTGGGTCATATGATGGGGTTGGATGTGCACGATATGGAGAACCTGGGTGAGCTCTGGGTAGGCTATGACGGTCAGCCCAAGAGTACGCAGTTCGGCCGCAAGAGCCAGCGTCTTGCCATCCCTCTGGAACCGGGCTTTGTGCATACGGTTGAGCCGGGCATCTACTTCATCCCCGAGCTGATTGACTTATGGAAAGGAGAGAAGAAGTTCATGGACTTCATCAACTACGATAAGGTGGAAGAATACCGCAATTTCGGCGGCATCCGTAATGAGGAGGATTATCTGATTACCGAAACGGGAGCACGTCGCTTGGGCAAGAAAATTCCGTTGACACCGGAAGAGGTGGAAGCGTTGCGTTGACAACCACATCCTTAATATACACAGAGAGCCGTTTGTCCCGATAATGCCGGTGGCAAGCGGCTCTCAAATTTAGGGGTCATACAGATTGTATTATGTATGGTTTATGCGTGCAGTTCCAGTACGAACCGTGCTCCCTTGTTGTAGCTGCTGTCTAGTGTCAAGCTGCCGTTCATCTTGGTGGCAATCAGTGAGCAGATGGGGAGTCCCAGGCCGTCGCCTTGCGTCAGGTCTTTCACTTCGGTGAAAGGCTTGAAGATGTTTTCGCGTTGCTCCTCGGGGATACCGCAACCGGTGTCGCTGATGATGAACTGGTGGGTGTGCGCACCGCGTTTCTTGAAGTCCAGCCATATTTTTCCTCCGGCAGGGGTGTACTCGGCGGCGTTTTCCAACAAATGCAGCAAGACGCGTTCCAGTTGCTCAGGGTTGATTTTCACATTCAATTTGGGGGCATTCACGGTCAGGGTGACATCTTCTTGTGTCATTCCTTTGATTTTGTCCATGATGCCTTCACAGAAAGTGGAGATATTCTTCTCCTGCACTTCGTAGGGTTCGGACAAGGTGGTTTCCAATTCGGACAGTTCCTGGATATGGTTGGAGAATGCATGCAGGGCTTTTACGCCCGGCAGTGAGGCGTCGAGCGTGTCCAGTGTCGGTTCCATTTGGGCGGAAATGTTCTGGATAAATTTGGTTTTCAGCTCATTGTGCTCATTAGCAATGCTGATGGCCTTCTTCTGTTTACGGGTGAGGATGATGAAACGCAGCAATACGATGGCGCCGAATACCAGTGCGGCGGCAAGGATGGCGGCGAGTATGCAAAGCCCGATGATGATGTACTGCTTGGCGCTTAGGGAATCATCTTTCTCCTGGATAGTGGCCAGGCTTTCATCGTATTTCTTCTTCAGGGCGTTCAGTTCCTCTTGGGCGGTAAGCGCCTTTACGGAGTCGGTCCATAGGATGTACTTGTCGTAGGTGCGTGCCACCAGTCCGGCATTGTTTGCTTTGCGGGCGATACTGATAAGAGTCTTGTAGCATTCGTCTACTTTGGCGTAGTTCTTCTGTTCCTTATATTGCCCTATCAGGCGGTTGGTAGCCGCATCACCTTGTGTGTTCATGCCGAAGGTGTAGTAATAGTTGGCCTGCGTATAAAGCAGGTCGTTGCTCAGAGAGTCGTTGTGAGAGGCTTTGGCGGTCTCTTCCAGTTTGGTCAGCTGTTCCTTGGCACGTGCGGGATTTTTCAGGTTGATGTACATCTGCAGGCGTTCCTTGTTGATGCGGAAACGTAGGTTGGGCATGGCCTTGCCCGTTTTCTGTTCGCCGGTTGCCACCACTTGCTCGGCACCGCGCAGCAGTTCAAAAGCTTCTTTATAGTAATTCTCCCGATGGTAGAGGGCGCTGGCATTGACGCCGCATTCCACTGCCTGGGCATACTTGTCTTGCGTGGCAAAGGCATTGTAGGCTTGCAGGAATAGATAGCGGGCTTTGATATATTCTTTTTTCGTAAGATTTTCTTGTGCTTGTTTCATCAATTCGTCTGCACGGTTTTGCGCATGGAGTTGAGTAAAGATGCAGAAAGTCGCTAAGAGAAGTATCGAAATAATTTTTTTCATGTGTACGTTTGTTTTATTTGCTCACAAAGTTAGAATAAAAACTTAGTATTTGAAGCTACTGCCTCCTAAAAATTCTCTCAATAAGGATGTCGGTGGAATTTCTTTGTCCTGCACGGGGGTGAAATATTTGATGAATTTCAGCAACCGGTAGGCTTCTGCGTATTCCGGACAGTTCCGTGGAACACTGGTAAGGATGGGCTCTGCGTGGCAGCGGAGCACGGCAAATTCGAACAAGAGGGCGGAGTTGAACATGACATCGGCATTTTCCTGGTAGGGGAATATCCATTTGTCCTCGCCGGCACGTACACTGGGCCAGCGTGAAATGGTCTCTTGTGCCGAGTAGCCGCGGTAGTTGAAGTCGCGGATGATGCGGCGCAGCAGGCGGTTGTCCGTGGTGGGAATCCAGTTGTGGTCGTCCAGCGAGATGGTGGTCAGGGCGGATACATAAATCTTGTATTTGCTGGCGGCGGGAATCTGTGGTGTCAGTTCAGGGTTCAGGGCATGGATTCCTTCCAGGATGAGGATGGTATGCTCGTCGATGCGAAGTTTGTCGCCCTTGTACTCTTTCTTCCCGAGGTTGAAGTTGAAGCGGGGCAGCTCCACTTCTTCGCCACGGAGCAATGCCTGCAGCTGGGTGTTGAAGAGTTCGAGGTCGAGGGCGTAGAGTGATTCGTAGTCGTAGTTTCCGTTTTCGTCGCGTGGGGTGTCTTCACGGTCTACGAAGTAGTTGTCCAGCGAGATGGGATAGGGACGCAGGCCGTTGGTCATCAACTGCACGCTGAGCCGCTTGCTGAAAGTCGTCTTTCCGGAGGACGATGGACCGGAGATGAGTACGAGCTTCACCCGGTTTCCGTTTTCGCCGCGGTGGTAGATGTCGTCAGCTATTTGGGCTATCTTTTTCTCCTGCAGGGCTTCGGCTACGTTGATGAGGTCGGTGGCATGGCCTGTCTCGCAAGCCAGGTTGAAGTCGCCCACGTTACTCAGCCCCATGATGTAGTTCCAGCGCAGGTGTTCCTTGAATACGTCGAGCATCTTCTCCTGTTTCACCACTTCTTCCAGTACATTCGGGTTCTCCTTGTTGGGGATACGCAGCAGCAGGCCGTCGTAATACTTCACGATGTCGAACAGCCAGATGAACCCGGTACTGGGCAGCAGGTTGCCGTAGTAGTAGTCTACGGTGTCGCCCAATGTGTAATAATAGGTATATAGCGAGCCGGAGGTTTCCAGCAGCTTAACCTTGTCGTTCATGCCCCGTTCGCTAAAGATACGCACAGCCTCGGTGGTGTGGCATTCTACACGATGGTAGGGGATGTTTTCGGCGATGATTTCCTGCATCCGTTTCTTGATGGCGGTCACATCTTCCAGCTCTATGGAACGGCCGATGCGCAAGTTACAGAAGTAACCTTTGGATACCGGATGCTCTACGAACAGTTTTCCTTCCGGAAACAGCTCGCTGACAGCTTTGTAAAGAATGAAGCAGAGGGAACGGACATAAGTGCGCATGCCTGAGGAGTCACGTATGTCGAGAAACTCTACATCCTTATTGTTGTATACACGGAAATTCAGTCCTTCGGAACGGTTGTTGACTTTTGCACTGACTACCTGATAGGGGAAATTTAGATTAAAACCGTAATAAATATCCAAAAGTGAGCTCCCTATAGGGAATTCTTTAGAAATATTATTATTTTTGCAACAAATTTGTAACATGTGTTTCATGATGTCTCGTTTTTAGTGGGTTGACACGTTAAATATAGGACATTATAACACGTGAAGGAATGAAACACCTTAAATAATTAAAGATGGAATATTCTTTTTATGATTTTTTAAAGCTACTCGGCTCATTGGCACTGTTTCTTTACGGAATGAAGATTATGAGTGAGGGGCTTCAAAAATTTGCCGGTGACAGACTGCGGAAAATATTGACCGCAATGACAACCAACAGAGTGACCGGTGTGTTGACGGGCGTGCTGATTACAGCACTTGTACAATCTTCCTCTGCAACCACGGTGATGGTTGTAAGTTTTGTCAATGCGGGGTTGTTAACGCTTTCACAGTCCATAGGTGTCATAATGGGTGCTAATATCGGTACGACTGTTACGGCATGGATTATTTCAGCTTTAGGTTTCAAGGTGGACATTGCCGCCTTTGCTCTTCCTCTTCTTGCTTTCGGCATTCCTCTCCTCTTCTCTCAAAAAAGTAACCGCAAGTCTGTCGGTGAATTTATTTTCGGTTTCTCATTCTTGTTCATGGGGCTTTCCTATTTGAAAAACAATGCTCCTGACTTGAGCCAAAATCCTGATATGCTGTCATTTGTGCAGGACTATACCGACATGGGCTTTATCTCCATACTCCTTTTTGTGGGTATCGGTACGGTGTTGACCATGATTGTGCAGGCATCTGCGGCAACTATGGCCATTACGCTTATTATGTGCGCCAACGGCTGGATTAGTTTCGAATTGGGGGCAGCACTGGTTTTGGGAGAGAATATCGGTACAACCATCACGGCAAACCTTGCGGCGCTGACCGGTAATACGCAGGCGAGGAGGGCTGCTTTGGCTCATTTGGTATTCAATGTGTTTGGTGTGATATGGGTGTTGTGTCTTTTCACCCCCTTTACCGAGGCTGTGTCATGGTTCGTAGAGAACGTGATGGGTACTAAAGATCCGGCTGTGGCCGTATCCTTCAAGCTTTCGGCATTCCATACTTGCTTCAATATCTGCAACGTGCTGATATTGATATGGTTCGTGAAGTTTATCGAACGTACGGTCTGTGCCATTATTCCAATGAAGGAGCAGGACGAGGAATATCGCTTGCGTTTTATCTCGGGCGGTATGCTTTCTACGGCAGAGCTGTCCATCCTGCAGGCAAGCAAGGAAATACATCTCTTTGCCGAACGTACCCGCCGTATGTTCGGAATGGTGCAGGACTTGCTGCATACGGAGAAGGATGATGATTTCAACAAAGTGTTCAGCCGTGTGGAGAAGTACGAGAATATCAGTGACAGCATGGAGCTGGAGATTGCCAATTATCTGAATCAAGTGTCCGAAGGGCGCCTGAGTTCGGAGAGTAAGTTGCAGATACGTGCCATGCTGCGTGAAGTGACGGAGATAGAGAGCATCGGCGACAGCTGCTATAACCTGGCACGTACCATCAACCGCAAGCGCCAGACCAATCAGGATTTCACCGAGAAGCAGTACGAGCATATTCATTTCATGATGAAGCTGACGGATGATGCCTTGGAGCAGATGATTGTCGTGGTGGAACATCCGGAGCATGCAGGCGCGGATGTGAACAAGTCCTTTAATTTGGAGAACGAAATCAATAATTACCGCAATCAGCTGAAGAACCAGAATATTTTGGATGTGAACAACAAGGAATATGATTACCAGATGGGTGTTTACTATATGGACATCATTGCAGAATGTGAAAAGCTGGGCGACTATGTGGTGAATGTAGTGGAGGCTAGCAGCGATATAAAAGAAAAGAAAGCGTCTTAGGACGCTTTCTCAAATTCTTCTTTGCCTACTCCACACAAAGGGCAAACCCAATCTTCGGGAAGGTCTTCGAAAGAGGTTCCCGGTTCTATTCCATTTTCAGGGTCGCCCAGTTCAGGGTCATAGACATAATCGCATACAGTGCAAATGTACTTTTCCATAAATTTCTTTTTTAGGTTTATTCTCCTATAATAACGTTTAAAAGCCCTTTTTGTTTTATTGTTGAACAAAAAAAGTTTATATTTGTTCTCTATTAAAACAACATTTTATGAAAATGACCGACAAGCTGTTCAGGGCGATTATGCGGAATCTGCACGCCTATGTACTGCTGATAAACCGCGACTTCACTGTATTCTACACCAATTACTACGATATTACCGGAGCTGTAAAGCCTGCCGAAACTGGACGGGTGGGAGATATTCTGCGCTGTAACAATGCCTTGTCGGCAGCAGGAGGTTGCGGCACTCACGATTTGTGTGAGCACTGCCCCGTGCGGAATGCCATAGAGAATGCCTTTGTGGTGCAAAAGAACTTCACGGATTTGGCAGCTATTCTGAATCTTAGGGATAGCGAAGGCAGAACTACGGAATGCAATGCTTATGTTTCCGGCGAGTATATGGAGATTGAGGACCGCGACTGCATGGTGATTACCGTGCATGACATTACCCGGCTGAAACAAGTGGAAGCTGAATTGAAACTGGCACGTGAGAAGGCAGAGAATGCCGACCGCTCCAAATCGGTGTTCCTGGCGAATATGAGCCATGAAATCCGTACCCCGCTGAACGCAATTGTCGGATTCTCGGAATTGCTGGCCTCTGCATCGACAGACGAAGAGAAGACACAGTTCCTGGAAATTGTGCAAAGTAACAATGAAATGCTGCAACAGCTGATTGCTGATATTCTGGACCTCTCGAAGATAGAAGCCGGAACATTGGAATTTGTGTTCTCGGATGTGGACATCAACCAGATGATGTCCGATTTGGAACAACAGTTCCGTATGCGGGTGGCCGAGCTGGGTAGTGGAGTGCAGATTGTCCGGGAGGCTTCTGAGAAGGAATATACCATGCATACAGACAGAAACCGGCTTGCACAAGTGATATCCAATTTTATGACGAATGCCCTGAAGTTCACCCAGGAAGGCAGTATTACCCTCGGATTCAGACTCTATGAGGAAGGTCTCTATTTCTACGTAAAAGACACGGGAACCGGTATTCCCCAGGAAAAGTTGCCACATGTTTTTGAACGTTTCGTCAAGCTGAAGCAGGAAAAGAACGGTACCGGACTGGGACTCTCCATTTGCCAGACCATTGTCCGCAAATTGGGGGGCGAAATAGGCGTGGAATCGGAAGAAGGGGCAGGTTCGACTTTCTGGTTCACATTGCCGTGGGAGCCTGCAACCAGACCGAAACTGGTGAGGGAAAAAGAGAATCAATGACAGTCAATTAATCACTAATCATTATATAGGTATTGTTTTCCCGGATTATTATTGTATTTTTGCGTTCCAAAATTAAACCTAAAGACTTGCATGACTGCAATAAAGGATGATTATTATCATGTCGGACTGACCGACGAACAAGTGCGGAAGAGCCGCGACGAACATGGAGTAAATTTATTGACGCCTCCTAAACGGCCTTCCTTATGGAAATTGTATCTGGAGAAGTTTGAGGACCCCGTAGTAAGGGTATTGCTGGTTGCCGCTCTGTTTTCTTTGATTATTTCCATTGTAGAGAATGAATATGCCGAGACTATCGGCATTATAGTAGCCATTCTGCTGGCTACCGGTATCGGTTTCTTCTTTGAGTATGATGCCGGAAAGAAGTTTGACCTGCTGAATGCAGTGAACGAAGAAACTTTGGTGAAAGTAATTCGTAACGGACATGTGCAGGAGATTCCCCGTAAAGATGTAGTGGTGGGTGATATAGTGGTGCTGGAAACCGGTGAAGAGGTTCCGGCGGACGGTGAATTGCTGGAAGCCATTTCCCTGCAAGTGAACGAATCGAATCTGACCGGTGAGCCGGTAGTGACGAAAACTACCGTAGAAGCTGACTTTGACGAAGAGGCTACGTATGCTTCCAACCGCATTTTGCGCGGTACAACGGTGGTGGACGGACATGGCACCATGCGTGTGGAGGCTGTGGGCGATGCTACGGAAATCGGTAAAGTGGCACGTCAAAGTACCGAACAGAATACGGAACCTACTCCGCTGAATATTCAGTTGACCAAATTGGCCAATCTGATTGGAAAGATTGGCTTTTCCGTAGCGGGTCTGGCTTTTCTCATTTTCTTTGTAAAGGATGTGGTACTGGTCTATGATTTTTCTTCATTCCACACCTTCCGTGATTGGCTGCCGGCCTTGCAGGCTACTTTGCAATACTTTATGATGGCAGTTACCCTGATTGTGGTGGCTGTGCCCGAAGGATTGCCGATGAGCGTGACACTCAGTCTGGCGTTGAACATGCGGCGTATGCTCTCCACCAACAATCTGGTGCGCAAGATGCATGCATGCGAGACGATGGGAGCCATTACAGTGATTTGTACCGACAAGACCGGGACATTGACCCAAAATCTGATGCAGGTGCATGAACCCAACTTCTATAGTTTGAAGAATAACGGGCAGCTGGGGAATGATGACCTCAGCAAGCTGGTAATGGAAGGTATCAGTGCTAACTCCACTGCTTTCCTGGAAGAAGAGGTGACTGGAGAGAAGCCGAAAGGGGTGGGTAATCCCACGGAGGTGGCACTGCTGCTTTGGCTGAGCAGTCAGGGATGCGACTACCTGGCACTGCGTGAGAAAGCTACGGTTATCGACCAGCTGACTTTCTCTACGGAAAGGAAATTCATGGCTACCCTGGTGCAATCTCCCCTGATTGGGAAGAAGGTGCTGTATGTGAAGGGAGCTCCCGAGATTGTTTTGGGTAAATGCAAGGATGTCATGTTGGACGGCAAGCGTGTGGATGCGGTGGAATACCGTTCTACAGTGGAGGCTCAGTTGCTCAACTATCAGAATATGGCTATGCGTACACTTGGCTTTGCATTCAAGATTGTGGATGATGCGGAAGCGTCTGATTGTGTGTCATTGGTTGCTGAAAATGACTTGTCGTTCCTCGGTGTGGTTGCCATCAGTGACCCTATCCGTCCGGATGTGCCTGCGGCCGTTGCCAAATGCCAGTCGGCAGGTATCGGAGTGAAGATTGTGACGGGAGATACACCGGGTACGGCTACCGAGATAGCACGCCAGATTGGTCTGTGGAAACCGGAGGATACGGAAAAGAACCGCATTACGGGAGCTGCATTTGCCGAATTGACGGATGAGGAGGCATTGGACCGTGTGATGGACTTGAAGATAATGTCGCGTGCACGCCCCACAGACAAACAGCGTCTGGTGCAACTGTTGCAGCAGAAAGGTGCGGTAGTGGCTGTGACGGGTGACGGCACGAATGATGCTCCTGCGCTGAACCATGCGCAAGTGGGACTTTCGATGGGTACCGGAACCTCCGTTGCCAAGGAGGCCAGCGACATCACGCTGCTGGATGACTCCTTCAACAGTATAGGCACGGCCGTGATGTGGGGACGTTCTTTATATAAAAATATACAGCGTTTCATTGTTTTTCAGCTGACTATCAATTTTGTGGCTTTGTTTATCGTTCTTCTGGGCTCACTGGTGGGTACGACGCTTCCTTTGACCGTCACGCAGATGTTGTGGGTGAACCTGATTATGGATACGTTTGCGGCCCTGGCCCTGGCGTCCATTCCACCCAGTGAGAGCGTGATGAAGGAAAAGCCGCGTAAGAGTACGGATTTCATTATAACCAAGTCCATGAGGTATTACATTCTGGGAATGGGGACTGCCTTCCTGGTGTTACTTATGGGAATGCTCTTCTGGTTTAACAGTGAGGAGGGAGGGATGACTACCTATCGGCTGACTGTGTTCTTCACATTCTTTGTTATGCTTCAGTTCTGGAACTTGTTCAATGCGCGTGTGTTCGGCACTTCGGACTCGGCGTTCAAGGGCATTTCCAAATCTTATGGCATGGAGCTGATTATACTTGCCATTTTGGGCGGACAGATACTGATTGTACAGTTTGGTGGAGCTGTATTCCGCACAGTGCCGCTCGATTTTATGACTTGGATGACGATTGTCGTTTCTACTTCGTTTGTTTTGTGGATAGGTGAACTGGTTCGCCTTATCCGACGTTTAACACAGAAATAGTGATGAAAAGAAGAGGAATCAAGAACCTTATTATTGATTTTGGCGGAGTTCTGATTGATTTGGACCGCCAGCGCTGTTTGGAGAATTTCAGAAAGCTGGGATTGCCGGACGTGGAAGTCATGTTGGACCTCTATCACCAGCAGGATTTCTTCCAGAAATATGAAAAAGGGTTGATTACCAGTGCGGAGTTCCGGGAAGTGATTCGTGGAAAGATAGGGAAACCGGTGACTGATGCCCAGATAGATGACGCCTGGAACAGTTTCCTAGTGAGTATTCCTACTTTTAAATTGGATTTACTGTTGGAACTGCGCAAAAAATACGTTGTCTATCTGCTGAGCAACACCAATGAAATCCATTGGCAATGGTCGTGCCTGCACGCGTTTCGCTACAAGACTTTCCGTGCGGAGGACTTTTTTGAACATATCTATCTCTCTTATGAGATGAAGATGGCAAAACCGGATGCCGATATATTTCAGAAAGTACTGGATGAGACCGGTATTCTTCCCAACGAGACTCTTTTCATTGACGATTCTGAGGCCAATTGCCGGACAGCGGAGGCGTTGGGTATTTCTACCTATACGCCAAAGGCCCACGAGGATTGGAGACATGCAGTTGTTTTGTGAAACATCGGACATTGGTTCCCGTCCAAGTGTAGCCACTATCGGTTTCTTTGACGGAGTACATCGGGGACACCGCTACCTGATAGAGCAAGTGCGTGCGGTAGCTGCCGGGCGTGGGCTTGCTTCGTCGGTCGTGACTTTTTCGGTACATCCGCGTAAAGTGATGCAGGCCGATTATCATCCGAAGTTATTGACCACCTGTGATGAGAAAGTTTCCCTACTAGCCAAGACTGGGGTGGATTATTGCATGATGCTTGATTTCACTCCTGAAATAGCCCGGCTTTCGGCACGGGAATTCATGTTCATACTGAAGGAACGCTATCAGATACAAGCTTTGGTAGTGGGGTACGACCATCGTTTCGGGCATAACCGCAGCGAGGGTTTTGAGGACTATGTGCACTATGGTCGCGAATTGGGTATGGAGGTGCTTCTTGCGCGCGCGTATGCTTATAGTAAGGAAGCATCGGTAACGGAGGTTACTGTCAGCTCCTCGGCTATTCGCGGTCTGTTGCTGGAGGGAAACGTTTCGGAAGCTGCCGAGTATCTGGGATATGATTTTTTTTTGGACGGTACGGTTGTCGGCGGCTATCAGGTGGGGCGTAAGATAGGTTTTCCTACGGCTAATCTCCGTGTTTCCGATTCTGACAAGCTGATTCCCTGCGATGGTGTGTATGCCGTCCGTGTCTGTGTTGAAGGCAAGGAGTACGGCGGTATGCTAAGCATTGGCTACCGACCTACGTTGGAGAACGGCCCCGATCGCAGTATTGAGGTCCATATATTCCGGTTTGATGCTGACATTTATCAGCAGCCGATGCGTCTTTCCTTTGTGCGCCGCACCCGTCCTGAACTGAAATTCGACAGTATAGAAGAACTTATTGCCCAGCTTCACCGTGACGAGGTGGAGATTAAATCCATTCTTGCTTTATAAACATAAGGCAATAAGGTCATTTATCCCCTTGCAGTTCTATGTATTTTCCCGTTTGAAGTGTTTGCTTTCTGTATATTTATCGTAAAACGCGTTTTTTTTATTGTTTTTCGATAAATATTTTCTGTTTTTCTTTGTCATACCAAAAAAAGGTCTTTTATTTGCATATCGAAAAACGATAAATGATTATCGAAAAACAAAATAAAGAACTAATAAAACAATAACGGTATGAAAACTTTAGTAATGACAACAATCTTTGTAGTGACAGTAGTGATAAATGCTTTTGGTGGTAATATCCAGGAAAACTTTGCCTATAATGAAGTGATGAACGGAAATCAGGTGGAGTCCCAGATTGTATATAAAGTAGAGAACGGTAAGTTTCTGCAGAACCATTTGAAATACAATTTCATCTATGATACCCAAGGGCGTACGATACAGAAGGAAGCGTTGAAATGGAACGAGATTGAGCAGGCGTTTGAACGCTTCTATTGCTTGAACTACAATTATACAGAAACCGGTACGGATGTGGAATATGCCTTGTGGGACAACAAGACGCATGCCTACTCCGATGTGAAAGAAAAAGCAGTTTATCTGCAGGCGGGAGATGACATCAACTACTTGAGTTACAAATGGAGTAAGAAGGACAACGACTGGAATCTGTTGGTGGAACATGCCACTGCAGAGGAAGACGTATTGCTCCTGGCAGTGAAATAAATGAAGAACAAATATAGAAATGAGGGAGGGGCTTAGGTTATGAGAAGAGCATTTATGAGTATTACACTATTGGTATTGTCACTTTCTACAGTGATGGTGCTGCTGATGGGACTTGTTGCCACAGCTTGACGGATTGACAGAGAAAATGTGTATCTTTGCGAACTTTTAGACGAATAGAACAATGAAAACGGCAATAAAACTAGTATTGATTTACTTTTTGATGCAGCTTATAGGAGCACTGTTTGCAGGACCTTTCTGTCTGCTGTATACGTATTTCGCTTATGGAACTTTCGACATGGACAAGGCTGGTCAGATTGCTGTGGCGCCTACCATGCTGCTGGGCTTTGTTTTCATGGGACTGTACTTGTGGCGCAAGAACTACCTGACGGGAGACAAGCATCTGTATTCTCCGGTGTCAGTCCCTTATCTGGCATGGAGCCTGCTTGCCGGAATGACTTCCATATGTATAATAGGTCTTCTGATGTCCGAACTTACTTTTTTGCCCAATTTGTTGGACCAGACATTTGATATACTGCAATCCGGTTGGCTGGGTATTCTCTGTATTTCTGTTTTGGGACCCGTACTGGAAGAACTGCTTTTCCGTGGTGCCATTACCAAGGAGCTGCTTCGCAGATATAGCCCGGCAAAGGCTATCTTGTTTTCCGGGTTGATATTCGGTATCTTTCATCTGAATCCGGTTCAGATAATAGGTGCTTGCCTCATCGGTTTCTTGCTTGCCTGGCTTTATTATAAGACACGGAGTCTTATGGCATGTATTCTGATACATATCATGAATAACGGCTTGTCTGTCTATCTGAGCCTGAAACATCCTGAAATGGAGGATGTGACACATCTGCTGAGTAACCCGTATGTACTGGTTTGGGCAGTGGTTTTCATATTGTTGCTTCTACTCTCCTTGAAACAACTGAATAAATATAATATATCTGATACTAATACAACAACTGAATTATGAAAAGAAGATTGAACATTCTCTGCCTGGTGGTAATGCTTGTACTGAGTTACTCGGTATTGGAGCAGGGGTACTATATCTTTCTGGGAGCCAAGATGGGGGCGCAGACCGGACTGGAGCTGGGAAAGAAAGGGAGTGACATTGCTGCCTACAAGGAACTGATGAACCTGAAGGTTGTCAACCTGATACCTTCTTCCATGGAGTCGTTTGATTTCTTCAGGGATTCCGTCTACAATGAGAAAAGCAGGAGTTATGTGCCTGCAGCCTACTCTTCGTTGATGGTCAGCGTAGATTCTCATGATTCTGTCGGGAAAGTGGTGGCAAAGTATTTGCTGATATATCTGCATTTGGGCTTTTCCCTTTGGGCGGTAGTATTGTTTATCCGCTTGATAATCTCTATCAACAAGTCCGACATCTTCAACTGGCGGAATGTACGTCGGCTGCGTCGATTGGGAATGGCACTGGTTGTCAGCTTCTGCTGTACCTTTGCGTCATCATATCTTGATTTTATAGGTATCGATACCGTATTCTCGCTGCATGGTTACGAGCTGAGCCTCTCAGAATTGGTGAGCACTACCACGCTGGTACTTGGGCTTTGTTCGCTGATTGTAGGTGAAGTGTTTGCCATTGGATTGAAAATGAAGGAAGAGCAGGATTTGACGATTTAATAATAAGAAGAACGGACAGAGATATGAATAAAATCAGAGTATGTGCCTTCCTGGCTTTGGTAGTGTTTATTGGTAGTGTTGTAACGGATATGTTTAGTGGATTTATGGACGGCTGGAATGAGGCGGGCGACCAGAAGGATTTTCATGCCTTACCCTCCGTGTCACTTTTGGTGCGGGCAGATGATACGCTGCCTGCTGATACTTTGATTAGTGCGGCACAGGATACGCCCATGTATTGCAATACAAGTGAGGTATCGGTGCAAGGTTTCCGTAGTACGAAGTGGCGGTGGGTATCGTTCTTGCTGTTTCCTGCGGGACTGTTTGCGCTTTACGGGTTCTATAGTGTGGCGCGGCTGGTGCTTACTGCCACGAAAGGCGAGGTGTTTGTGCACAAGAATGTGCGTCGGATGCGCATCTTTGTCTATGCGCTGATTTCGGTGAGTCTTTTATTCGAGTTGCAGCAATGGGGCATCTATCATGACTTGGCTTCTCAAGTGCGGCTGGAGGGATACGAGGTGTTGCCTTATTCTTTCAAGTATGCTTGGTTCAATTATATGCTGTTGGCATTGTTCACCGAGATATTCGCCATCGGCGTGAAGATAAAGGAAGAGCAGGATTTAACGGTTTAATGTGGGGGGAGGATTATGAAAAAGATAAGTATATTGGGTATCCTGGCTATATTGGTCATTGTTGCAGAGTTTACCTATGCGATGATAGCAGGCTGGGTGGATATGAAGAATAGTTTTCTTGAGGGTTACAATAGTGTAAATGTGCATTCGGGAACTCCACAGCCGGAGTATTCCGGTTTATTTGATAAGGTATATGTGGATGTTAGACCTTTGGAAACGACAGCAGTCGATTCCTTGACGAATCGTTTTGCCGATAAGTCAGTACCTTATCAGGTAAAGAGAATAGGCACTGTGATTGTCCCCACTGTCTGGAGTTCCATAGTGAACTTCTTTGCCATGTTTGCCATCATTCCTTTCTTTGTAGGAATCTATTGTCTGATACGTTTGCTGGTATCCATCTCAAAGCGGGAAGTGTTTACTTCGGATAATGTAGCCCGGTTGCGTTTCTTTACTTATTCGTTTGCTGCATTGTACGGCTTGATGACTTTGCACGATTGGCTGAATCATCTTGAAGCAGTGAAGCAAGTGGCTCTGCTGGGCTATGAAGTGGTTGCATCGCATGATACGGATTTCACATCCCTGGTTATTATAATTCTTTTCACCGAGATATTTGCCGCTGGGGTGAAGATAAAGGAAGAACAGGACTTGACTATTTAGGTGTGAGTGGGAAAAGAATAATTGATAAATAGAACACAATTATATGATTATAGTAAACCTTGACATAATGATGGCCCGAAGAAAGATATCTTTGGGCGAACTGGCGGAGAAGATTGATATTACGCCTGCCAATCTCTCTATTCTCAAAACCGGAAAGGCTAAGGCCATCCGTTTCTCTACACTGGAAGCAATCTGTAAGGAACTTGATTGCCAGCCGGGGGATATACTGGAGTTTAAGGAGGGATAAATAGGGAGAAGAAGGCGCAAGTAGAGGTTGAAATGCTTACCGCCTTAAGAAACTCCGTTTACGTACTACAGTAAACACCTTTACATACTACGGTAAACGCCTTTACATACTATGGTAAACGTCGTTACTTCATAATGTAAAAACCGTTACATTCTGGAGTAATGTCTTTTCCTGATTTAGCTAGACGCTTTTTCTTTTTAT
>NZ_QTLM01000009.1:0-8461 GCF_003602695.1 Bacteroides sp. AM07-18
TGCATACCAACATACGAAATTAGCAGAGTTTTCGCGGAACTACAATGTGTATAATATATTGATAATAAAGAATATACAATAAGTCAAAGAATTGGCTAAAACAAGGAATACTCTTTTCAAAGCTGTCCTATATGGGTCTACAATAAACAAAACCTTACTTATGTGATACCATTAATAAATGTAATATTTTGATTAATAGCTGTTTGAGTATCAATTAATGTACTACGGTTGTAAAATTAGTATTCCTCTTTTTAAAAGAATGGGTAATTATGTCAATATCTATTATTTGTTTATTTTTCGTTGAATATTTACTTGTATTACTTATTTCATCCATAAGAATATTGCATTTCATGTAAATACTATTTCAAATTACAGAATAACCATTCCCATTTCAGATAGAGATAAATATTAGTTTATTCCTATTTCAAATATAGGAAATCTGTGTTTGCTGTATAAAAAACTAATGAACTTATGAGATCATTTCTAAAGGAGCTTAATAAATTACTTTATAGTTTCTTGTGTAAAAGTTCAAGGAGAAATTCATTTTATACAAATTATCGTCTCTAATTGGTATTATCGTAATGTGCATTACGATAATAGTGGACTTGGTGTAAAATGATAAGGTATATTATGAAATTCTATAGTCGAAAAAAGAATTGGCAGTTTTAAAGAATATAGCAGAACAGTCTCAAGAAGAATCGTAAATGACGGTTTTAGGCGTATCGGTAAGACCTCACTTTTATTGAAGCCAACGGATGGAAGACCGGCATTGTATTTTTTCATTTTACGAATAGGTAAAAATTGAACACAATAATGAACGGATAGATTGGGGGATATTGAAGAAAAAAGGAGAATATTTTCTCACAATCAACAAAGAATGGGAAAACTGCTCTGTTTCTTATAAAGGGCTTTTTTTGGAAGATATGTAATCTTGAAATAACACTTCCCCTGAAGTCTTTTGTAGGATTAAGAGAAGAAAAGCCACCCATTTCACAATGAGTGGCTTCTCAAAAACACTTTATTATGAAATTCCGGTATGTTCAACCGGATGAATCATCATAGTTGTCGCATTATTATTGTTGGGGTAATGCAGCTTGATTAGTCTGCACAGATAGCGCTTCTGTGTTATTTTTCCGTATAACATGTCCTTTGAGGTATTAATTCTGGTCGCTCGGAGAAAGCTGAGAATTATTCTCTATTTCAGAGAGAGGTAATTGGTAAAGGAACGGCCTGTCTTCTTGGTTATAACGGAACTTACCGGCAGAGAAGTGATTATTATTTTCTGCGCCCCAAGTTTCATCTGTACGATCTACAGGAATATTCAAACGACGATTATCAATATATTCCAAACCTTCACCCCAGAACTCTACACGTTTCTGATAAATGATTTCCTCTATCAGGTCAGCCTTATTCGTGAAAGTGTAATTATAATCGGGCTGGCGAGTCTTCATAAAGCTATTCAGTTCAGTCACTGCTTCTGCAGAACCCTTGTGAGCCAAAGCTTCCATTTTTATCATGTAAGCTTCTTCTGAACGCAGGTAAATATAATCTCCCAGTTCCCATCCGCTGAACACACCGGCCTTGATGTTATCACGACCTGTACCGATAAATTTTACAGCTTGGTATTCCACGGCAACTGGAGACTGAGTGTCACGAATCAATGTTATACGATTACCGGAAGCATCTGTTACACCTGTAGAACGGTCGCAGCAGAACCATTGCAGACGGATATCAGTATCCGCGATACGGTCTACTAATGGCTTAAAGGCAGCGCGCCATACACCGATGCCGGCATACCCATCACCATAAGTATCCATCTGCGAGAAGAAAGACATATAAGTCGTACTATTGTCTGCTGTAATATCACATCCGAATACTACATCCGGTAAGCTGATATTACTGAATCCCTGGAGTATCTGGTCTTCACTCTGCAATATGGGGAAATTATCAATCACCACTTGCGCATACTTTATCGCCTCATCCCATTCATGGATAACCATATTTGCACGAGCCAAATGCATAGCTACCACGCAGCCATCCATATCAGTGGGTGAGGAAGTACGCGTCATATCCAAATTCTTGAACAAATCGAAAGCAGTAGTAAGGTCACTCTTGATTTGTTCATAGATTTGGGCTACAGTAGCACGTGGCTGGTCACCTTCCGTATCCTCTGTAATAAGCGGTACACACGGAGACTGGGAGAAGTCATATTTCTCTCCACGGCCCCATTTCGTTCCATCCGCACCGGTATAGTAGGAATGCTGATATAAGTAAGTCAGTTGTAAGTAGGCATAGCCACGGAAACCAAGGGCAATGGCACGATATTTCAAATTGGCGGGATCTTCACTGCTGGGGTCAATCAGCTTGAGGATATTGTTGGCATTGGCTATGACGCGATAGTACTCTTTCCAACGGTTGTTGGTCGGAGTATAGTTCTGTTGCCAGTAATCCAGCAAATAATGATACATACTCATGGCGAAACGTCCGGTCATAATCATATCGTTGCCCATCAGCGATGTTAAGTAATCAAAACTCTTTTGACCGAAATAGTTGTGACTCATATTGACGTCAACATACTGTTGCATATCAGTATACATACCTGCCACAGCAGCTGAAAAAGCCTTATCAGGATCTTCCTGAGCCACATTGCCCAGTTGGTCTTCAGTCAAATAAGCGGTAACATCAGCATCTTCAATGCAAGATGTAAGCAGGCCCCCAGCAAGAAGCACCTGCATCATATATTTCATTATCTTCATATACAATTTTATTTTTTAGTTTAGAATGTAAGGTTGATACCTCCGGAAATCACACGCATCGGAGAATAGCCTCCATATTCATCATCAGAACCAGCCATTGCCACACGAGGGTCAAATCCCTGACGTTTGGACCACAAGCCGAGATTATCTGCCGTAGCATAGATACGCAGTTTCTCAACACCCAATTTCTGCGTCAGGTTCTTCGGCAATGTGTAGCCCAAAGTGATGTTACGGATACTGAAGTAGCTGGCCTTTATCAGATTGAGGTCTGATTGCTGAGTGAAAGAGTTGGAAGCATTGTCAGCATTCCAAATAGGAAGTGAACCTTGACCGGTCTCAGGGTTGAATGTTTTCCACATATCCTTATTATGACCTACGTAGAATGAGGAGCTCATGCCGGACAGATAAGAATAGTCATAAGCATAGCCACCAATTTGGAAAGCCGTTGCTATAGAAAGGTCAATTCCCTTGTAAGAGAAAGTAGTGCTCAAACCACCGTTGAAATCGGGCAGTGCAGATTTTCCAATGAAGTAGCGGGTTGCGTCTGCATAAGTGGTGGTGGTAGTACGGCCTGTCACTTCCCCTTTCTCGTTTGTCTCATCCATGTACCACATGGCATTTCCTTTTTCGTCCATGCCGGCATACATATAAGTATAGTATTCAAAGCGGCTCTTACCTTCGCGCAGGTTGAACGGACCGGAAGTGATACCATTTTCACGGTTTTCTTCGGGCAGTGTCACGATGCGGTTCTTGTAGTGAGATCCCACGAGCGATACCGTCCACTTTAGGTCGGGCTGATTGAAAATATCCACATTCACTTCAAACTCTATACCAGTGTTTTTCATCGCACCCAGGTTTTCCCAATTATACGGACGTCCGGCTGTAGAGTAAGCTACAGGGCGCTTGAAGAGCATATCGTCTGTACGACGATAAAAATATTCGAATGAACCGTATACTCTGTCGAATAGACGGAAATCTACTCCCACGTCAAAAGTCTTCTGCTTTTCCCAAGTCAAGTCCGGATTACCGTAGAATTCCGGTGAATAACCCAACTCTGAACCATTCCAAGTAACTGTGTATTGGTCTTGATAAGGCGTGTACACATAGGCATAGTCATACTCCGAAAGGATGCTTTCATTACCTTGGGTACCATAAGACGCACGCAGTTTCAAGTCGTTCAACCAAGAGTTTGTACCCTCCATGAATGCTTCGTTGGAAATACGCCAAGCGGCACCTACCGACCAGAAATTACCCCAGCGGTCCAAGAAGCGGGAAGTACCGTCGCGACGGAAGGCTGCAGAAAGATAATATTTGTTGCTATAGTCGTAGTCTGCCATACCGAAATACCCCTCGATGTTATGGTTTGCCGTGTAGCTGTTAATGTATTGCATTTGTCCACCGTTGTCCAGTTCCGGATTGTTCGGATTAAAGAAATTGGTCTTCTGTCCTGCTAAATACTGATATTCATACTTATAGTACTCGTGACCTATCTTGGCCGACAAGTGGTGGTTATCGCCAAAAACATTGCTGTAGGCCAGAATCTGGTTGAAGTTGGTAGTCGTAGTGTTGTAGCTTCCTTTTGTACCACGACCACCGAAAGACTGTCCGTCACCGATGAGCGGAGTGTAGAATACTGTCTGGCTACTGTTCGTGAAATCATAACTGTAGTTTGCTGTAAACTTGAAATTCTTCAAGAACGAGATTTCCAGATACGAGCGTGAAGTCAGATTATTGTACACAGTTTCACGAATATCCTCTTTCATATTGGCTATCACATTCTGGTTAGTAGCCGTAGGACGTTTAGATGTACCGTCTGTCTCACCGTTTCCGGCATCATACATAGGACTTCCGTCCTCATAATATTTCATATTACCTTCTGCATCATAGGCATGAACCGGGAAGATGGGAGCCCAAGAACGTGCCACCTCAAAAGGATTGGAGGCAGCTCCGGCATTCTCTTGTACACCATTCTGAGTTGCTTTGGAATAGCCTACATTGGTACCTACCTTCAACCAGGATTTCAACTGAGAGTTAACGTTGGCACGAGCCGTAAAGCGCTCATAAGAAGAACCTAGCACATAAGAGTCATTGTCCAGAAAGCCCATAGATACATAGTAATCTGTGCGGTCATTACCACCCGATGCAGATACATTATACTCTTGACGGAAGGCATTGTCGAACAAGGCATCGGCAAACGAATCATTATAACGCAGACGTGCATTGGGGTTAAGTTTTCCATCTGGTGTTACCAGATACTCTCCTTGCGGGATGATATAAGCATTGTAATTACCCAGTTCGCCCAGCAAATCCTGACTGGCTGCTAAATTAGAGTCTTCAATGGATTTTCCAGCCGCCCAATAGGTGTTACGAAGACCATACCAAGACAAACGGTAGAACTCTCCCGGATCAGTAGCCATATCATAGTCCTTGTACGCACGCTGTGCCACACCCCAGGAACCGTTAAAGTTGATGGCCACCTTGTCTTTGCGTCCGGTCTTGGTAGTAATCATGACCACACCACCTGCTGCACGGGAACCATACAAAGAGTTGGATACAGCATCTTTCGACACGTTCACTGAAGCAATGTCTGTAGGGTTGATATCCGACAACTTGCCGTTGAAGGGCACACCATCTACTACAATCAGTGCATTGTTGCTGGCCGAAATAGAACCGATACCGCGTAATACGATATTGGCATCTTGTCCCGGCTGGCCGGAAGAACTTACAACTTGCAAACCAGCCACAGCTCCTTCTAGTGCATTGGACACGGATGTAGCTTGTGAATTACTGATAATCTCATTCTTTACACTGCTGATAGAACCCACCAAATCTTGTTTACGTTTAGTGCCATAAGCCACTACTGTTACTTCATCAAGTATCTCTGTATCAGGCATCATAACCACTTTTACGCTCGGTTTGATTACCACTTCTTGAGTCTTCATACCGATGTACGAAATCACCAGAGTTTTCGCGGAACTACAACACTCTTATTTTATTAATAATCAAGCGATTATACCATGTAATAGAAATCACTATAGCGAAATTTCCTTTCTCACAAGGTGTATGTATAGGGGTACAATGTATAAAACCTTACTGCTGTGATACTATTTGTTGGATTAATGACTTGGTTATCATATGTATATCATAAAGTTAATACGTTGCTTAAAGATTTTAAATGATTCTTCCTCTTATATGAAGAATATCTTTTGTCAACATCTATCATCCTAGCTGCTTTCAATGAAGCATTTACTCTACATTGTCATTTTATTAGCGAAAGTACTAAAGTCTATGTAAAAGAATATTTCAATAGCTTCAAAAAACAGTAAACTCAAAACTTTGTGATTAGCTAAACAATCAAGACAACTGTTGTTTCTTCATAACAGTTTTCATCATTTTTGCTTCCACACTTCCACCCGCTCCTTGTATCCCTCTATTCATCGGCATTACAGACGCTGTGGAAGCAATGCAAAAGTGTGGAAGCAAAATTTGCTTCCACACCTCCAATCAGTCTTAAATATTGATAACACACCAATGTCAATCTTCTATTTACACTATACTATACTTAATTGATTCTCAGCAATTTCTTACTGCAAAATTTTGCAAACCTATTGCAGCGATACTGCAAAGCTGTTGCAGTGGTACTGCAAACTAATATGCAGCGCGGCTGCAAGCAATATGCAGTGATACTGCAAACAATATGCAGTGGTACTGCAAAACGTATGCAGTAAGTTTGCAGCGAGCAAACTGAAACTGAATAGTGAATGAACAGACTTTAAAGGAGAAGTATATGACTAACGATATGAAAGTGTAGTATTGGCTATGCTAAGTTCGTGTTTTTTTAGGCAAAGGCATGAGTGCATGGTTCTTTTCTAAATCATGCACTATAGTCATATCCATTACATTTGTATACACTTGTGTGGTTTTAACACTTTTATGCCCCAATAATTTTTGCACCGTTGTAATGTTTACTCCATTATAAATCAATAGAGTTGCATTAGTATGGCGAGCAGTGTGAAATGAAATTTTTTTTGATAAACCAGCTAGGCGGGAAATCACAATTAAATCCTTGTTCACATTAGAGTTATCCCTTAAATGAAAGAAGCTTTGTAAGTCATCCCGATATTTGTCCAGAATAACAAGCCCTTTTCCTTCGAATAAGAGATAAAGAGGTAATCTGACTTCTGTACTCGTCTTTATGGATTTATAAATTAGCCAGGTTTCTTGACGAATCTCCACGATGTTATCGGGTGATAAACTGATAAAATCAGAATATCTCATTCCTGCATAGCAACAAAACAAGAATGCATCTAAAGTCTTTTGCAATTTAGTATATCTGCCAGCCAAGCTTAATTTCTCCAACTTCTCCAACTCTTCAGGAGATAAGTGCGTATGCTTGTTTTCTATAGTTTTAATCTTGTACTTTCGAAAAGCGTATTTTTGTATCTCCATATAATCCTTGTTGATGGCGACATTTATATGTCGCTTCAGATGCTTCATATGTTTGGCTATCGTATTTGTGTGATAACCTCTTGATTGCAAGAAATATTCAAAGGAGGATATGAATTCGAATGTTAAATCAGAAAAGGTTACATCCTTTTTGAACTGTTGTAATAATGAAAGAGTGGAGAGATGATTTCGTTTTGTACTTTCTTTTAGAGTAGAGTTTGCTATCTCTTGCCTAAAAAAAGGAATAAAAGAGGTTTTGTTTTCGCTTGTGCTCAAAACATCCTTTAGTAACTCTAATGAAATACGCCTTCCTTGCTGCCACAATTCCAACTCTTTTTTTTCTATCATAGCCATGAACTCATATATCAATCTATTCAGCGCATCTGCATTAGGATGATTCTTCACAATAAGCTTTTTATTGTCCCACTGTTCTGGCTTTAAATAAACTTTGGTTGAAAAATACTTTTTCTTTCTGTCCAAATAGGCTTCTACTTGTACCAATGCCATTCCTTTTTTATTCAGGCTTCTTTTTCTGTTGTACACTAGATTGTAAATAATCTTACTCATTTTACTTGATTTTAATTAATACCAATAACAAATAAGACGATATTCTGTGCTCGATGGGATTAGAATAAGAATTAATATCTCTAAAAAGTGTCTTTTTGTGTTTAGCTATTAATCGGTATTTAGCCTCCGGGAACTCTCAATTTGTTTCAAAATCAGGTCCGTTCTCTGTTTTAGCGGCTTATTTATTAACCATTTTGTTTTAAAATATGTGTATTTCTTGGAAAAATCATCCTAAAAGAGGGAATCATAGTGATAGTAAACATAAGCCAGTTTAGGTTTTTTAAGTGTGAAAAATCTGTTATTAAGCATAAAGTGGCATGTTTAATTAACAAATTGATAGATTTACAAGGTTTTTTCAATAAAATAGTTGTTCGTTTCAGTTTTATTAATATATTTGCACTTTGTTAGAGTAAAGAAACAATTAATGTAAAGTTAAACTTTAAGAGAGAATTTATGAAAAGAAAATTAATGCTGTTATTGGCCTGTCTTTTTGTCGGAATAGGCCTAGTAACTGCCCAAACCCAGAAGGTTACAGGTGTTGTAATTTCTGAAGAAGACGGGCAGCCAGTTATTGGAGCCTCTGTATTGGTAAAAGGTACACAAATTGGTGCTATTACCGGTGTAGATGGTGATTTTACATTACCAAACGTACCAAGTTCCGCGAAAACTCTGGTAATTTCGTATATTGGTAT
>NZ_QTLM01000009.1:8471-15505 GCF_003602695.1 Bacteroides sp. AM07-18
AGTTCCGCGAAAACTCTGCTAATTTCGTATGTTGGTATGCAAACGCAAGAGGTGGCTGTCGCACCTTCTTTAAGAGTCATCTTAAAGTCCGACAGTGAAATTCTTGATGAAGTAACAGTCATAGCTTATGGTACTGCAAAGAAGAACTCACTAACAGGTTCTGTTGCTACTATCAAATCCAGTGATATGGAAAAGCTTCCAGTTACTTCATTTGAGAAAGCATTACAAGGATTGTCGCCTGGACTGCAGATCGCAAGTGTCTCCGGTCAACCGGGTTCGTCTACACAGGTACGTATTCGTGGTATCGGGTCTATGTCTGCCTCAAGTACCCCACTTTATGTTATAGATGGAGTTGCTATTGAAGCTGCAAACTTAAGTGAAGTTGCAAATACCAGTAAATATGGAACAAGTGCAAATCCACTTTCAAACTTAAATCCGAATGATATTGAGTCTATTACCATCTTAAAAGATGCTTCTGCTGCTTCTTTGTACGGATCACGTGCGGCCAATGGTGTTATTCTGATCACAACGAAGCAGGGTAAAAAAGGACAAGCCAAGGTTAGTTTTAAAGCTCAAATGTCATCTTCCAAACTCCCTTCTGGTGGTTATGATTTGATGAATGCCTCCGAACATTATGCTCTGTATTATGGAGGCTTCTATAATAATAATATTGCTAAAGGCATGTCCTCAGAAGAAGCTTCCGCTGCAGCCAACAAATCCACACAAAGCATGTATGGGCGAAATCCATATAATGTTGCTAACCCTCTGGATGCTTCTGGCGACTTGACATCTGGTGCTCAATTGATGATTGATACCGATTGGTTGGATGAAGTCTTCAGAACCGGGATGTCACAAGAATACGATATCAGTGTAAATGGAGGAAACGAGAAATCAAAATACTTCATTTCTATGGGATATATGAATCAAGAGGGTATTGTGATTGGTTCGGATTTTGAACGATATTCAGGTCGTACAAATGTCTCAACGGAAATTAAACCTTGGTTCAGTATGGGTATCAATTCCACTTTCTCTTTGGCAAAACAAAACACTCCTGTAGGTGGAGGTGGCGGTGCTAGTCCTTTGACTAATGGTATTTTCCTACCCAATGCTGTTCCTGTATATGATTTGGATGAAAATTTCCAAATGCAATATGATGAAAATGGCAAACCTCTTTATAACTTCAAGAATCCCATATTTCAGGATATGAATGTTATATCATTTGCACAAACTGACAAATATGCAACTAACACATACCGTGTTTTGGTAAATCCCTACGTGGATTTCAACTTTTATGGAGTTCATTGGAAAACAAGTCTTTCATATGATTATATCAATTTGGATGAAACGCAATGGTATAATGCGGAACATGGTAATGGTAAAGCTGCACAAGGACGCTTGTACAAATATGCCATTTGGAACAACACTTTTGGATTGACCAGTACATTAAATTATAATTTCAACATAAAGGAAGACCATCACTTCTCGGTATTGGCTGGTTATGAAATCTATAATAAAGAGTACAAGCGCACTTATGCACAAGGAACAAAATTTCCGATTGGTGGTTTGACAGAGCTGAATGTAGCTGCTACTCCGCAAGAAGTAGGTTCTGTAACAGATAAAGAGCGCATGCTTTCTTATTTTGGTCGATTAAATTATGATTATCAGAATAAATATTTTGCCTCATTCAGTATCCGCTCCGATGGTTCTTCACGTTTTGCACCGGGACATCGTTATGGTACATTTTGGAGTGTCGGATTAAATTGGCGTATCAGCGAAGAAAACTTCATGAAAGATATTACTTGGCTCGATGACTTGAAACTGCGTGCCAGCTATGGTACTTCAGGTAACAAAACATCTGATTACTTATATGGTTATCAAGCCTTCTATGAAGGTGGAGCCAATTATAACGGAGAGTCTGGCTTCAGACATTCTCAATTAGCAAATCCTGATTTGTCATGGGAAAAATCCAAAAACTTCAATGTGGGGTTAGATTTTGCAGTACTTAACAGTCGCCTACATGGATCCATTGACTATTATATCAAAAACTCTGATGAACTGTTATTGGAAAAACCTTTAGCCGGTTCTACGGGGTTGGACATAATTATGTCTAATTTGGGTGGTATGCGCAACTCTGGTATAGAAGTAGATTTGCATTCCCTGAATATTCAAGCCGGAGACTTTAATTGGGGAACCGACTTCAATATCTCTTTTAACAAGAATGAAATCACTTCTTATCCCGAAGAACAGGAAGTTGTTGGTACAAAAGTTCGTACGGTAGGCTACAGCCTTTATGAATTTTACATGCAAGAATGGGCCGGAGTAGATAAAGAAACCGGTGCTCCACTTTGGTATAAAGACGTAAAAGATGATAAAGGTAATCCGACAGGTGAAAGAACTACCACTTCAACTTACTCTACTGCAGACAAATACAAACTTGGTTCTGCACTTCCCAATGTATTTGGAGGTTTGAATAATACATTTACATTTAAAGGATTAGACCTTTCATTCCTCTTTACTTATAGTTTTGGAGGAAAGATATATGATGCGTACGAAGCCAATTTGCTGAATGATGGTAACAACAACGGTTATCAAGCCATCAAAGATCAAGCGAATTATTGGACAAAAGAGAATCCAAACGCTCCGAATCCTGCATTCTTGCCCAATAACACTTCAAGTTCTCATTCTACATCAAGCCGCTATTTGCACGATGCAGATTTCATTAAATTTAAAAATATCAACTTAGGTTATACTCTACCAAAAAAATGGACACAGAAGATACAGTTGGAGACAGTACGTTTCTTTGGAAGTCTGGAGAATATCTGTGTATGGAACTTGGATGGTAGTTTCAAAGGTTACGATGTGGAATTGGGAGGTGTAACCGGAGTATTGGACGGTGCAGGTACGGTTCCATTGCCTCGTACAATCTTATTTGGTATAAATGTTGGTTTCTAATTTAAAATTGAGATTACGATGAATAGAATAAAGCAAACTATAATAGCACTTGCAATAGGTCTTAGCTTGGCAAATTGCGGTGATGATTTTTTGGATACTACTTCTTCGGACCAAATGTCCGATTCTAACACCTTTACTACGATAGACGGTGCGCAGCAAGTGTTGACCGGTGCTTATGACTGGTTGACCAATGGCTGGTTGGCTCATATGACCAACCAATATATTTTCTTCTTGCCTGACATTATGGGAGATGACGCATTGGTGACACCTGACCCCAACTACAATTATGGACGTTTTGTGTCTCCTTATCAATATACAGTTTCTCCAGGAAGTACCTATACTGATGACCCGTGGAAGGGATGTTACAGTATCATAGATAATACGAATGCCATTTTGGATAATATCGGAAACCTGGCAGAAAGTGCAGAGCGTAACAGAATTGAAGGTGAAGCGCTATCTCTAAGAGCTTATACTTATCATTTCTTAGTAAGAATGTATGCCAAACCTGTAAACAAGTACCCGGATAATCCGAGCATAATTTTACGTATTTCTTCTGGAACAGAAGACCTTCCTCGTGCTACAGTAAAAGATGTTTATAATCAGCTTGTCGTTGACATGGAAAAAGCATGTGGATTGTTGGACCAACATTCTTCTTCATCCAAGGCATATATCGGTGCGAATGCTGCTCATGGAATTCTTGCACGTTTGTATTTGGATTTAGGTGATGAAACAAATGGTATCAAACATGCCAATGCTGCATTGAAAGGTGTTAATTTGATGAATACGGCAGTTTACACAGCTGATTTCTGTGAAGTTAACTCAGAAACACTTTGGGCTTTCGAATGTCCAACTGATGATAATCAATTCTATCTTTCATTACCCTCTTTCTGGTATTTGTGTGGAGATGATTATGAAGATGCTGTTATTGGTTATAGCTCATTACGAGTTTCAAAGGCTTTGATTAATCTAATGGAAGATAAAGATATACGCAAAACTCAGTTCCCGAAAGATTCTGAAATAAACGATTATATCAGTGAAACAGGATACTTGACAACAAAGATTCATAGTCGTAATAATGAAATGGGACAAGGCTCTTTCAATATGCTGCGTGGTTCTGAGATGTATCTTATTATTGCTGAATTAGCTGCTGACAAACAGCATTATGATGTGGCTAAAGAAGCATTAAATGTTGTTCGGATAGCTCGTGGATTGGATAAATATAGTGGAACGGATGCCGGTTTAGCAGATGAGATACAACAAGAAAGAAGGCGTGAATTATTTGCAGAGGGACATCGCCTATTCGACATGAAACGTAGAGGTTTAGCATTGACAAGAACTGGAGTTGACGGACACGATTTGTGGACCAGTCAATTAGACCTTCCTGCTGGTTCTGATAGATTTGAATTACCTATTCCGCAAGCAGAGATTGATGCTAATGGAGAACTGACAAATAATGATCAGAATCCTGCTTATAAATAAGTCTGTAAGAAGGAGTATATCTGATTTCTGAACTTTCAAAACATCTCTATTTGATAGGGTGTTTTCTAAATAAAGTGTTTTAAAAGCCGTTCACTGTGAAGTAAGCGGCTTTTGTTATTCTATCTTTTCCACTTTATTTCTGCAACAATCATTTCCAAATAGGACGTATAGAAATCTGCTGCCGGGGATTAACGGTTATTTCTTCCTCGTCTTCCAAAGTAATAATTATGCCTTTAGATAATTGATAGTTGTCGTACCAAGTAAGTATCTTCCACAAATCCTATATATGATTTTATCGTGTCCGGACTTTTAACATCGACAGCCTTAGTTACAGAATTGTACGCAAAGCGATGAGTAGCGTTACTTGCCAAATAATACATCATCTCTCCAAGCTGCCTTTCATTGCTTATCTTGTTTCGCACCACTACATCCTTATAAATGATGTCGGTATAGAGTGAAAGCAAGTAGTTATCATTATCTGACTGAATGTATTGAGGAAAGTTTCCTATTCCTAGGTATTTTTGTATTTCACTAAGGAGTAGCACCTTGCCTTCTGCAGCATAAAATGTATCTTGTTTTATTGCTACTTGCTCTAGTTTCAGGAATTCATGGAAAGAAAAAGGATAAAGTTCCATAGTGACATATCTGCCAGTAAGAAAAGTGCCCAACTCTTTACTAAGTAGATTGGCATTACTGCCGGCAACAAACACCTTGCTCGTTTCTCTGCTCATAAATAACTTAGCGTAATAGACTTTTATCCACACAATCTTCCTCTCTTTATATATATTGCTAATATACAAAAAAATATGATATAAATAGAGAAACTTTCGATTGCCAATAGAAAGTTTTGTAACAAAGGAACCTATTTTTTATATGGAATTGCAAATTAAATTATGAACAGCATCTGAATGAAACAGATTACAACGATGAGTTAAACCTTGGAAGGGAATAATTCCACCGGAGTTGTTTGGAAAATAAAGTGTTTTTGATAGAGGTTGTCAAAATGTGAACTGCACAACCTCATTTTTTATTCTAGACTCTCGCAACAACAATCAACTTTTAAAAAACAATAACTATCAATTATCCATAATCTTATAAAAATATTGTATGTTTGCAATTAGATAAATGCATGAATATGGATTCTAAAAAACAACTCTACATCATTAGTGGTTGTAATGGTGCTGGTAAGACTACGGCATCTTATACTGTGTTGCCGGATGTTCTGGAATGCAAGGAGTTTGTCAATGCGGATGAAATAGCTCGTGGATTATCTCCTTTTAATCCCGAAAGTATGGCCATTGAAGCCGGACGGTTGATGTTGCAAAGAATCAATGAATTGCTGAAAAATCAACAAAACTTTTCTATAGAAACCACACTTGCCACAAGATCTTACACTCGCCTTGTCCATCGTGCACAAGAACAAGGATATAAAGTCAATTTAATATATTTCTGGCTGAGTTCGCCCGACTTGGCTATTCAGCGTGTAGCCCAACGTGTACGTAATGGTGGACACGACATTCCCAAAGAGGTTGTGCTCCGGCGTTATCAAGCAGGTATTGATAACTTTTTCAATATTTATATGCCTTGTGTGGACTATTGGCTATTGGCAGATAATAGCGAAACACCCCGTATAATTGTTGCTGAAGGTGGACGAGGAATGAAAATGCATATACATCACATTGAACGATTTAATAAAATACAAAGTTATGTCAGAGAATGAACGAAAAGAACTAAGCGAAAAGTTACATTTCGGTTTGGCATTAGCCGAACGTCGTATGCTTGAAGAAAAAGCATTGCGCAATGAATGCATTATACAAGGCTTGCCCAATGGAGAGATTAAAAGTGTACCGGCACGTATCATACTGCGTAAACTTTATGGAGAGGAGCTGAAACGATAGAAATATCCTCTCTTCAATAAACAGCAAACCTGAATTGTCTGCATGACACGAGAGTCAGCGCGGATTACAAAGTACATTCTTTATTCCCCTGAATTATAATAAAAAATATATCCACTCAGTCTTCGTTATTCTATGTAGACTATATTCTCTTACAAGAAAATCTCCTCATTACGTTTTTGACATGCTCCAAACAGTAGTTTTTCATAGCTATAGAATTCTTTACTCCAATTACTTTGTATTTGGAATAATCTCCATTTATAAGATAGAGACAATTACATGGTGTTCTATGCATAAAATGGATAAATAGGTAGGATAGTGTTTATGTAACCATTATAAATTCAATAGTATTTTACATAAGGGTTTACATTCTCATAGATGGAATAAACAACACGAGTAAATAATTGACAAAAAGCAACTAAATGATAGATATTGACAAAGCCCTTCTAGTTTTTGAGAAAAAAGATCCTGACGTTATGATTATAGCACATCAGTACAGAATTAAACACCTTCAAATCAGGATATTACCATTACAAATAGTATCATATAAGTAGATTGTCATTTACAGTGGATATGTATAGAGTATCTTCTCTAGAGGAATACTTTATTTCAGGAGCTCTTTTTATTTATTTTATATTGCTTATTATCAACAATATAGACATAATGTAGTTCCGCGAAAACTCTGGTGATTTCGTTTGTTGGTATGCA
>NZ_QTLM01000009.1:15515-154171 GCF_003602695.1 Bacteroides sp. AM07-18
AGTTCCGCGAAAACTCTGGTAATTTCGTATATTGGTATGCAGACCCAGGAGGTGGCAATAAAATCCAGCGTAAAAGTGGTGATGAAGTCTGATACTGAGATGCTTGATGAGGTAATGGTGGTTGCTTTCGGTACAGCAAAGAAGTCTGCATTTACGGGTTCGGCTAAGGTGGTTGGTACCGAAAAGCTGGAGCAGTCGCAAGTGACGAATGTTACCGATGCTTTGGCAGGTGCTGTGCCGGGTGTGACATTGACTTCCAATGACGGTGCTCCAGGTGCAAAATCATCCATCAAGATTCGTGGTTTTAGTTCTATCAATGCAAAGAATGACCCTCTGATTATTGTGGACGGCGCTCCTTATAGCGGTGATATTAATAATATCAATCCTAACGACGTTGAGTCAATGACAGTATTGAAGGATGCAGCTTCGAATGCACTTTACGGTGCTCGTGGTGCTAATGGTGTAATTATCATCACTACCAAAAGAGCCAACATGTCGGGAGAGGCTAAGGTGACTTTTGATGCTAAGTGGGGTGCTAACACTCGAGCGTTGCAGAAATATGAAGTGATTGACAATCCTGGCATGTACTACGAGATGCATTATCGTGCCATGAACAATTATTATAAGTCAACGGGAATGAATGACCAGGCTGCATGGCTTGAGGCAAACAAGAATTTGTTTGGCTCCAACGGTGGATTGGGATACAATGTATATACGGTTCCCGATGGGCAATTCCTCATCGGCCAGAACGGTAAGCTCAACCCCAACGCTACATTGGGTAGAGTGACGAACTATAAAGGACGTGATTATCTGCTGACTCCGGATGATTGGGAAGATGTAGGAATGCGTACCGGTCTGCGTCAGGAATACAACTTCTCGGTGAGCGCAGCCAATGAAAAGTCCTCTTTCTATGTTTCTTTAGGTTATCTTGGAAATGAGGGTATCACTGAAGGCTCTGACCTGAAACGTTTGACAGGCCGTTTGAAAGCCGACTATCAGGCAAAGAAGTGGTTGAAGATTGGTGGTAATATGGGATATGCACGTTTTGATTCTAACTCGTTGAGTAACAATGGTACCAGTTCGTCTACCGGTAATATATGGGCGTTTGTTACCCAAATGGCTCCCATCTATCCCGCCTACGTGCGCAATGCTGACGGCAGCATCATGGTGGATAATAATGGTATTGGAATGATGGACTACGGTAGTGGTATCAATGCAGGTATGCAGCGTCCTTTCATTGCTGATGCCAACCCTATTCTAGACAATAAACTAAATACCAGAAACTCTGAAGGAAATGCCATTAACGGCAACGCCTTTGTAGATATAACTCCTATAGAAGGCCTAAAGGTGACATTCAATGGTGCTTTCAACTTGGATGAGACACGTCATAGTTACGTTTACAATCCTTACTACGGGCAGTTCGACTCCACTGGCGGTACAGTGAGTAAGTATCATACACGTACTTACGATTACAACCTGCAACAACTTGTTTCTTATGCCCGTTCGTTTGGCGACAATAACTTCGATATTCTTTTAGGTCACGAATATTATGATTATCGCTACTATGAACTTGGGGCCAGCAAGTCGCAGATGTTCTCTCAAGGCAATAAGGAATTGGACGGTGCCATTATCGACGGACAAGGTGCTTCTTCCTATAAAGAGCGTCGTAACAATGAAGGTTTCTTCGGCCGTTTGCAATACAATTATGACGAACGCATCTTCGGCTCGGCTTCTTTGCGTCGTGATGCTTCCAGCCGTTTCCATCCGGACCATCGCTGGGGTACATTCTGGTCGGTAGGCGGTGCGTGGCTTATCAACAAAGAAAGCTGGTTTGATGCTTCATGGGTGCAGGAACTGAAGCTGAAGGCTTCTATTGGTTCACAAGGTAATGACAATATCGGTGACTTCCTCTATACGGATAGATTTAACATTATCAACTCTAACAACAGCCTTGGTACTTCATTTAAATCTAAGGGCACTAAAGACATCACTTGGGAAACCAACACTAACTTCAATATCGGTGCAGAGTTCCAGTTGTGGAACCGTGTAACCGGTAGCATTGAGTACTACAGACGTAAGACTTCGGATATGTTGTTCTCATTTACCGTGGCTCCATCATTGGGTTATGCTTCCTATATGGACAACGTTGGTAACATGGTCAATAGTGGTGTGGAAATGGACTTCAATGTGAATATCTTCGATACACGTAACTTTACGTGGGATGTGAATGTGAACATTTCAACCTTGAAGAACCGTATTACGATGCTTGATCCTGATAAGTTGATTACTACTGAGTATACAGCTGATGGAAAAGGATATAAGGGCTATTCTAACGGAAGCTTCTTTATTGGTGAGGATTTGTCTATGTTTACATGGCGCTTGAAGGAGTATGCCGGAGTGAATGAAAAGGGTGAGTCTTTGTTCTATAAGAATGTCAAGGACGAGGCCGGCAATATCACCGGACGTGAAACGACTACGAATCATGCTCAGGCTGACTATTACATCACAGAGGAAAGCTCAATACCTAAGGTGTATGGTGGTTTCGGTACCAAACTGAAAGTATATGGCGTGGACTTCGGCATAAACTTCACTTACCAGATTGGTGGTAAGCAATATGATGGTACGTATGCTTACTTTATGTCGTCACCTTATGGTACGGCTGGTTACAACTACCATAAGGATTTGCTGAACTCATGGACTCCTGAGAACACAAATACTAATATCCCTCGTTTCCAGATGAACGACCAATATTCAGGGGCAATGTCTACGCGCTTCTTGACAAATGCGAGCTTCTTGAATATCCAGAATATTAATGTGGGCTACACGTTACCTTCCAAGTGGACAAGAAAGTTGGCCATCAACTCATTGCGCGTGTATATGTCGGCAGAAAATGTTTTCTATTGGTCTAAACGTAAAGGGTTCGACCCACGTCAGTCATACGACGAGACAACCAATGCTACTTTCTATTCACCGATGCGTACCATCTCCGGTGGTGTGTCATTTGAGTTCTAAACCTAATATATAGATTACAATGATTATGAAGAAGAATATATTCAAACTATTTTCGGTTATGGTCGTATCGGCCACGGTATTGACCGGCTGTATAGAAGAGGTTTTTCCCGAAGATTCTACAGCGACCTCCGATCAGATTGGTGCATCGGCAACAGCGATTGAGGCTTCGCTTAATGGCTTGCCATCGCAAATGGTACAAGGCTATCTAGTGTACGGTAAGCAAACACATGAGACCGACCTTGCTTATCCCTCATTGATGTTGGCCCAGACAGAACTGCTGGGTGATGTCGTGGCTACGGATTACGGATATGACTGGTGGTGGCGCTTCAATGCCAATAATGGTATGAACGACACCGGCTATTATTCATATTTGCCTTACTTCACCCTATATAAGTTCGTTAAATCGGCCAATGACGTGATTGCGGCCGTTGATGTGACTGATCCCACAATTACCGATGAAATGCGTGGGCTTGGAAGTATAGCCCATGCTTTCCGTGCATTGGACTATTATACGCTGATGGTACTTTTCGAACCGGTAGAAAACATCTATACCGATTGTAGCAAGGTACTGGGGCTGACGGTGCCCATCGTGACTGAGGCAACAACTAACGACATTGCGAAGAGCAATCCGCGTGCGACCCACGAAGAATTGGTGAATTTCATTCTTGCCGACCTTGACAAGGCAGAGATAGGTTTGGAGTCTTATACACCTGTCAGTAAGAACTTCCCTGACTTGGCGGTCGTATATGGTCTGAAGGCCAAAGTATATATGTGGGATGGTCAGTTTGCTAAAGCTGCCGAGTATGCCCGCAAGGCTATTGATAAGTCGGGAGCAACACCTATGAGCGAATCACAGTGGCATAATCCCACTACCGGTTTCAATACGGCTACTTCTGCATGGATGTGGTACCTTCACCCCACGGCTTCCAATATGGGTAATCTTGCTAATTTCATTGGTCACATTTCCAATGAAGCGGATTGGGGATATGCTTCTTTGTCTAAGCTCCAGATGGCACGTTCACTTTATGACGCGATTCCTGCTACCGATTTCCGCAAATATTCTTACCTTGACCCGGACAGAAGTACTTACGCTTACCAGTCAGTGAGAGGCAATGCATGGCTGGATGAACAACCGGATTATATGTCATTGAAGTTCCGCCCCGTGGGTGGTGACTATAACACTTATTCTGTGGGTGCGGCTGCAGATATTCCCGTGATGCGTGTGGAAGAGATGTATCTCATAGAGGCTGAAGCAGTAGGTGCCAGCCAGAATGTGGCAGCAGGCGTACAGTTGTTGAATAACTTTATGAAGCAGTACCGCCAGAGCAATTACAATTTCAGTACGGGTGATTTGCGTAATTTCCAACTTGAGGTGTTGAAACAGATGCGTATCGAGTTCTGGGGTGAGGGAATCGCATTCCCCACGGCTAAACGTCTGAAACCAGATGTCATTCAGAATTATGAGGGTACCAACTTTATAGAAGATATCTTCAAGATAAACTGTAAAGGTGTGAAGCCCAACTGGACATTGATGATTCCTAAGACCGAGGTCGATTCAAATACTGCCCTTCAGGGAATGAACAATCCGGACCCGTCCGGTGCTATTGCTAAACGTCCTACTCCGATAGGGGAGTTTGCACCGGGTAACAATTAACCAATGAACTAACTTTTAATAGAATTTGTATATGAATAAGATATTCAATAAATTGTTTTTGGGCTTGGCCGTATGCGGTTTGGCTATGACGGCTTGTTCAGACGGTGTGGAGTGGGAGCCTTCTCCGGTTCCTACCGAGGGTGTACAAGCTTATATTTATGCTGATAACACTGATTTGACTTATTATCCGAATGATGAACAGGTTTTTGTGGTCAAAATCGGCCGTCAGAAAACAGATGCGGCTGCATCTATTCACTTGACTACAGATGCGGAGAGCGTAACAGTGCCGACAACGGTTGATTTTGCTGCCGGTGAAGCACTCAAAGAAGTAAAGATTGCGTTTGACATAGCTGTGGGTACTACTGCATCTTATACTATTGCCATTCCTGAAGAAGATTCCTATGTTTATGGTTCACCCAAGGTGACGGTCAATATAAAGCGTGACTATACTTGGCTCAATATAGGTACAGGCTACTATACATCTCAATTATTTGGAGAGGGTTGGGATCAACCTGTGCTGAAGGCTAAAGAGGCTAATATCTATAAGCTGGAAGATTGCATTACGAAAGGATATCCCATCATGTTTACGCTAAGCGATGACAATCAAGAACTGATAGGTTGGGATCCTCAACCTACTGGTTATGACAAGACGGACTATGGTATGCTATACTTTGCAGCAGCAGGTATGGAGCGTAAAGGAAACGTGTTGTCTTTCCCGATGCAGGGCTTGGTAGTACTTGACAGTGGTAAATGGGGAGTACTGTATCAGGGATTCACGGAAACGTTGGAGATGCCGGAAGGGTTCTGATTATTCTGGCAATTAGATAACATGTAATTTGAAATGGCATGTAAGATGAAGTTCGACTTCATTTTACATGCCATTTTTCTATTGTGTCTGTTTTTATTTTATTCCCCTTTTTAAGGCGCTTCCGCCAAAATTATTTATATTTGCTGCCCGAACCAACAATACGTATATATAATAAGGTATAGAAACTATGAAAGAATTTGTAATCTCCGAAGCGCAGGCAGAAACAGCGGTATTGGTAGGTCTTGTCACGAAGACTCAGGATGAGCGTAAGACCAATGAATACCTGGACGAGCTTGCATTCTTGGCTGAGACAGCCGGGGCGGAAGTAGTGAAGCGGTTTACCCAGAAGCTGGATGCAGCGCATTCCGTGACTTATGTCGGCAAGGGCAAGCTGGAAGAAATTAAAGAGTATATCCGGAATGAAGAAGAAGCCGAACGCGAAATCGGCATGGTGATTTTTGATGATGAACTCTCCGCCAAGCAGATACGCAATATAGAAGCTGAACTCAAAATCAAGATACTGGACCGTACGTCCCTGATTCTCGATATCTTTGCCATGCGTGCCCAGACTGCCAATGCAAAAACGCAGGTGGAGCTGGCGCAATACAAGTATATGCTTCCTCGTCTGCAACGTTTGTGGACCCACTTGGAACGCCAGGGTGGTGGCTCCGGTGCCGGTGGAGGTAAAGGTTCCGTGGGACTTCGCGGCCCGGGTGAAACGCAGCTGGAAATGGACCGCCGTATCATCTTGAACCGTATGTCATTGTTGAAGGAGCGCTTGGCTGAGATTGACAAGCAGAAGTCTACCCAGCGGAAGAACCGCGGACGCTTGATTCGTGTGGCATTGGTGGGATATACCAATGTAGGAAAATCCACATTGATGACTTTGCTTTCGAAAAGTGAAGTCTTTGCAGAGAATAAGCTGTTTGCCACGTTGGATACTACGGTGCGTAAGGTGATTATTGAGAACCTGCCGTTCCTGCTATCCGATACGGTGGGCTTTATCCGTAAATTGCCGACGGATTTGGTAGACTCCTTCAAGTCTACTCTGGATGAGGTACGCGAGGCGGACTTGCTGTTGCATATCGTAGACATCTCTCATCCGGATTTTGAAGAACAGATAGAAGTTGTGAACAAGACGTTGGCAGATATCGGTGCCGCCGGTAAGCCCATGATTCTTGTATTCAATAAGATAGACGCTTATACTTATATAGAGAAAGCGGCTGACGACCTTACCCCCAGAACCAAGGAAAACTTGACACTCGAAGAACTGATGAAGACGTGGATGGCTAAGATGGAGGATAACTGCCTCTTTATTTCTGCCCGCGAAAAAATCAATATGGAGGAACTGAAGAGTGTAGTTTATCAGCGTGTGAAGGAATTGCACGTGCAGAAGTACCCCTATAATGACTTTCTTTATCAGACCTACGAAGAAGAAGTTTAATTTTAGTTATGAGTTATAAGTTATGAGTTATTTGCTGGCAGCGGTTTGAATCGGTAGTGCCGGCAAAGGCAATAACTTATAACTCATAACTCATAACTCGTTATAAGGATGAATTACAGAAGACTGACCGAAGATGAAATTCTCCGGTTGAAGAGCCAGTCATGTCTGGCTGATGATTGGGGGAAAGTAACCGTTGCAGAAGAGTTCTCAACGGAATTTGTGCATCATACCCGTTTTTCGGGTGAGGTGTGTTTGGGAGTGTTCCATTCAGAATTTATGTTGCCGGGAGGAATCAGGAAGCATTCCGGTTTGCGGCATGTGACGCTGCATAATGTAACGGTGGGAGATAACTGTTGCATTGAGAATATCCAGAACTACATTGCCAATTATGAAATAGGGCATGACACCTTCATTGAGAATGTGGATATTATTCTGGTAGACGGTGTGTCGAAGTTCGGTAACGGGGTAGAAGTGTCTGTCCTGAATGAGACGGGAGGCCGTGAGGTGCTGATTAATGATAAACTCTCCGCACACCAAGCCTATATTCTGGCGCTTTACCGCCATCGCCCGGAGCTGATTGCACGGATGAAGGAAATCACGGATTTTTATTCCAACAAACATGCTTCTGCTGTAGGAAGCATCGGGAACCATGTAATGATATTGAACACCGGTTCCATAAAGAATGTGCGCATCGGTGATTATTGCCGCATCTGTGGTACATGCCGTCTGTATAACGGAAGCATCAACAGCAACGAGGTGGCGCCGGTACACATCGGGCATGGGGTGATTTGTGATGATTTCATCATCTCTACCGGGTCTCATGTAGATGACGGAGCTATGCTGAGCCGCTGCTTCGTGGGGCAGGCATGCAAGTTGGGACACAACTACTCTGCCTCGGATTCTTTGTTTTTCAGCAACTGCCAGGGAGAGAACGGGGAGGCGTGCGCTATTTTTGCCGGACCCTATACGGTAACCCACCATAAGTCTACGTTGCTGATTGCCGGTATGTTTTCCTTTATGAATGCCGGTTCGGGGTCCAATCAGAGTAACCATATGTATAAGTTAGGACCTATCCATCAAGGCACTTTGGAACGTGGTGCCAAGACGACTTCCGATTCGTACATCCTATGGCCTGCAAGGGTAGGGGCATTCTCTTTGGTAATGGGGCGCCATGTCAACCATTCTGATACTTCGAACCTGCCGTTCTCTTACTTGATAGAGCAGAATAATACCACCTACCTTGTACCCGGTGTCAACCTGCGTAGTGTGGGTACCATCCGTGATGCCCAGAAGTGGCCGAAACGTGACGGGCGTACCGACCCGAACAAACTGGATTACATCAACTATAATCTTCTCAGCCCCTACACGGTGCAGAAAATGTTCAAGGGACGGGAAACGTTGCAGAATCTGCGTCATGCCAGTGGCGAGCTTTCGGATATCTATTCTTTCCATAGTGCGAAGATACGTAACTCGGCTTTGGTGAAAGGTATCCGCTTCTATGAAATAGCCATTCATAAGTTCCTCGGAAACTCTGTCATCAAGCGCTTGGAAGGCATTGACTTCCGGAGCAATGAAGAAATACGTGCCCGTTTGAAGCCCGATACTGCCATTGGCAGCGGCGAATGGGTGGATATTTCCGGATTGATAGCCCCAAAGAGTGAGATAGATGCGCTGATAGACGGTATTGAGTCCGGCAAAGTCAATCGCTTGAAGTCTATCAATGCCGAGTTTGAGAAGATGCACAGCAACTACTATACCTACGAATGGACCTGGGCGTATGAGAAGTTGGAAGAGTTCTATGGTATCAAGCCGGAAGGTATGACGGCAGAAGACGTCATACATATTGTCGAAAAATGGAAAGAAGCAGTAGTTGGCCTCGACCGCATGGTGTATGAGGATGCTAAGAAAGAATTTTCACTGGCTTCCATGACGGGCTTTGGAGCTGACGGCTCACGCTTGGAAAAGGAACTTGATTTTGAGCAGGTACGCGGCGACTTTGAAAGCAATCCGTTTGTAATGGCTGTGTTGAAACACATTGAGGTGAAGACGGCGCTGGGCGATGAACTGATAGGGCGGATGCAGCGGGTATCAGAAAATTAATTATGATTTGCCGCCTTTTTACTCTAATTAAAGAATTATTTCAATAATAGTTTTTACCTTTGCTCTGTAAAGGCGGTTTTCAGGCTGCCTTTGCTACCCGAATCACTTTTAAACATTAAATATACGAGTAATTATGGCAACAACACCTCCGTTCAAGTATCAGCCCATGTTCGAGAAGGGAAAAGATACTACTGAGTATTATCTGCTTACGAAAGATTACGTGTCAGTAAGCGAGTTTGAAGGAAAACCTATCCTGAAGATTGAAAAAGAAGGTTTGACGGCAATGGCCAATGCGGCTTTCCGTGATGTATCGTTCATGTTGCGTCGTTCGCACAACGAGCAGGTTGCTAAGATTCTGAGTGACCCCGAAGCAAGCGATAACGATAAATACGTGGCACTCACCTTCCTGCGCAATGCAGAGGTAGCGTCCAAAGGGGTACTTCCTTTCTGCCAGGATACGGGTACGGCAATCATCCACGGTGAGAAGGGACAGCAGGTATGGACCGGATACTGTGACGAAGAAGCCCTCTCACTGGGTGTTTACAAGACTTATACCGAAGAGAACCTGCGCTATTCGCAGAATGCTCCCCTCACCATGTACGATGAGGTGAATACGAAGTGCAACCTTCCCGCACAGATTGACATCGAAGCTACGGAAGGTATGGAGTACGAGTTCCTCTGCGTAACCAAGGGTGGTGGCTCTGCCAACAAGACTTATCTCTACCAGGAGACAAAGGCTATCCTCAACCCCGAAACATTGGTTCCCTTCCTTATCTCAAAAATCAAGACTTTGGGTACGGCAGCTTGTCCTCCCTATCACATCGCATTCGTTATCGGCGGTACCTCTGCCGAAAAGAACTTGCTGACTGTGAAACTGGCTTCCACCCACTTCTACGATAACCTACCCACTACCGGCAATGAGTTCGGCCGCGCTTTCCGCGATGTGGAACTGGAGAAGCTGGTACTGGAAGAAGCTCATAAGATTGGCCTCGGTGCCCAGTTCGGCGGCAAGTATCTGGCTCACGACATACGCATCATCCGCCTGCCGCGTCACGGTGCTTCCTGCCCCGTGGGTCTGGGCGTTTCCTGCTCTGCCGACCGCAACATCAAGTGTAAAATCAATAAAGAAGGTATCTGGATTGAAAAGCTCGACAGCAACCCGGGTGAACTGATTCCCGAAGAACTCCGTAAGGCCGGTGAAGGCGATGTGGTGAAGATTGACTTGAACCAGCCGATGGCCGATATTCTGAAGGAACTGACCAAGTATCCGGTTTCCACCCGTTTGTCTCTGAATGGAACCATCATCGTAGGCCGTGACATCGCACACGCCAAGCTGAAAGAACGTCTGGACCGTGGCGAAGACCTGCCGCAGTACATCAAAGACCATCCCATCTACTACGCCGGTCCTGCCAAGACTCCTCAAGGCATGGCTTGCGGCTCCATGGGCCCGACTACTGCCGGACGTATGGACCCGTATGTAGACCTCTTCCAAAGCCACGGTGGCAGCATGATTATGCTTGCCAAAGGTAACCGCAGCCAGCAAGTGACAGATGCCTGCCAAAAGTATGGCGGTTTCTACTTGGGCTCTATCGGTGGTCCTGCCGCTATCTTGGCACAGAACAACATCAAGAGCATTGAGTGCGTGGAATATCCCGAACTCGGTATGGAAGCTATCTGGAAGATTGAGGTGGAGAACTTCCCTGCATTCATCTTGGTGGACGATAAGGGCAACGACTTCTTCAAGCAACTGAAGCCCTGGAATTGCAGCAAGTAAAACAGAAGCCTTTTAGAAAGGCATAATATAAGGAAAGCCGTAACGGAGAAAATCTTGTTACGGCTTTTTTGTTTTGTAGAGGAAAACAAAGTGTTTCGCGGCATAGAACACTCTGTTTCATCAAGCAAAACAAACTGTTCCTTTATGTTGAAACAAATTGTTTCAATAGGAAGAAACAAACTGTTCTTTCATGTTGGAACAAAGTGTTCTTCCCTATTGGAACACTCTGTTCTGCCTTGATAAAACAGATTGTTCTCTATAGGAGAATAAAACTGAAACTCGTTTGTTGTCGTATTTTTGTTACATTCTCCTTTTCATTTCTCGGTTAACTTCTTTATCTTTAGCCCTCCAAACAACCAATTTAATAAAACATGGAACTGACTCTTACACGACAAACTCCGGCACAACACATCGTATGGCTGGATGTGGTACGCCTTGTTGCAATGTTTACAGTAGTTTGCTGCCATTGCACAGACCCTTTTAACTTCTATCCGGGCACATCGCCCGACATTGTTGACATCAAGTTCTGGGGAGCTGTCTACGGTGCGGCGCTCCGTCCTTGCGTACCGCTTTTTGTAATGATTACCGGTGCATTGCTGTTGCCGGTACGGGGTGACGCCTCGGCATTCTACAAGAAACGTATCCCCCGCGTATTCTTTCCTTTCCTCATCTGGTCTGTGATTTACAATCTGTTCCCCTGGATAACGGGACTGCTGGGAGTGGAGCCGAAAGTGATTCTGGATTTCTTCCCTTATTCGGGTGAGGAAGTGATGCGCCAGTCTCTGGCAGTGAGCCTGGGATATATTGCAGAAATGCCTTTTAATTTCTCTCTATTGGATGTACACATGTGGTATATCTATCTGCTGATAGGGCTTTATCTCTATCTTCCGATATTCTCGGCATGGGTGGAGAAGGCCTCGGAACGTGCCAAACTATGGTTTCTTGCAGCATGGGGAGTGACACTGCTGCTGCCTTATTATACCGAGTTTGCCGCTCCGTACCTTTGGGGGACTTGCTCGTGGAACTCGTTCGGTATGCTGTATTACTTTGCCGGTTTTAACGGCTACCTATTGTTGGGCCATTATCTGAGGAACCATAACTGGACGGGCCGGCAACTCTGTGGCATCGGCATTCCCATGTTTGCCATTGGCTATGCCGTAACATTCCTTGGTTTCCGTCGTATGACCTCCTTGCCGGATTTTACGGATGAGATGCTCGAACTCTTCTTCACCTACTGTTCGCTGAATGTAGTAATGATGACCATCCCCGTGTTTATGCTTTGCAAGCGGGCCAATTTCCGTTCGGAGCGCATCAAGAAAGCATTGGCAAACTTGACGCTCTGTGGTTTTGGAGTCTATATGATACACTATTTCTTTACCGGACCGAGCGTAGTCCTGATGCGTGCTATCCATGTTCCTATCTATCTTCAGATACCTTGTGCCGCAGTCGTCGCTTTCTGTACTTCCTGGTTTCTGGTGGCAATGGCATACCGTTGTTTCGGGAAGCGGACCAAGTGGGTGCTGGGGTAGTTTGGATGAAAGATTGTTTATCTTTAAAGGAGGAGATTTAGGGCTTATTATCTCCTCCAGATTCTCCACATATAGTAAGCGCAGTGCGTGAATGCGAAAACAAACGAGATAATCAGCAGCACTTTGCTTTCTCCCCATCCCACAGTCTGTTGGTGCCACAGTCCGGTGATGACACAAAGAACGGCAAGGATAAGTCCAATCATGTTCAAGGTCACCTGCCCGTGGCGGGTGTCGCCTCCATGCTCCAGCTTACTGTGCTTCATGCCGTAGCCCACGTAGATGTCCAGACCGATGAGCATCCACAGCACCAGGCGTATCCATGTATCGGCAGGAAGGAACAACATCATGCAAAGGCAAGTAAGAATACCCAGTATGGGGATAAGTGGAACAAGTGGGGTTTTAAAGGAACGGGGCACGTCAGGCATGGTTCTGCGTACTACCAGTACAGCGGCACAGACCAGCGTGAAGGCCATCAGCGTGCCGATGCTTGTCATCTCTCCGGCCAGCCGTGCGGGTACAAAAGCTGCCAGCAGGCCCACAAGTACCATGAAGAGCAGGTTGCTGCGTGCCGGAGTACGGAACTTTTCGTTGATATGCGAGAAGAAAGGAGGCAGCAGCCCGTCGTGGCTCATGCTCAGGAATACGCGGCTCTGTCCCAGCAGCGTCACCATGATGACGGAGCAATATCCGAACAGAATGGACAGCACGATGGCACGGTTCAGCCAGGGATAGTCCGGCTGGATGATACCTGCCGCATCAGCCTGCCCCATGTGCTCTATGGCTATGGCAACGGGAGCAATGCCTTGCTGTCCGCTGAAGGCGGTGTAGTGTGCCACTCCCGTCATGACGTGGGCAAAAACCATATAGAGCACGGTGCATACCAGCAGGGAGACCAGAATGCCGATAGGCATGTTCCGCTTCGGGTTCTTCGTCTCTTGGGCAGCTGTGCTCACGGCGTCGAACCCGAGGAAGGCGAAGAATACGATGGCCGCCCCTCGCAGGATGCCGGAGAAGCCATATTCGCCCAGCACGCCCGTATTGGCAGGGATGTAAGGTGTATAGTTGTCGGTATTGATGTATTTCCAGCCGAGTATGACAAAAATCAGTATGACGGAAACCTTCAGGAATACAATGAAGCCGTTGAAGATGGAGCTGCCTTCCGTACCCCGTATCAGGAAGAGGCTCATCAGCACGACGATAAGGAAGGCGGGGATATTTACGACTCCACCATCCCAGGGACAGGCGGTGAGGACTTGCGGTAGATGTATGTCCAGTCCCTCGAGAAAGACGACCAGATAGCGGCTCCAGCTGATGCTTACCGTGGTTGCGGCTACGGTGTATTCCAGTACCAGGTCCCACCCGATAATCCAGGCGATGAGTTCGCCCATCGTGGCATACGAGTAGGTGTATGCGCTGCCGGCTACGGGTATCATGGATGCAAATTCCGCATAACATAGTCCGGCGAAGCAGCATCCCAGTGCGGCAATGGCAAAGGACAGTGTGATGGCCGGTCCCGTATAGCCTGCCGCCACCGTTCCGGTGATGGAGAATAGACCCGCTCCGATGATGACTCCCACGCCCAGGGCAACAAGGCTCCACGGACCAAGTACACGTTTCAATGTTTTCTTTCCGGAGGCATTCGCCTCCGCTTGCAGTGCCTCGAATGGCTTTCTGATGAATAATCCCATTATGCTTCAATTCTGATAAACCGGGCGCAAAGGTACGGATTATATTGCTTATTCCATATAGCGCGCTACTTTTCCACTGATTTGCAGTAGGGAGATTTCACATAATTTGGTATCATATTCCGCGGAGAGAATACGTTCTTCTGCATCCAGCAGACTCTTTTGGGCTTCGCGCATCTCGATTCCCGAGAGGTTGCCCAGCATATATCGTTCCATGGCAATCTCGTGGTTCTCCTTGGCAGCCACAAGGTTCTGGCGTTCCAGGTTCAGCATTTGCAGGTTGTTTTGGTAGGCCTGCCATAGGTTGCTGAGATCGGCGCGCAGGGCTTGCTCCAGTTGCTCCCGTTCCAGGCGAGCGTTCTGCACGGCAATGCGGGCATTCTTGCGTTCGCGGCGCCGGTTGCCATCGAACAGATTGAAGCCGACCGTGACGCCGAAGTTCAGACCGAGGTTGCTGCGGCGGCTGTTGGCAGAGATGTCATACTTGTTGAGGGTGTAGCCGTATCCGCCGTTCATCTTCACGTATGGGTAGTCGCGCGAGCAGACTTTCTTGTAGTCCAGACGGGCCAGGGTATTGTTCTGTTCGGCACGTAGCAGTGAGGCGTTGATGGTGAGGGTGGCGTTCCACAGCTCCTCGAAGTTCAGGGAGGCGGTCACGTTGATGAGGCTGTCTTGTATGATAAACGGCTGGTCTACATCTTTGTTTGCCATGAGTTCGTTCAGCTGGATACGTGAGGTGTGCAGCAGTTCCTGCTGTTTCATGTATTGGGCACTGTCGGCATTGAAGTCCACTTTGGCCTGCTGGTAGTCCAGGCGCGAGAAGTTACCGATGTGGTAACGCTCTTCCACAATGCGCAGGCGCTCTTTGGATAGCGATACGGCATAACGGAAGTTCTTCAAGCGGATTTTCTGCTGCACATAGTTATAGTATTCGGCGGCTATGTTGGCTATCAGATCCTCGATGGCGATGCGCGTATTGGTCTCGCCTTGGCGTTCCAGCTCCTTGAGCCGTTGGTAGTTGGCGGTAATGTTGAAACCGTCGAAGATGGTCCAGTTCAGGTTGATGCCTGCATCGAGAGTTTGGTCAAACACTCCGTTGTCCTTGGTTGTCTCTCCGGTGGCTCGGGCTTTGGTCTCGGTATTGTCTATGGTTCCCTTGTAGCCGGCGGAGAGGTCCAGTGTGGGCAGGTAGCCCGCATTGCCCAGTGTGGCGTTGTTCTTGCTGACCTGCTCTTCATTGCGGACAATGCGCAGGGAGTAGTTGTTCAGCAATCCCTGCTCCAGGCAGGACTTCAAGGTGTAGGTAGGCGCAGGCTGTGCATAAAGGTCCAGCGCTGTGCAGGCAGTGGCTATGAAAATTAAAACAATGCGTTTCATTCGGTCTTCAGTTTACTTCGGTTCGTTGATACATAACTATATATGGCAGGCACGATGTACATCGTCAGCAGTGTGGAGATGAGCATGCCGCCTACGACGGCAGTACCCATGGCGATGCGCTGGTTGCAGCCTTCGCCGGTGGCGTAGGCAAGCGGTATCAATCCCAGGATGGTGGAGGCACTCGTCATCAGGATGGGGCGCAGACGTTGCAGGGAGGCGTCCTTGATGGCTCGCATCTTGTCTTCACCCGCTTCCTGCTTCTGATTGGCGAACTCCACAATCAGGATACCGTTCTTTGCTACCAGACCAATCAGCATGATGATGCCAATCTGGCTGAATATATTCATCGTGATGTCTCCGAAATACATGAATACCAGCGCGCCGGCAATGGCGAGAGGCACCGTCAGCATGATAATCAGCGGGTCTTTGAAGCTCTCGAACTGGGCGGCCAGAATCAGGTAAATCAGCACGATGGCAAGGATGAAGGCGAACATCAGACTGGAGGAGCTTTCGCGATACTCCTTGGAGTCTCCGGTCAGTGCGGTACGGAAGGTCTCGTCCAGTGTCTCCTTGGCAATCTTGTCCATTTCGTCCAGTCCTTGCCCGATGGTCTTCCCGTCGGCAAGCCCCGCGGAGATGGTGGCGGACACGAAACGGTTGTAACGGTACAGTTTCGGAGGGGCGATACCGCCGGTCAGCTCTATCAGGTTGTCCAGCTGCACCATGTTCCCGTTGTCGCTTCGGATATAGATACCTTTCAGGTCGGCGGGCTTGTTGCGTTGCTGGCGGTTGATTTCGCCCAATATCTCGTATTGCTTTCCGTTCATGTAGAAGTAGCCCATACGCTGTCCGCTCAAGCCGTATTGCAGAGTTTGGGCAATGTTCTTGGTGCTTACGCCCATGATACTCGCCTTGTCACGGTTGATGTTGATGCGCGCTTCAGGCTTGCTGAACTTCAGGTTTACGTCTGCCATCTGGAATACCGGATTTTCGTAGACCTTCGTCATGAACTTGGGGAGCACCTCCTGCAATTTCTCGATATTAGTTGCCTGCAATACATACTGCACGGGCATACCGCCGCGCCGTCCTCCGAATGAGGAGGACTGCTGTACGAAAGAGCGTGCCATGGTCTTTTTCTGCACTGCCTTCGACAACTTTTCGGCAACCTCCATCTGGGTATAGTCACGGTCTTTCATGTCTTTCAGTGTGATACGTACGTTACCGCTACCACTGGATACACGCGCTGTTACCGCTTCTGCATCCGGGATAATGGAGTCCACCAGATGATTGATGTCTTCGGTATAGTCGCGGATATATTCGTAAGTCACTCCTTCGGCACCCATTGTATTGATACTGATTTGCGAACGGTCCTCCAATGGCGCCATTTCAGCCGGGATAGTATTCCAAAGGACTCCGATAAGCAGGATGGTGACGATGGTGAAGGGCAGGGCAATCCAGCGCCGTTTCAGGAAGGCGGCCAGTGACTGGCTGTATACCCGGTTCATCCCTTCGAAGAAAGGTTCGGTCTTGCGATAGAACCAGCTCTGCTGTTCCCTTTTGATTAAAAGTTTGGTGGCAAGCATCGGCGTAAAAGTCAATGCGGCGAAGGAGGAGATAATCACCGAACCGGAGACCACGATACTGAATTCGCGGAACAGTCGTCCTGTCGTACCGTCCATGAATACAATAGGGAAGAATACCGCCACCAGCGTAATGGTAGTGGAGATGACGGCAAAGAAAATCTCCTTGGCTCCTTCTATGCCGGCTTCTTTCGGTGGCATCCCTTTCTCGATGCGGACATAAATGTTCTCCGTCATCACGATGGCGTCGTCCACCACCAAGCCCACGGCAAGCACCACGGCAAGCATGGAGAGCACATTGATGGAGAAACCGGCCAGATACATGACGAAGAAAGCTCCAATCAGCGAAACGGGGATTACAATACATGGCACAAGCGTCACACGCCAATCGCGCAAGAAGAGGAAAATGATGATGATAACCAGTACAAAGGCCTCATACACCGTCTGCTTCACCTCGTCGATAGAAGCGCGGATAAACTTGGTATTGTCAAAACCGTAGTTGTAATGAACATCTTCGGGAAGGTCTTTCTTCATCTTCTCCATGCGGTCATATACGGCGTTGGCTATTTCAATGTGGTTGGCACCCGGCTGCGGAATTACTACGACACCTACCATGGGCACACCGTTCATCTTCATATAACTTTTGATGTCGGCTGGTCCCAGTTCGGCACGTCCAATGTCGCTGAAGCGGACAATACGGTTACCGTCTTCCTTCAGGATAAGATTGTTGAACTCTTCGGCTGTATGCATCAGACCCAACGTACGGATGGTGAGCTCGGTAGTGTTTCCTTCGATACTTCCGGAAGGGAGCTCTACGTTTTCGTTGTCCACCGCATTCTTTACATCCAGAGGAGTGATTCCATAGCCGGACATCTTGATGGGGTCCAGCCAAAGCCGCATGGAATAGCGCTTTTCTCCCCAGATGCTTACACTACTTACATCTGAAATAGTCTGAAGCTGCTCCTTGACAGTCAGGTCGGCTATTTCACTGAGCTCCAGTAGGGAACGTTTGTCGCTTTGGAGGGCAACCATTAGGATAGGGGTGGCGTCCGCATCGGCTTTTGATACGGTAGGAGGGTCACAGTCACGAGGCAGATAGCGTTGTGCACGCGACACTTTATCACGTACGTCGTTGGCGGCGGTTTCCAGGTCAACGGAAAGCTCAAACTCTACTGTAATGCGTGATGAGCCTTGCTGGCTGACACTGGAGAGGGAGCGTATGCCGGGAATACCGTTGATGTTCTGCTCCAGAGGCTCCGTTATCTGGTTCTCGATGACATCGGCGTTGGCACCCGGATAGGAGCAGGATACTGATATGATGGGATTGTCTACAGATGGGTACTCGCGTACACCCAGATAATTGTAGCCGATGAAGCCAAACAGCAGGATTATCAGGGTAAGTACTGTCGAGAGTACCGGTCGCCGTATACTTAATTCGGATATATTCATTCTTTACAATTGATAATTAACGGTTGATAATTGACAGTTGTCAATTGATATTGTCCAGTGTTACCGGTAGTCCGGTACGGAGTTGCAGGGTTCCCGAGGTGATGATGGTATCTCCTGCCTGCAAGCCTTGCAATACTTGTACTTCCGCTTCCGTACGGATTCCCGTAGTAATCTCTACCGGCTGGGCTTTTCCCGACTTATAGAGGAATATCTTGTCTTTTCCCATTTCCGGTACAATGGCTTCGGACGGTACGGCAAGGGCGTCCTGAATTTCATCCTTGTTCAGCTTGATGCTGGCATAGCGGCCCGGAAGCACAGCTCCGTTGGCATTGGGATAAAGTGCACGGATTGTCAGGGTATGGGTAGTAGGGTCTATCTTTGATTCGCGTGCATAAACCGTGGCGTGGAAGGTATTTAGCTTTCCTTCGAGAGTGAAGTCCAGTCCGGCGCCGGTCTTTACGTCATTGGCATACCGCTCGGGTACGGCAAATTCCACCTTCAACGGCGAAATCTTGGTGAGTTTGGCTACAATGGTTGTAGGGGAAGCGTAAGTACCCACACTGACTTGGCGCAGACCGATGACACCGTCGAAAGGAGCACGCAGCTCAGTTTGTGCGATGTTCGATTCTATCAGGTCAATGTCGGCATTCAGGGTGGCCAGCTCGGTCTTTACTTGTTCGTAGGCTTCTTTACTGACCGCATCCCTTTCCAGCAGGGCGTTCTGGCGAAACACGCGGTCTTCTGCCAACTTTAATTGGGAGACGAGGCGTTGCAATTGTGCTTGCAGCGGCCGGTCATTAACTTTGGCAAGTAATTGTCCTTTCTTGACGAAGCTGCCTTCTTCAAAATTTATCTCTATGATTTTGCCGGATGTCTCGAAAGAAAGGTCCACTTCCTCATCCGGCAGCAGGCTGCCGCTGATTTGTATTTCATCCTTCAGCAGTTGCGGTTTGATTATTTTTGCGTTTACGTTTAGAATTTTCTTACCGCTACGTTGACCGGTCATCACCTTGTCTGCAGCGGCTAATTCTTCATTCTCTTTAGGTAATTGGGAGTAGATTCCTCCTCCAATCAGTCCGGCACCAATCACGATAATGATGCCCCATTTAACTCTCTTATTCATGTTGTAGTATTAGTAGTAATAAAATCAGCCTTAGATTAGACTACGGGAAAAGAGAATAGTTTAAAAGATAAAGAGTTAAAAAGTGTAAGAATATGGATTGGAAAGGTGATAAAATGACAAATCAGTAAGCAGCCCGGTATTTTCCCTCCTCCTTGTCCTCCAGCATGTTCAGATAAGAAGCGTAACGGGATTCGCTGATATAGTGCTTCTCGACAGCCTCGCGTACAGCGCATCCGGGTTCGTGGCGGTGGGTACAGTTGCCGTAACGGCAGTCGGCAGATACCTTGAATATTTCCGGGAAGTAGTGGCCTATCTCTTCTTCTTCCATATCGAATGTTCCGAAACCTTTGATGCCCGGAGTGTCAATGATATATCCGTTGCCCGGAACCGGGAACATTTCTGAGAAGGTAGTGGTGTGCATACCTTTATTATGATAGGTGGATATCTCTCCGGTTTTAATCTCTATATCGGGCAGTATTGCCTTGATGAGTGTCGATTTCCCTACTCCGGAATGTCCGGAAAAGAGGGTTATGCGTCCTTTGAGTTCTTTCTCGATAGTGTCGATGCCTTCCCCTTTTCTGGCAGAAACCTTGAAACAAGGATAGCCGATGGTGGTGTAAAGGTTGATGAGACTGTCCAGATAGTGCAGTTCCTCTTCATTGTAGGCATCCACTTTGTTGAATATAATCTTGACGGGAACACGGTATGCCTCGGCAGAGGCGAGAAAACGGTCTATAAAGGTAGTGGAGGTCTCGGGATAGTTCACCGTCACTATGAGCATGCACTGGTCGAGGTTGGCAGCAAGAATGTGCGATTGCTTGGAAAGGTTGGAGGCGCGGCGGATGATGTAATTCTTCCGGTCCTCTATCTCGCTGATAAAGGCCGTACCTTCTTGGTTCAGTATGATGTTCACATAATCGCCTACAGCCACGGGATTAGTGCTTCGTATGCCTTTCAGCCGGAAGTTCCCTTTGATTTTACATTCAATCTCCCTTCCGTCGTCAGTCCGTACCAAGTACCAACTTCCGGTGTTTTTTATAACGAGTCCCCTCAAAATAATTGAAAGTTGAAAGTTGAAAGTTGAAAATGGAAGGTTGAAAGGCTTCTATACTTGGTATATCGGTTTATTTTCAACTTTCCATTTTCCGTTTTCAACTTAATTAAACGGTCATGATTTCTTTATCCTTTGCAGCCAGCATGTCATCAATCTGCTTGATGAACTTGTCGTGAATCTTCTGCAGCTTTTCTTCACCGCCTTTCTGGGCGTCTTCGGCCAGTCCGTCCTTTACGGATTTCTTCAAGGCGTCGATGGCATCACGGCGTGCATTACGTACACTTACCTTGGCAGTTTCTCCTTCTCCCTTACACTGTTTGGCAAGTTGTTTACGGCGTTCTTCCGTCAGTGGCGGGATGCCGATACGGATAATCTCACCATTGTTTTCGGGCATGATGCCGAGACTGGAGTCAATGATGGCCTTTTCAATGACGCGGAACATGCTCTTATCCCATGGCTTGATGGCAATGCTGCGTGCGTCCGGAGTGGTTACGGCTGCCACATTGTTGATAGGAACCATACTTCCATAAGAATCCACACGGATACCGTCCAGCAAACGGATATCGGCTTTTCCGGCGCGGATATGAGCCAGTGCCTCGTCCAGATACATGATGGCCATGTCCATACTTTCTTGCGCTTCGTCTAAGATGTCTTTTACGTCTCTCATATTATTTTCGTTTTGAAATAGCTTTGATTTGAAACTTTGCAAATATAATTATTAAATTGAAAATTGAGAATTAAGAATTAAATAACATTCATTTTTTATTCTCCATTTTCCATTCAATTGTGCACCAGTGTACCGATTTCTTCTCCTTGCATCACTTTTTTCAGATTACCCACTGTGTCCATGTCAAAAACGATGATGGGCAGGTTATTCTCTTTGCACATGCAGGTGGCAGTGAGGTCCATCACTTTCAGACCGCGCTTCAGCACTTCGTCGTAGGTGATGTCGTGGAACTTCGTGGCTGTCGGGTCCTTCTCCGGGTCGGCGGTGTAGATGCCGTCCACACGGGTACCTTTCAGCATGACATCCGCCTCAATCTCGATGCCGCGCAGACTGGAACCGGTATCGGTAGTGAAGAACGGATTGCCTGTACCGGCGGACATGATGACTACTTCGCCTGCTTCCATACATTCGATGGCACGCCATTTATTGTAGAATTCACCGATGGGTTCCATACGTACGGCAGTCAGCACGCGGGCCTTCACGCCGGCAGCTACCAGAGCCGAACTGAGTGCAAGGCTGTTGATGACGGTTGCCAGCATTCCCATCTGGTCGCCTTTCACACGGTCGAACCCTTTGTTGGCACCGCTCAATCCGCGGAAAATGTTTCCACCGCCTATCACGATGCCTATTTGTACTCCCAATTCGTGGATTTCTTTGATTTGAGCTGCGTACTCGGCAAGGCGTTTCTCGTCGATGCCGTATTGCTTTTCACCCATCAGGCTCTCGCCGCTGAGTTTCAATAAGATTCTTTTATAGGTTGCCATAATATATAGTTTTGTTACATTGCTTTGCAGCAAAGATAAAGAATTAAACTGAAAAGTGCAGCAGAATGTGGTAGGATAGTTGCCTAACGCACAGTCTTTAGGAACTCGTCCATGCTGTGATATAACGGAACGCCATAGCGGTTGCAAGTAATCCGCACATTGTCGTAGCGGTAGAAACCGGGTTCACAGATAACGTGCAGTTTGCCCGAACGCATGTGCAGTCCCATCTCCAGCAGGGTGATGGGGGACTTGCTGCTTGCCAGGATATTCATGATTATTAGGTCGGCTTTTTCCAGATGTTCCAGTTCCCAGTTCACTTGATGTTCAAAGTCGGACATTTCGCCGCTGAGTCCCTTGTCCCTTCGGGGATTGTATAGGATGTATTTACCTTGGGGGCGTGCGCGGAACCAGTCGCAGGTTGCCTTTTGCCAGTCTATGCTTTTGCCCATGTCGATGGTGCCTGCCAGGAAAATTCTGGTGTATTCGGCTTCGTTCACTTCGGCTTTGCCTTCATCCGGGTGGAGTACTATAACCTCGGACTGAGCCTGCAGCCCGATAGGAAACAACAGCAGTAAAAGCAGGTAGAGACTTTTCTTCATGGTTGGTGATGGTTTTATAGGATTAGTTTCTTTTCTTGCTTCTTATCGGGAGTCTTGGGAACAGTTTCCTGAAACGGACCAGTTGGCTTGTAATATTGCCTCCTGCGATGACGAACGTTACGGCTACGATAATCATCACCAGTCCGAAGCTTTCTCTGACTGTCAGGCTTTCTCCAAAGACGGCTATTCCGAAGAAGATGGCTGTCACGGGCTCCAATGCGCCGAGAATGGCGGTCGGGGTGGAGCCGATATATTGGATGGCACCGGTAGTGCAGAGGAAGGATATGGCGGTGGGGAAGACAGCCAATGCAAGCAGATTGGCCCACAGATACCACTGGTCCGGTGTGTTCAGTACGCCGGAATAGAGCAGGCGTGCCACAAAAAGCGATAGGCCGAAGAGAAGGACATAGAAGGTGACTTTAAGCGTAGCCACATTTTTCAACGATGTCTGGTTGATGCCCACGATGTATATGGCATAGGAAAGGGAAGACGCGAAAACCAGCAGTGTCCCTATCAGGCTCAGTGTGCTGCCGTCCTCGCTCTTGTAGAGCAGTCCGATACCTCCCAGTGCAAGCAGCATGCAGACGATGGTTTGCAGTGCCAGCTTCTCTTTGAAAACCATGGCCATAATAAGCGCCACCATGATGGGATAGACGAACAGCAGTGTAGACGCTATGCCGGCGGCCATGTAGTTATAGCTCAGAAAAAGCGTCAGTGAGGAGAGGGCCACGAGCAATCCCATGATGATGAGCGGAAATGTTTCTTTCCGCTGTATCTTGAATGACCGCCCTCTCGCCTTTATCATAATGCCCAGCAACGGGATGGCGAAGAGGTATCTGAAAAAAAGTACCGAGTCCGGGTCCATGCCGGCCTTGTACAACGGGAGGGCAAACAGTGGATTCATGCCGTAGGAGGCTGCGGCGATGGAACCTAAAATATATCCTTTGGCTTTTGCGTTCATATCTTTATCTGTAAATTAGCGCGCAAAGGTAGATATTTACTTTGATTTCCTCCTTCTTTTCTGTATGAAAACCGTATGAATTCTACACTTATGCCTTCAGTGTGTAGTCGCCGGCTTCTTTCGTCACTACTTTCTGCAGTTCTTCGAGCGTCTTTTCACCGTCCGAAAACTCTACGGTGGCTACCGGAGGGTTCAGGGTTACGGTGGCGTGTATGCCTTCCATACTGTTCAATGCTTTCTCTACATGCATGCGGCAATGGTTGCACATCATGCCTTCTACTTTGAATTCTTTCTTCATGATTGTTTCTGTTGGCGGTTCAACTTCTTTGTTTTCTTCTCCTTCATGTATTCTTTTCCGTTTCAGCAGCAGGCTGTTGCTCACCACACTGACACTGCTGAATGCCATGGCCGCACCGGCTATCATCGGGTTCAGCAGGAAGCCGTTGATGGGATAGAGTATTCCGGCCGCAATGGGTACACCTATTATATTATATATAAATGCCCAGAAGAGATTCTGCCGGATGGTCCGGACGGTGAGACGCGACAGACAGAGAGCTTCCGGTATCTTAGCCAGGTCGGAAGAGATGATGGTCATTTTGGCTACATCCATGGCGATGTCGCTGCCTCCACCCATGGCGATGCTTAAGTCGGCTTGGGCAAGGGCGGCGCTGTCGTTGATGCCGTCGCCCACCATGGCAACCTTCCGGCCTTCTGCCTGCAACCGGCTGACGAAGGCAGCCTTGTCCTGCGGCAATACACTGGCCTGGTAGTGGGCGATGCCTGCTTTGCGGGCAATCTCACGGGCGGTGGCCTCATTGTCTCCGGTCAGCATGTGGACTTCGATGCCGGCGGCGCGCAGCTCGCTGACAGCGCGGATGGAAGTTTCCTTTATCCGGTCTGTAATTCCGGCTATTGCCAGCACGTTTTCTTCATCGGCAAACCAGATGACGGTCTGTGCTTCCGATGTCAGTCGGGTTGCCTCTTCCTGCAGGGAGGGGGGGATGGCGATATGGTTTTCTTCCAGCAGTTTCCGGTTCCCGGCGAGGTAGGTCCGGCCTTGTGCCCGTCCTTTCACGCCTTTTCCGGTGATGCTTTCAAAGTATTGAATGTCTATGGGGGCCGACTCCTTGAGGTGGTTCACCACGGCTTCTGCCAACGGATGTTCCGAGAGCTTCTCCAGACTATAGAAAATGTCCGACAGCGCATTGCCTGCAGTGGCGCCAGTACCGGGCGTCATTGCCTGCGTATTCCATATCAGTTTGCTGACTACCGGTTTTCCTTCGGTCACCGTTCCGGTCTTGTCGAGTACCACGGTGTCTATCTTCTTGGCAATCTCCAGGCTTTCGGCATCTTTTATCAGAATGCCCCTTTCGGCGCCCTTGCCGATGCCTACCATGATGGCGGTAGGAGTAGCCAGTCCCAGTGCACACGGGCAGGCGATGATGACCACCGTGACAAATGCCAGCAATCCGTGGGTGAATCCGCCGGTTCCGTCCAGTAGCATCCATGCGATGAAGGCAAGCACTGCGATGCCTATAATGGTAGGCACGAATATCCCGGCTATCTTGTCCACCAGCTGCTGCACCGGTGCCTTGCTTCCTTGCGCGTCCTGCACCATGTGTATAATCTTCGCCAGCAGTGTATCCGTGCCGATTTTCTCTGCCCGGAAGCGGAAACTTCCCTTCTGGTTGATGGTACCTGCAAAGACCTTGGCGTCTTTGTGCTTGGATACTGCTACCGGTTCGCCGCTCAGCATACTTTCGTCTACGTAGGAGCTACCTTCCGTCACGATGCCATCCACGGCAATCCGTTCTCCGGGTTTCACCAGGACGATGTCTCCGGGGCGAATCTGCTCGATAGGGATAACGCGCTCAAAGGAAGAGTGAGGGACAGCGTGTCCTTCATCCACAATGATGGTCACAGTCTTGGGTTGGAGCCCCATCAGTTTCTTGATGGCGGTTGAGGTGTTTCCTTTCGCTTTTTCTTCCAGCAGGCGGCCCAGCAGGATAAAGGCTATGATGACACTTGCCGCCTCAAAATATACATGCGGATGGATGCCTCTGGATAGCCAGAAGTCCGGAAATAGCATGTTGAACAGGCTGAACAGATAGGCGGTCCCCGTACTGATGGCTACCAGTGTGTCCATATTGGCGCTGCCATGCTGCAATTGTTTCCAGGCGCTGGTGAAGAATCCCCGCCCCAGCCAGAATACGACGGGAGTGGACAACGCCCACATGATGGGATTGGCATGGGGCATATCCATGAAGAACATGCCTATGATGACAACGGGCATAGACAAGATGATGGCCCAGGTTGTGCGGAATTTCAATACGCTGAATTTCTTGTTGTGGGCCTCTTCCGCCTCTTCGAGCGTGTTGCCGTCCTGGTTTATCAACAAGTCATATCCGGCCGCCTGCACAGCCTGCTGCAAAGCCTCGGAAGAACAGCTCGTAGGGTCATATTCCACGGTTGCCGTTGCCGAAGCGTAGTTTACGACCGCTTTCTTGACACCTGACTGATGGTTCAGCGTCTTTTCTACCCGTGCGGAGCATGAGGCGCAACTCATTCCCAATACGGGAAATGTCTCTTGAACTATATTCTTTTCTGCCATAACAATTTTGTATAAGTCATTACTCTTGCTATGAGTGACTTGGTTCCAAATGCAAATACCGTCAGTCTTATTCCGAGATACCGTTGGTTTCACTACTTGAAACCGTCGGTTTCTCGCATTGAAACCGATGGTGCCAAAAGTTGAAACTTGTTTGGCACCGTATACTGGCTACCTGACGCCTTGTTCTGGAGGGTGGAATCCATATTTTATATCAGTCATAGCGATACAAAGATAATGCTTTTTCCCTTGAAATTGTTCATAGCCTACCCCTAACGCCAAGCAGGTTCCTTCTTGCTGGGAAATGCCCGTCGGATGACTTCCCGGCTCAAGCCTGTCTGCACCACTCCCCGCATCAGCAGGTAAGTGAGGAAGGCAAGCCATAGAGCATGGTTTGCCAGGACGGGATGCAGCCCATAATATAAGATAAAAAAGCTGACAGCTGCCGCTGCCATGGAGAGGAGCATTCCTCGCGTGGCGGTGGCACCGATGAAGATGCCGTCCCAGATGAAGGCGGCTATCCCGACGGCGGGCACGGCAAGCGCCCAATAAAAATAGGTGTCGGCAACAGCTATCACTTCTTTGTCATCCGTCAATAGTCCGAGGAAGGCATTGCCTCCCAGCGCATAAACCAATGTAAAGAGAACCGCCATCACCGCTCCCCATCCGAAGAGGTGCCGGACGGTGTCTGTAAAGGCTTCCCGGTTGCGTGCGCCTATGTATCTGCCGCTTAAGGCTTCGCCAGCGTAGGCAAAGCCGTCCATTACATACGAGAATAAGGTGAAGAGCTGCATCAGCAGCGTGTTGACCGCCAGAATAATCTCTCCCTGCGAAGCTCCCGCCGAAGTGAAGAACAACGTGACTGCCACCAGGCAAAGGGTACGCAGAAAAATATCCCTATTCACTTGGAAAAACCGGAACATCGCCTCTTTCTCCCAGATACCTGCCCCTTCTCTCCCTTTAATCTTTAATTTATAATTTTTAATTTCCCAGAATCTTTTCAGCCTGCCGTAGTTGTGCATCCAAAGGACAATGCCCATCAGGAAGCCAGCATACTGGGCAATCAACGTCCCCAAAGCTACTCCTTCTACTTTCATCCCACACAGATAAACCAGTCCGAGGCTGGCAATGATATTGACCACATTCTGTGTGATGGCTATATACATGGGGATACGCGAATTCTGCATGCCGATGAACCATCCCGTCAGTCCGTATAGCCCCAGCATGGCAGGTGCACCCCAGATGCAGATATGGAAATAGAGCGTTGCCATTTCTCTGACTTCATCCGTGGGATGGATGAGAAGGAAGGCTCCCTGCCTGATAGGCGTTTGCAGCAGGATGAGACAGAATGCGACTGCCAGGCCTATGCCCACGGAACGCAACAGTAGGCGGACCACCTCCGGCAAATCCCGCTTACCGAATGCTTGCGAGGTCATTCCGCTGGTACCCATCCTCAGAAAGCCGAATATCCAGTAGATGATATTGAACAGCATGCCACCCACGGCAATGGCGCCTATGTAGGCGGGCGAACCCAGATGGCCGACGATGGCTACATCAATCAGGCCGAGCAGCGGCACGGTGATGTTCGATACGATGGAAGGTAAGGCTATTTGCAGTATTTGTCTGTCTCTGGGCTTCATTTATATTATTTAATTCATTAAGGTCGGCAAAGTTAACTATTTTTCTACTTTCAACTATTGATGGTTGCCGTAAAAATGCGTAGTTTTGTAGGTAGATTTCTATGAGACTGATTGGGCTGTTAAACTATATATATACACTAAAAATGAAAACCTTAACGTTGCTTTTCTCCTTGTTCTTGATGTGTCCGCTGTCTGTCTGGGGACAGTCGGCAGATGAGTTGCTTTCGAAAGTGTCCGATGCACTTTCCGAGGGTAAAGATGACTATGCGGTGAGTTTGTTTCGCCAGGCGGCAAATGCCGGTGAGGATAGGACGGAAATGTTCTACTGGACCAATGTGGACAAGAGCAGTGAGGTGGCTCCTCGTCTTGCGGATGTGCTGGCTGTGCACTACAAGGAAATGCGGAATTACGATAAAGCCTACCTCTTCTATAAGGAGTTCTTGCAGCGTCATCCCGAAGACGTACCTGCACTTGTCTCTTGTGCCGAAATGGAGATGATGCGGGGAAAGGAGAAAGATGCCTTAAAAACCTATGAAAAGGTATTGATGCTGGATGCCGACAATCTCCAAGCCAATATCTTCTTGGGGAATTATTATTATCTCCAAGCCGAGAAGGATAAGAAGAAGCTCGAAGAAGACTATAAAAAGATAACTTCCCCCACAAGGATGCAGTATGCACGCTATCGCAACGGATTGTCAGACGTGTTCACCAATAGCTACGGCAAGGCTAAGGCATACCTGCAACGCGTGCTTCAGGTATTCCCCTCCATGGAAGCAGGCAATACGCTGGAAAAGATAAAGAAGATGGAGCTGGAGCTGAAATAGCTGTCCGCATTCCGACTAATAGGAAGGGGCTGTTTGTCTCTTATTTCTCTCCGGTCTCTTTTAATCTCTTCAGATATTCCGAAGGTATGTAGCCGAATTCTTCCTTGAAGCATTGCCGGAAGTAGAACAGATTGTTTATACCTACCTTGAATGCTATTTCCGAAATGTTGTATTTGCCTTCCAGCAGGTATTGCTCGGCGTGTTTCATCCTTATCTTGCGGACATATTCGTTGGTGGAAAGTCCGGTAAGCGCTTTCATCTTGCGGTAGAGGGTGGAATTGCTCATGCACATTTTATCCGAAAGATAGCTGATGTCTATTTTGTCTGAAGAAAGCCGTTCCTCTATCAGCTGGTTTATCTTGTGGATAAACTCGTTGTCCAGCTTGTTGAGCGATTCTGTAATGACAGCCGCTTTATTGCTTATGGCGGCATTGGCGCTGAAATGGTTTGCCAGGTTGCGCCGCGACTGGAGCAGGTTTTCTATACGGCTATGCAGCAGGCTGGCGCTGAACGGTTTGGTGAGGTAGGAGTCGGCACCTACCTGGTAGCCTTCCTCTTTGTCGCGCAGCGAGTCTTTGGCTGTCAGCAGTATAATGGGTATGTGGCTGGTGCGCACGTCTTTTTTCAGCTCACGGCACATCTCGTTTCCGTCCATTACCGGCATCATAATGTCACTGACGATGATGTCAGGTATTTCTTTCAGGGCGCTTTCCTTGCCCAGCTTTCCGTTGGCGGCAGTCTTTACTTCAAAGTGGTCGGAGAAGGATTCGGCTATATAGTCGCAGATGTCCGGATTGTCTTCCACTACCAGCAATATGGGTTTGTCGCTGGATGAAACTTGATTTACTTGTGCCTCTTCTATATGCTGGACGTTGCTTTCCTTTTCCTGCGAATCGGCATGCAGTGCCTGCGGGTAACTGTTGTCGGTAAGCAGGCTGACGTAGAAGGTACTACCTTGATTGGGAGCACTCTCTACGCGGATTTCCCCTTCGTGTAGGGCTACGAGGTTTTTCACCAGAGAAAGTCCGATACCGGTACCCGAAGCCTGGTGTTTGCCGCCTTCCTGGTAATAACGGTCGAATATGTGGGGTAGTGCCTCCGGCTTGATACCGTATCCCGTGTCGCTGACCCGGATTTCCGTATAGTTCACTTCGGCACGTTCCACCTGTCGGATACCGATGCTGATGCTACCCTTTTCCGTGTACTTTAGGGCATTGGATATCAGATTGTCCAGGATGGTCTGGATAATTTCCTTGTCGAAGTATATAGGCATATGCTCTTTCTCCACCACCAGCCGGATATCGACGGCTGGCTTCCGGTTCAGTTCCTTGTACTTCAGGCCTATCTCGCGGATAAGGGGTACGAGGTTGTCCCGGCTCACGCAGAGTTTCTTGTTCTGGGTCTCGGTCTTTCTGAACTCCAATATCTGGTTGATGAGGTTCAGTAGCCGGATGGCACTTTGGTGAATGACGGATATCTTCTGTGCGTCTTTGGTGGATAGTGTATCACTTTTCTGTATGTCTTCCAGCGGACCCAGTATCAGCGTAAGCGGGGTGCGCAGTTCATGGGTGATGTTGGTGTAGAAGCGCAGGCGTTCGTTGTTCAGTTCCTGCTCGTGTTCGTGGCTCTGCTTCTCCAGTTGGTACAGTGCTTCAGCATCCAGTCTTTTCTTGTAGGCATAGAGTATAGAGAAAAGGATGATAAGGGACAGCAGGATATAGAATGACTTTGCCCACCAAGTAAGCCAAAGGGGTGGGGCGATGCGGATGTTCAATGAGGTGGTTGCGTCCGACCATGCTTGGTTGCGCATGCGCGTTTTCACTTGGAACTGGTATTTCCCGGGAGGAAGATTACGAAAGGTGACATTATTGGGGTCTGTAAGCGTATACCAGGAGTTCTCGAGTCCTTTCAGCATATAGGCATATTCCACTTGGTTGACCAGGGCATAGTTCTGGATGTTGAACCGGATACTGAAACTATTCTGTGTATATTTCAGTTGCACGTTCTTCTGTCCGTTTAAGGCAATGGTGCTCTGTCCGTTTTCCGGTTTGTTCAGCGGGTCGGTAATTTCAATGTTGGTGATGAATGCGGGTGGTGATTTGCGTTCCTGCAATACAACTTCCGGGTTGAAGTAGCACAGACCGTTTATAGAGCCGAAGTAAAAGTTACCGTCTTGTCCGTAGGCTACACTGCCCCGACTGAAGCTTCCCATGGGGAGGTTGTCGTGATAGTCGTAGTTATAGAAAATGTCTTTACTGTCCACAAGACAGCTGATACCTTTGTTGGTGCTCACCCAAATATTTCCTGCCTTGTCCTCACCGATGGCTTGTATGTGGGTGTTAGCCAGTCCGCTTTCACGTTGGTATACTTTGTAGTTTCTGTCTGTCAGGGAGGGGAAGCATACCAAACCTTCACCCGTGGCCACCCACAACCGCTTTCTGCTGTCTTCGTAGAGAGCATTGATGGTATTGGAGGGGAATTTGGCCAGGACGTTGAAGAGCTGGATGCTTTGGAGTTGAGGGTCATAGAGGCCCAGGCCTCCTCCGAAGAATCCTACCCATACTTGGTCTTCGGAATCCTTCAGCACACAGCGGGCCAGATTGTTCTCCAGATTGTAGTGTGCCTTGATTGTCTTGCTGTCACAATCTATAAGATAGACGCCTTCGCTGGTTCCGACCCAAATGTTTCCCTGCTTGTCTTCATGAAAGGAACGTACGTCAGTGCGTGACTTGTCTTCGGAGAAAATCTGCCGGAAGCTTTGGCTCTTGGGGTTGTAGTAGGCTATTCCTCCATAAAAAAGCCCGAACCATAATCCTCCCTTTGAGTCGCACAAGGCTGCCTGCACCGTATTGCTTCTGAATTTCTTGTTGTCAGCATTGTATATGGCTATTCGTCTTCCCTTGTTGAATACGTTGATTCCTCCTCCATCGGTTCCTATCCAGAGGTTACCGGCTTTGTCCATACAGACACCGGAGGCTATTTTACTGTTCAGGCTGTTGTTGGTGGATGGAAAAGGAGAATATTTATAAGTGCTGAAGAGTGACGGCTCACGTTTTATGAAGTTGATGCCGCCTCCCCAGGAACCTGCCCATACATTACCGAAGGAATCTTGGAGCAGGCAACGGATACTGGAGTTGGACAAGCCGTATTCATCGTCTCCCTCCCGGATAGAAAGCGCATGAATCTGGTCCGACGAACGGAAAAGCTGTTGGGACAAATCCACTACGGCAATGCCGCCGAATTCCATGGCTATCCAAAGTCTGTTGTCATCCAGTTGGTGTATATCATATACACGGTGCGATATGCAGTTGGTTTTGTCGTCGAAGGGGATGAAACTTTCCGCTTCCGGGTTAAACAGTACCACTCCTCTATCGGTTCCTATCCATATGTTTCCGCTTTTGTCTTTGTAGACACATGTCACTTCGTTGCCGGGCAGGCTGTTGGGGGTTTGCGGCTCGTGTGTGAAGTTCTTGACTGTCTTGTCTTTTATGGAAAGTATACTGAATCCCCGGTCCACATGCCCGATATAGAGTAGTCCGTTACCGCCGTCTATGGCAGACCAGATATGGTTGCTTGCAAAACCCGGTACGGTTTCGGTATTGTAATGGGTGAATTGCCCGGTTTGCTTGTCAAAATAGTCCACGCCTTTCCAATAGGTGCAAATCCATAGGTTACCGTCGGAGGCGGCAATGATTTTGGTAATGTCGTCCGTAACCAGGCTTTCAGGGTTGTTTTCGTTGTGTCTGTAAGTGATGAATGAATCGTTGGCATAATTGTATGCATTGATTCCGGCACGTTGGGTTCCTATCCATAAGATGGAGTCGACGGGATCGTCCAGCAGACAGTTCAGTTCGTTGCCGGTGATGCTTTGCTTGCCGGTTGTTTCTTCTTTATAATAGGTAAGGAAGCGTATTCCGTCGAATTTATTTAAACCCTCTTCTGTGGCAAACCATAGAGAGCCCCGTTTGTCTTGGGCTATGCTTACCACATGGTTGTTGGACAGCCCTTCACGGATACTCAGATGTTTTATGGTATATGGCTGCGCGGATAGCAGGAATGGCAGGCATAGGAAAATGGAAAGTAGAATCTTCTTCATAACGGGTCGTTTTTCATTGCATGAGTCAAAAGTACAAATAAAATCTTTAGATGATGTGCACAAATCGTGCATTGACAGATTTATATGCCTTCTCTGCAAGATTTATACAGCTGTTGAATCGAAAATTGGCATATGTTTGCATTGCCGATTATTATAAATCGGAACAAAATGTACTTTTTTGTTTAACTTTAATAATAATATTTATGAAGAAGCATTTCTTTAACGCCACTTTCTGGGCGTTGTTATCGCTGGCTTTATGGACTACTGGATGTAGTGACGATGACGGATACTCTGATGTAGACGGGCAGATTCCGACAATGACATTGGTGACGGATCATATTGAATCCGGTGCCGGCCATCGTTTTACCATTGAGGGTTCGTTGGCTGACCAGGATGGAATTGTATCCGTCAATCTGCAATGTGCCGATCTTTATCTGAACAAGACCATTGATTTGGTCGAAATCTATGGAGCTCCCCAAACGGAGTATGAGTTGAGCTATTCTTATGACCTCAAGCGTGATGAAATCGGTGAACGCTTCACCGTGAAAGTGACCGTAACAGATGCGGGCGGGCGTGAAGTGTCGCAGGATGTGTTGATAACGATGGATGGGGACTTTGAGAATCCTACATTTACAATTGCCCCTGGTAAGGAGGTTACCGTACTGATAAAGGATGAAACAAAGTTCAACCTGAATTTCACGGTGAAAGATGACCGCATACTGGATTATGTACTCATTGAGATTCCTGGGGTAGAAGGTTTTGAAAGCCGCCGTATAGAGGCTGGCGGGCAATCTACTTTGAGCTTTACGGAGAAGATTATTCTGCCTAATGAGGTGAAAAGTTACGATGTGACTTTGACGGCTGTGGATGCCAGAGGCAATCAGACAGTGACCAATAGTACCATCAGTGTATCTGAAATGCCTGACTTCCCCAAAATGTATCTGGCCGATGTGGCAACCGTAGAGGAATTGAACAGTGATATTTTCGGTGTACCGATGGTGATTAACCATACGGGCGAGTACCAATATCGTGCACGTTATTATAATAAAGCTGCCGGTACGGAAATTTTCTTCTTACCGCAAAAGACAGACTTTACTCCTATCTGTTTTGGCCTTGATCCGGAGGATAATACAAAATTGACGGATGACCCGGAAACGGCTAAACCTATTGTCTTGGATGAGGCTGGTGTTTATTATGAAATAGACATCAATGTGAAAGAGTCTACTTATAGTATGCGCACGTACTCGGTGACAGAGGCTACAAATCCGATGAAATATGAATATGGAAAGCCTTGTTTTGACCGTTGGGAGAATGGGGAATCGTTCATTGATTTCTATATCGGTTGGGGAGGTTCTCCTCAGGATGCGGGAAATCAGTTGTTTGCCCAGGATAAAAATAATCCTCATCTTTTCTATTATCCGGAAAATGGAACTTGGACGCTGGAAGCCGGTGAAGAAATGAACTTCATCATATCCAATTATCATCCCGACGGATGGTGGGATCATGTGGAATGGCGGTGTGACGACTCTCAGAATGTAGAGAAGTTTGGTTACTTCAGTAAGAAAGGGGATGTGAATCCTAATTGGGAAGGCACCAATCAGCGTTGGGAAGACGGCTCGATGGTAGGTGACAACTGGATGAAGCCTACGGTTACGGTGACCGGCAACTACCGCTTTGAGTTTGACGCGCATTTGGGTCGCGGCAAGATTGTGCCTGCTAATTAAAAAGTAACATTAGATTTAAGATATGAAAAAGCAAATTCTATTATTATGTCTTGCGCTGATAAGCCTTTGCGGTTATGCGCAGCAGATAACGGTTAAGGGTGTGGTGACTTCGGCCACCGACCAGCAGCCGTTGATTGGAACTACAGTTCAAGTGAAAGGTACCGGTACGGGTACAATTACCGGTATCGACGGTGATTATACATTACCCAATGTAGACAAGAATGCAGTGTTGGTATTCTCTTCTATTGGTTTTGAGTCTCAGGAAATAGCTGTAGGTGGACGTACTACGATTAACGTGGTACTGAAGGAGGCTGCGGAATTACTGGATGAAGTGGTGGTTATCGGTTATGGTGCTGTGAAAAAGAGCGATTTGACCAGTTCTATTGCTACAGTAAAAGGCGATGAAATCACTGAAACCGTGACCGGTAATGCTATGGATGCTTTGCAGGGTAAGGTAAATGGTGTACAAGTCACCAGTGGTGGTGGCCCTGGAGCTACTCCGAAGGTGCTGATTCGTGGTGTAACTACCGTAAACGGTACGAATCCGTTGTATGTAGTGGATGGTATGCCGGTAGGTGACAATATCAACTTTCTGAATAGTAACGATATTGCTTCCATGGAAGTATTGAAAGATGCTTCGGCTGCCGCTATCTATGGTACACGTGCATCAAACGGTGTCATCCTGATTACTACAAAGAAAGGTAAAACTGGTAAAGCCCGCATCAATTGGAATTCTTCTGTTGGTTTCCAGACCGTGGCCAAACCTAATATTGCCGGTGCGGCTGAATATAAAGAAGTGTTCAATACCCGTTATACGAATGATGGCCTTTCTTCTATCTGGAACGATACGGGTGCTACGACCAATCCCGGTGGTACAGACTGGTGGGATACTGTAGTCAATAAAACAGCTTTGGTGCAGAACCATTCACTTAGTGTTGCCGGTGGCTCAGAACAGTTTGTTTATAACTTTAGCGTGGGCTATTATCGTAACAACTCACAGTTTGATGTAGGTTATTGGGATAAGATAAATATCCGTCTGAATACTGAATATACATTTAATAAGTATGTAAAATTGGGAGTTGATATTGCTCCACGTGTCGAATCATGGGATGATACCCCAAACCAGTTCTCGGCAGCCATGGCTATGGACCCGACAACTCCGGTATTCCGTCCGCAGGACCAATGGGAGGATAATGAGTACAACAACTATCAACGCTCTTACAACAACCAGGAGTGGAATCCCGCCGGTTCAATTGCCCGTAGCAATGCTCATTCTCGCGAGTTGGGTGCCATTCTGAATACCTATCTGCAGGTAACCCCGATAGAAAAGCTGACGTTGCGCACCCAGTTCGGTGCCAATGCACACTATCGCCGTTCTGATTCATTCGTTCCGAAGTTCAATATGGATCCGTTGGAGAAACAGGACTTGAACGAAATCACCCGCCGCAATCAGGAGTGGTTTGACTGGAACTGGACGAATACAGCCACTTACATGGACACTTTCGCTGAAAAGCACAACTTGAATGTAATGGCTGGCTTTACTGCCGAACGTTTTGCATGGTACAATACTCAGGCACGGCGTGATAATGTTCCCAATAATCTGGACCAGATGCAGGAAGTGAATGCCGGACAGCAGGGTACGGATGAGGCCAACGGTGAAACCACTTACAATACACTGGTTTCTTTCCTGGGCCGTGTCATGTACAACTACGATAACCGTTACTACATTTCGGCATCTCTCCGTGCCGACGGTTCCTCCCGTTTCCCGAAGGGCAGCAAGTATGCCCTCTTCCCGTCTGTTTCCGCTTCCTGGCGTGTCATCAGTGAGGCATTTATGCAGGACCAGGACATCTTCAGTGACCTGAAGCTTCGTGGAGGCTGGGGCCGTGTAGGTAATCAGAATATCAACAATAATGCTACCCTTACTTTGTTGAGCGAAACCCAATACTATTATGGCAATACGTTGGCAAATGGTTACTTCGTGTCTACAGTAGGTAACAACCAGTTGAAGTGGGAGACTGTGGAAGATTGGAACGTAGGCGTGGATATGTCATTCCTTGATTCACGTTTGGGTGTAACATTCGAATATTTCCAGAAAAAGTCCATTGACATGCTCTACCAGAAACAGAACATCCTCTCTTTGGGATATGATAACTGGAACAGCCAGATTTGGATGAACATCGGTAGTATGCAGGCCCGCGGTTGGGAAGTGGGACTTACCTGGCGCGATGAAATCGGCAAGGATTTCTCTTACGATCTTGGTCTGAACCTTTCTGCCGTGCGCAACAAGGCCATCAAGTTCTCGGGCGACGGTCCTATCAATGTCGGTGGATTCAATAGCGACCAGATTATCCGTAACGAAGATGGTGGTTTTATCTCCCGTTTCTACGGTTACGTGGCCGATGGCTTGTTCCAGAATTGGGAAGAGGTGTATGCGCACACTGACGAACACGGAACACTGATTCAGCCCAATGCAAAACCGGGAGACATCCGCTTCAAGGACCGGGACCATAACGGAGTGCTCGATGCCAATGACAAAGATTATATCGGTAATCCTTATCCTGATTTAATGATGGGTCTGAATATTGGTATGCGTTATAAGAACATTGATTTTGCAGCCAATTTCTATGGTACGTTCGGTAATGATATTTACAATGTCACCAAAGGACGCTACTCCGGTTCAGGTGGACAGAATGTCTGGGCAGGTACACTGGAGAAAGCATGGCATGGCGAGGGTACCGGCAATGATATTCCCCGTTTGTCGAGCAATGACTTGAACCTGAACTATAGCCGCGTTTCCAGTTTCTATGTGGAAGATGGTTCCTACTTGCGTTGCAAGCTGTTGCAGATAGGCTATACGCTTCCTAAGAAATGGGTTGGAGGTGCTGACTTGCGTCTTTCCTTCTCTGCACAGAATCCGTTTACCATTACCGGTTATTCGGGAATGGACCCCGAACGCCCGATGGTTGACGGTACTACCGACAGCTCTGGCAGTGCCATCAATACCGGTATTGACAACGTGGCTTATCCTAATCCGAGAACATTCTTGTTTGGCATTGACTTCAAATTTTAATTCTTGATTATCCATGAAACGAATATTTACAATAGTAGTTCTGATTGCTTCGCTGGTGTTTACCTCTTGCGAGGACTTCCTGACGGAAGACGTACGCGGGCAATTGAACGTGGACACTTATTATAAGTCCATAGAAGAGTGTGAATCCGCAGTCACGAGCTGTTATCAGGCCATGACATATGGAGGATGGTGGCAAATCAACACCGTGTGGTTACTTTCCGAAATGTGTGGAGATGATGCCTGGATGGGGAATACCTCTCAGTCTCAGAGTGATTATATCTCATTGGCGCATTATCAGGGAAACGGTGCCAGCAATGGCCCTATCTCCAATTTTTGGCAGTACCGTTACAAAGGTATTTTACGTTGTAACATAGCCATAGATCGCATTGCGGCTCTCGAAACCCAAGAGACAGAAACCAGAGACCGTCTGGTGGCAGAAGCCCGTTTCCTGCGTGGCTACTATTACTTCGAACTGGTGAGAAATTTTGGCGGGGTGCCCTTGATGACCAGTTTCCAAATGCCGGAAGAAGTGGAGGGAACAGAACGTGCTACGGCAGAAGCCGTGTACAAATTCATAGAGGATGACCTGATGGCAGCTGCCGAAATACTGCCGCAACGCAGTACTGCGCAAGTAGGGCATGCTACCCGTGGCGCCGCTTTAGGATTATTGGGTAAAGTGTACCTCTATCAGGAGAAATGGCAGGCTGCCCATGATGTGTTGAAGACTGTGATAGATGAAGGCGAATACCAATTGCTTCCCGATTTCGGGCAGGTATGGAATGTCGACTATGACAACAGTGCGGAGAGCCTTCTGGAAATCCAGTATGAATATCATCCCACTTTGGGCTTAGGAGGGGCGCTTGCTACGGTAACCGGTGCCCGTAATGGTCCTGGTGATGGTTGGAGCTGGTGTCAGCCTACGGCAAATTTGGAGCAAGCTTATATTGAGGCCGGTGATACGGAACGTTTGAAATGGACAATAATCAAGTCGGGCTGTACGGAAATTGCCGGCGAAGACCAATTCGAGGATTTCATTGACGCAAGCAAAGCGTTGAATAAGTATCAGGAATATCTTGATAAATATGGTTGGGACCCCAATTGCTATATTATCAATCCCGCTGACCATAAGTCTGCGCGTATCATCCGCAAGTATTTCCTGCCGATGAAATATCGTGCTCAAGGCGATGCAACGGCTTACGCCACGGACAAGAGTCCTTTGAATCACCGCATTCTGCGTTATGCCGATGTCCTTTTAATGTATGCTGAGGCTTGCAATGAACTGGGTGATGACGCTTCTGCCCGCGATGCTCTCAATCAGGTGCGCAGACGGGCCAAGTTGGATGACGTTACGGCAAGTGGAAAGGCATTGCAAAGTGCCATTCGCCTGGAGCGCCGTTTGGAATTGGCTTTCGAGCAGAACCGTCTGTATGATATCCGCCGCTGGACTGATACAAATGGTAAAAAGATGATTAGCAATATCCTGGGACCGAACGGTTCCTTTGTGAGGTGGAACACTGAAGAGGCTACCCGTGACGCTCTTGAGTGGGAAAATCAAGGTGAAGCAAGTGACAAAGGCATCACTTTCAATGAAAACCGCGACATGGTGTTCCCCATTCCTTTGTACGAAATCACGATGTCCAACGGTTCCATTACCCAGAACCCGGGTTGGAATTAAACACATTCTGATGAAAACAGATTGTTGCAGGAACTGATTATTCAATAGGTCTTTATATTCTGTCGCGGATAGTTTGCAATGGATTATCCGCGGCAGTTTTTTAATCCAAAATAATATCATGAATTTGAGACACATTTTTATTCTTCCGGCACTGCTTGCTGCAATGGCTTGCAGCGACGATTCTCCCGTTACGCCGGATACTCCAGACACTCCTGAGGGTCCGGACATTACAAACAGCGTAGAGAAACTGGTGAGCATCGATGCCGGACAGACTTTCCAGACAATAGCCGGCTTTGGCGCTTCGGACTGTTGGTCGCCTGCCTTTGTGGGCAAGTCATGGACTTCGCACCGTGCGGGGATTACGGAACTGCTTTTTTCTTCAGAGATTGTGGGCGGCAAGCCGAAAGGAATCGGCCTTTCCCAATGGCGGGTGAATCTTGGTGGCGGCAGTGCCGCGCAAGGTGAAGCCAGCGGCATCGAGGATAAATCCCGTCGTGCGGAATCCTATCTTACGGATGACTTGACGTACGACTGGACCCGTTGCGAGGGACAACGTTACTTCATGGACCGTGCCAAGGAGCTGGGATGTAACAATTTCGTTCTTTTCAGCAATACACCTCCTGTGCAGTACACCTATAATGGAAAAGGATTTTCCGCCAGAGGGGGACTTTCTAATCTGAAACCGGAACATTATGGTGACTTTGCAGGATATATGGCCGATGTAGCGGCCCGTTATACCGCTGAAGGCTATCACATAAGCCATATCTCGCCCGTCAACGAGCCGCAGTACAACTGGGACAGCGGACAGGAGGGCAGTGGCTGGACCAATGACGAAGTGGCTGCACTGGCACGCGAGTTGGATATGTCGTTGGATGACCGGGGGCTTTCCACAGACATTCTCTTGGGCGAATCCGGTGATTGGGAGTATCTGTATAAAGTGAAAGGCGATGCCAACCGCAGTAATGTATTCTCAGCTTTCTTTACACCCGGCTCTTCCGCCTACGTGGGTGACTTGGCACACGTGAAGAATCTCATTTGCGGACACAGCTATTGGACTGACGGCACATGGGACGGTATGCGCAACGTGCGCAAGCAAGTGGCCCAGGCTGCCGGTCAGTATAATCTGGATGTTTGGCAGAGTGAATGGAGTATGCTGGGCGATAATTACAGCAGTTCCGAATTCGTGGGCTACGAGCAGGCTTCTGAGATGGATATCGCTTTCTACATGTCGAAGGTCATCCACAATGACCTCACTGTGGCTGGAGTGTCTTCCTGGAGTTACTGGACATCGATGGATGTTTCCCGTTGGGGGCATAAGAACCGTTTTCTCTTGATTTCGCTGGTACCTGCCGGTGGCGAGTATGGTGATATAGAGCAGGAGGGAAGCTATCAGGCTACTGCCACTCTTTGGGTACTGGGCAATTACAGCCGCTTTATCCGTCCGGGATACCGCCGTATTGCCCTCGACTTGAACGAATCGCGTACTTTTTTCGGTTCCGCCTGGCTTTCTCCCGAGGGGGATAAGGTAGTGGCCGTCTATACAAACATGTCTGATAAGGCGGTTCGCTTAGGTGAAACGCATGTGGGATGGAGCAATGAAGCGAAGTCAATAGCTACTTATACAACTACCGGTAGCAAGAATCTGGTGGAAGGAACGGTGGCGGCAGGCAAGCAGGTGATTCTGGAAGCCAAGAGTGTGACAACCGTGGTGTATAGCCTGAAGTAAGGAATTAGTTTAACTTCAAAGAAAATCTATATGAAAATGTATTTTAGATTTTTATCGGTTCGACTTAACCGATTGAAGAATAAACTTTTAGCGAATTATTTGAGAAATAGAGGTAACGATTTAGCAACTGTGCGAAATTCAGCGTTTTGCGTTGCTATACTGTCAAATAACTCTTTCATTTGCAAATATAATATCTTTTTCCGAAAGTACGAACTATCGGTGGCAATTTTATAAAATCGGCTTGCGAAAAAAGAAAATCATTCATGAGGTTATGTTATGTAACAAATAGAAAAGGTGGTCAATGACCACCTTTTCTATTTGTTACGTATACCAACTATAGGAACTGTCTTTTCCATACCCGATTTAGCGGAATATTTGAATATCCCTATTTGTTTAGCACATTTACCTGAAGGTATCTTAATAACTTGGTCGTCATAGTAAGACAGTCCATCCTCATTCAAAAATAACACAGTTAATCCTGTTGGTATCAAGTATCCTTGTTTTACTTCGTTAGCTAAGGCTTCACCTGAATCCAAAACTTGAAATACCTTAAAAGAATTTTCACTTATACATTCTCCCTCTTTTTCAAATAATGTAATTCCTTTATAAGTAGAATTTCCACCAGCTATAAGCATGGAAACAACAACCACTAGAATAGCTCCAGTGACAACACCACCAATGAATATACATACTTTTTTCATAGCTGTCCTTGTCTAAATATCATCCAAATCATTTTGGATTTTGGCTTCAATATTTTGAGAATCACGATAGCGAATCATTACCATACCTTCATAAACTCCAGAAGACTTTTCAATTGAAAGTTGTATATCTCCTCCTGTCACTTCCCATGCACTACCATATACAACCGTTCCCTGATGCACTTCCGCCATTAAAGCGGTATTGGAATCTAAATGGGCAGGGTTGTTTTCTTTTGAAATTGTCGGCTTGCCATATTTACGAGTATATAAATCCTTATAATAGTCGTAAGTATTAACAAGGGTATTCCACTCCCCACTTGGGTCAAATAAAACGACAACTGCAAAAACATTTTTTCCATCGTCTGTAGCAGTTACCCCTACCGTTGCTTGACGACCTGTAAAGTCCCCTGAAAACAAAGTTATATTGTTTTCACGACCAATTGAAGTAAATCCTTTAGATTTGAGCTTTTGACAAAATTCTGTCATACTTCCCTCAATGGGAATACCCTTAAACGAAAGGTGCTCTTGTGCCATAATGTCAATGACTGCAAAGAGTACTGTTAAGGTGATTAAAATTTTCTTCATACTTATCATATTTAATTGGTTATATAGTAGTTAATAAATTAAAGTCTTCAATAGATATTTTACCTATTGAAACAAGCCATTCAAGATAAGAAATATCATCTTTAATATCGCCAAATTTTTGTCCCTTATATTTCCCAAAATCAATAATCCTTTCTGAAATAGATATATCCAAAGTTTTTTCGACATTTGGATACAATCGTTTAAGCTCTTTAAAGTCAATTTTGAAAAGCCTATCTGTCGTTTCTAACCAATAAAGATATTGATAATCCATTTTATAAATATCCCCCAAAGATTTCCCTTTATATTTCCCAAACATAAGTATCTCATCCGCTTTGTGAATAGGAAATATTTCATCAAGAGATACGCCAGGAACATCAATTAAAACCCACTCTCCACATCCGGCACAAGGGATTTCTTCATCTTTGATATTTGGATAACACTCTTTCCTATAAGTGTCATCAGGTTTACCATTCATAAAGCATTTACCATAAGCTTTTCCATTGAATTCAAATCACAGAGAAGTGAATAGACAGTATTACCCGACAGAGCAACTACGACAAAGCAATGCCATCAAAAAAAATGACAGCACACACAAAGCATAGACTGATTGTCTTGCCCTAAAAGATTGATTGGAATTTATTCAGGACTGCCTATCACTTAGATAGAAGTCCAAGGTCTGCTGAAATACATAATTCAAAAATTGAAATTGCTTGACTGCAAATTTAGTAACTTTGCTTGACAAATTAACGAGAAAGAAGAGAAAATGAAAGCCGACCGCATAACATCACCTATACGCAAGCAGGGGGTTCGTGCTTCGTAAGACAGGAAAGTGGTAAATTTAAAGTTCAGTTCATCGTAGGTAGCTTAGTGGTAAAAATCCCTGCCTGCGTATAGCTGCAAACCGTTGTTAGCAATCCGCTGCGCTCCTTGCTAACAATGGCTCGGCGACTTACGTCGCTTGCCGTAAGCCGCCGCTTCGCGGACTGCTTACAACAAGCGACTTGGCTAAATAGCTCCGCTTTTGTATCTTCGATACAGCTTCGCTACTTCGCCAATTCGCCGAGCCATTGTTATGGGCCATTTTTGAATGACAATGCGAATAGATACAGACAAACAAATGAATTTACTTAGTGATAAGAACGTTGCAATAATTGGTGGTGGACCCGTTGGACTGACTATGGCAAAATTATTACAGCAAAACGGCATAGACGTTTCAGTTTACGAAAGAGACAACGACCGAGAGGCAAGAATTTTTGGTGGAACCCTTGACCTACACAAAGGTTCAGGTCAGGAAGCAATGAAAAAAGCGGGATTGTTACAAACTTATTATGACTTAGCCTTACCAATGGGTGTAAATATTGCTGATAAAAAAGGCAATATTTTATCCACAAAAAATGTAAAGCCCGAAAATCGATTTGACAATCCTGAAATAAACAGAAATGACTTAAGGGCTATCTTGTTGAATAGTTTAGAAAACGACACGGTTATTTGGGATAGAAAACTTGTTATGCTTGAACCTGGTAAGAAGAAGTGGACACTAACTTTTGAGAATAAACCGAGTGAAACAGCAGATTTGGTTATTCTTGCCAATGGCGGGATGTCCAAGGTAAGAAAATTTGTTACCGACACGGAAGTTGAAGAAACAGGTACTTTCAATATACAAGCCGATATTCATCAACCAGAGATAAACTGTCCTGGATTTTTTCAGCTATGCAATGGAAACCGGCTAATGGCATCTCACCAAGGTAATTTATTATTTGCTAACCCCAATAATAATGGTGCATTGCATTTTGGAATAAGTTTTAAAACACCTGATGAATGGAAAAACCAAACGCAGGTAGATTTTCAAAACAGAAATAGTGTCGTTGATTTTCTTCTGAAAGAATTTTCCGATTGGGACGAACGCTACAAAGAATTGATTCATACGACGTTGTCATTTGTAGGATTGGCTACACGGATATTTCCTTTAGAAAAGCCTTGGAAAAGCAAGCGCCCATTACCCATAACAATGATTGGGGATGCCGCACATTTGATGCCGCCTTTTGCAGGGCAGGGAGTAAATAGTGGGTTGGTGGATGCCTTGATATTGTCTGATAATCTAGCCGATGGAAAATTTAATAGCATTGAAGAGGCTGTTAAAAATTATGAACAGCAAATGTTTATCTATGGCAAAGAAGCACAAGAAGAATCAACTCAAAACGAAATTGAAATGTTTAAACCCGACTTTACGTTTCAGCAATTGTTAAATGTATAAAATGGAATAAAACGGCACATAACAAACAAATTGGCAATAGAGCCGGTGAAGTACTTCTATTGAACTTTTGTGCAATGTTGAAGATTAGTAATTCTATTCAACATTTGTGCTAAAAGTCGGCTCCATCGCCAATTTGCCAGCCGTTATGCGGCAGCTTAAAAAAAGACGACACCAAACCAAAAAAATCATCTTGACAACCACCCGACTTTGAACTACGAAGGATGAAATTTTTCAGGGACAACTTCCAGCATTTCCAAAAAACAGTTTAACCATTGACTTGGAGACAAACAAACAATTTGAGCATTAAGGTTTAAACCGAATTTTTCCGAAATTGACCTGACCTGACTTTTCCTGAAAATCGACTTTAAAGCTGTTTTTACAGATAAATCAGGTTTCTCTAACAGACAGGAAATAAATGCTAAGTATTTGGCTTTAAACTTAAAATCAAAAAATAAGTGTTTTCTTTTAATGTTTAACAGGGCTGATTTGACAGTTGGCGGTGGCAAGAAACTTTCAGGACCTACCTCATAGACAAGTTTCAAATCAAAAAAAGTATGATAGAAAACGGTATATGGATTGTAAAGCTTCCTCGAAAATAACTTTTGTGTAGGTTCTAATTGAAGGACAATGGAACCTCCCAGAAAATTTCCAAGACTCTCAAACATCAGGATTTTGAAAATATCGGAAGTAATGCCATAAGGAATATTTGACACCACTTTGAAAGGAAATTTCGGAACTGCAAAATTCCTAAAATCACAACCGACAACTTGAACATTTCGGGCATCAGAAAATAATTTTCGTAAATGTTCAACCAAAGCTGTGTCGTTTTCAATAGCAACAACATTGTTGGCGATTTTTAATAAATGAACAGTAAGAAACCCCTTGCCTGCCCCAATATCTAAAACCGTATCCTGATTACTTATATTTGCTTGTCTTATTGCATCTTTTATTAGCACTTTATCAATAGTAAAGTGCTGACCCGTAAAACGAACGGGCAATTTCTTTTTTGTCATTAGTAACTTCTTACAGGTGAATACCACGTGGCTTTACTGTTTCAACTAAAAAGGTTCTATCTCGATTAGGGTCAATACGCCTCTCTTCACTTGATGAGCGTGCTAAACCCAACTCACACCGTTTAACTAAAAATGGTGTTCGCTTACCTATATTGTAATAAATGTTAAAAATATTATCGTGTGGGTACATATCTTATTCTCATTGTGGTGGACACTCAATTATCTTTAAATAATTTATCAAGTTTTTTTCTTATTGCGCCTAACGCTATATTTTGGTCATGGCTTACAGTCATTCCTATTCCACTACTTTTTACTACTGCTATACGTTGATTGTTATTGTAGTCGTAAAATGTTACTGTAATATATGTATGTCCTCCATCCCATTTTTCAGAAGTAACATGGATATTAGGCGTAAGAATGCTATCAGAACACTCCAATACCTTTGAGATATTAGAGGTAGATAACACTTTTAGATTTGTTTCTGCAATTTGATTTTGAACTGCCATTATAATATCATCTAATTCTCTATCACCTGATGATTCACTACCAAAAATAACATACTTGTACTTGCTTACATCTGCATTGCTTGATAGTACAATCCTGCTTGATGCACAAGATGTCATTAATGTTATAATAATAGCGATAGGTATAATTTGTTTGATTAATTTCATATTTTTCTTTATTCCTATGGCTCATTAAGTTCCAATAAAGCCGTTAATTACACAGAAGCGTGGAACTGCAATGCCACGTCTTTGTTGAAGGTCGTAGGAAAACCCTAATGAGCAGATGTAGTAATAGCAGCCCACGCTATAGCGTGAGAACCACTATGCCATCCTTGCTCATTTTGAAAATTTCCTACGTTTTCAACAACAAGATAAGCATAACGCTTCTTTCTTTTCTAATATGTCTTGGACGGAGTTTCCCCAATCCAAACACAAAAGTAATGAAAAGTTGTGATAATCACTTATGTTGCAACAGATTTATTTGCTCACTGTTTAAAATCGGAATTCTACAGTTTCATCCCTCTGCTTTTCCTTTGCGGTTGTATAGGTCGGTGTATGCTCTGCCGTAGCTTGTCGAATTGCTCTTTGAACCACTCGGCAATGGGCTTTCGGTCAATGGCAAGAACCAGTTTCGTCCCGTCCGTCGGGTCTTTCAGCACTTGAAACCCTGCCTTTTCGGTTTTGAACTTCCGCTTGTGTTCCTCCGAATAGAGTTCCCCTTCATATTCCAACTGCTTTCCCTTGACGAGCGTTGCCGTCTGCCTTTCATCGAACCCGACAAGGCGGCATAGGTTTTCGATACGGAGCATTTCACGGAAATAGGGAAACCATGCCGCCGCCCTTGCGACTACCGCTTTCAGAAACGATATTTCCTCCTTATGCCTCGCTTCCTTGTCGGCTATCTCTCTGCCGTGCTTTTGCTGCATATCCAACAGTTGTCGGTTATGGTCGGTCTGCATGGTCTGTATTCTGTCTTGCAGGGCTTCGATGGTTTCCTCGTGGTCGGCTACCTCCCTATGCAGGGCGGTGTTCTCCCTTTCCAGCGTCTTGACCTTGTTGCTGCCGAAAAGAGAGCCGACGCTCTCGGCGATGTTGGCGGCTGCGGTGGTTGCCGCCCCTTTCAGCTTCTCGGTCTGTATTTCTTTTTTCGCCCGTCTTAGTTCCTCCCGTGCCGTTTCTTTTTGCTGCTGCAAATCCACCACCTCCGCTTTCAGATTATCGGAGAGTTTCTGTATATCCCGATAATACTGCTGCGTGGACTTGTGGCGAGCCTTCGAGCCGTCTATGCCCCTTTGCAGCCCGTATTTCGCCATCGCTTCGGCATAGGTATCTTGGTAGGACTTCAATTTCAGCCGTGTCATAATATCATCTGCGCACAGCCTCACGGTGTCGGTCGGTTTCTTGCGGTATCGCTTCTTCGTCCGCTCCTCCCTTTTCCTGCGCTTTCGCTCTCCCTTGACGATGGGGACGAGTGTAACGTGTATGTGCGGCGTTTCCTCGTCCCTATGCAGGTGCGCCGCCACGATGTTCTCCTTTCCGAACGTGTCGGCAAAGTATTTCAGATTGTCGGCGCACCACTCGTCCAAACGTCCCTCTTCCTCTATCCGCTTCATGTCCTCGTGCGTTCCCGACACGTTGATGCGGATTGCCCGTACTTGGTTGCTTCCGATTTTGCGTGTCAGCCCCGCTTCTTCTAATCTCTGCTGTATAGCCGCCGAACGGTCTTTCACCCCGTCGGGGTATTCGATGAGCCTGCGGTTCAGATGGGTGCGTGTGGGGTCGGCGTTCTTCGGTATGATGAAACGCTCGATATGTGCGGTTGTTCCGCTGTCGCTGCCGTGCGCCTTTTCCATGTGTAAAACTACGAAACCCATATATTCTTCCTTTCTTTTTTGGCTTGTGAAACAATAAACTTGACTATCTTTGAGGGCGGCGAAATGCCGTCCTCAACGGGGTGTGCAGAGGGGCTTGCCCCTTGCCTTATTGGGGAATTTTCAGCGATACGTAGTATTGCGGCTCGGAAAATTCCCTAATAAGCTACGGTATTTTCTCCGTAAATACCCTGCGGCGTGCCGTCCGTCTGTCCGTCTGCCTTTCGGCGGTGGCTGTCCCTGCCGTCTGCTTACCCATATACCCCCACCTTATTTTTTCCCTTTCGGTCGGTGGGTGGCGGGGCGGTCGTTTCCGTTTTCAAAGGCTCTTTTGCACGGGGCGGTCGGATACAAGGTTTTCCCGATAAATACGCTCGCAGCGAAGCGAGAGGAAGATTTATCGGGAAACGGCGCAGCCGCCCGACCTTTTAGCCGACATAAAGCCCCGTGCTTGCTTTGCCTTTGTAAACGGGAATGATTGCTCCGCTTTGCTGTGTTCGGAAAATCGAATCTGCGTATCTGCACATAGTCGGTTATTAATGGATTGACTGACTTACAGATTCAATGATTCCAATACGACAGTACGACATGACTTCATGACGATATGACTGCTTGACTGCCGACATTCAGCGAAAGAAAAATCATGCTGTTCTCTTTTCGCCCGTGTATAATCCTTTCCAGCAACACTTTGCGGACTTTCGCCGCCCCGAATGATTCGATACGGAAAGCGAGGGCGGCTATCGTTTCGAGATTGTAAACCTCCGCGCTGTATCTGTCCGATATGCGGATAATGCGCCTTATGTCATATACGCTCAAAACTCCGCTTTTGCAGAGAGCCTTTATCCCAGCCCGAACCGTCGGGGCAATAACCCCGAACAGTTCGCAGATTTCCCACTCGGTCATGGCGGTTGCGCCTATATCGCTCGGCAGGGAGATATTGCCCTGCCCGTCCATCGTGATAATGTTCCTTTCTCCTTTCATCGGTATACTGTTTTAAGGTGACTAAATGGCTCGGCAAATACTCTTCTCCATATCCTCCAACTTGTGCGACAAGTCTTCCATGTCCTGACTTATCTTTTGGGCGGTGATTTTGGCGTAAATCTGGGTGGTCTTTATGTTAGTGTGACCGAGAAGCCTGCTGACGGTTTCAATGGGTACGCCGTGCGACAAAAGTACGGTCGTGGCGTTCGTGTGACGTGCAAGGTGATAGGTCAAGCGCACCTTGAAACCGCACTGTCTGCCTATCTCTTTGAGTATCTTGTTGCAACTGCCATTGCTCGGAACGGGGAAAACATGACCGTCCCTTGCCAGCCCCTTGTATTTCTCTATGATACGTTTTGGAACGTCCAAAAGACGGATGTTCGATTCGGTGTTGGTTTTCTTTCTTCGGGTGATTATCCACAGATTGCCGTCGAAGAATGTTTGCAGGCGGTCGGCGGTGAGGTTCTTCACGTCCGAATACGCCAAACCCGTGAACACGGAAAAGACGAACAAGTTCCGTACAAGTTCATGGGTGGCGTTCTTCATCGGTGCGTCCATGAGCGTCTGTATCTCCGTTTGGGTGAGGTAGCCCCTATCCACGCTTTCGGGAGAGTTGATATATCCCGCAAAGGGGTTGAACGGCAAACGCCCGTCGTTCCTCGCAATGGAAACGATGTGTTTCAACACAATCATGTAGCCCCACACGGTATTGGTGCGGCATTTCTTCTCCGTGCGCAAAAAATACTCGAAATCGTTGATGAATGTGAGGTTGAGTTCCTTTAACGGGATGTCCTCACGCTTGTAGGCATGGGGCAGGAACTCCCGAATATGGTTGCAGACCGTCCGATAACGGGTAAATGTCCCCTGCGCCCTGCTGTGTCCGACTTTCTTCTCAAACTCGGCGTTGTGCTGCTCGAACAGCTTCAACAAGGTTTCCTGCTTGACGCCGATGCCGAGATAGGCGTCTTTGAGTTTGGCGGCGGTAACATAACCGTCCGTCTGCATCAGTTCTTGATAACGGCGGTTTACATCCACACGGATTTTATCTACCGCAAGGTTGATTCTCTGCGCTTCGACGCTCTTGCCCGAAGCACGGCTGTTCTTCACGTCCCACAAGCGTGGGGGAACGTCCATCTTGCAACTGAACTGTTTAATCTCGCCGTCCACCGTGATACGGCACATCAGAGGCAGGTTGCCGTTCGGCTTCTCGCTGCCTTTCTTCACGTAAAATAATACCTTGAATGTACTTCGCATACTCACTCCTTTTTTGGTTACAAAATTAGTTATTAGTGAGTTACCGACAGCTATGCAAATCGACGCAAAACGCAGAAACAGAACTATTTAGCAAGAAATCTGCACCCGTTATGGGAGTAATGAGGTGGTAACTGAACTTCTGCACCGTTTGGCTTCGAGGTGGCATTTCGTTGGCTCTGCTCCATAGAAAAACAAAGCGTAACGAACGCTGTATCAGCTAATTCGCTACGCTTTTCCCAAATTTGCTTTTTCGCTATGTGTTTATTTTAAGAATAACAGGACTGCTCTTATCTTTTTGCTGGCAATGCTGGTCGTTGCTCCGATAAAGGCGCAGGTGGTATTTGGCGATGCCGCAAAATTCAATGACGGATGGCTGTTCCGGCTGACGGACGACTCGGCTATTGTCCGGACTGACTATGACGACAGCGAATGGCGGAAGCTTTCTTTGCCACACGATTGGTCCATAGAGGGGCAATTGTCGCCCACACAGGCCAGTTGCACCGGGTACCTGCCGGGTGGGATAGGCTGGTATCGCAAACACTTCAGGGTTGAAGACAACGCAACACGTCATTATATCTATTTCGAAGGGGTATATAACCGGAGCGAGGTTTACCTGAACGGGCATCTGCTTGGCAGGCGCCCCAACGGCTATGTATCGTTTCTTTACGACATGACCCCTTACCTGAAGGAAGGCGACAATATGCTGGCTGTCCGTGTAGACCATAGCCGTTATGCCGATTCACGTTGGTATACGGGGTCGGGCATCTATCGCGATGTATGGCTGGTGGCTGCTCCCGATACACATATTGCGCAATGGGGTGTGGGCTGGCATGCCGCTTCGCTGACAGACAAGCAAGCCGTCGTTGCGGTCGATGTAGAGGTGGAGAAGCACAAGGCAACTTCCGACAAACTGGAACTGAAGGCTTCACTGTACGATACTGCCGGAAAGAAGGTGGCACAACGCCGTGTGCGTGTTGCCGATGGAAAAGAGGGCATTGCCAAGCAAAGTCTTGACTTGAAAGTGTCCAAACCCCATCGTTGGAATCTGGATAATCCGTATCTGTATACATTGAAAACCGAATTGCTTGCCAATGGCAAACGCATTGACGGCAGTGAGACCAAAGTGGGACTGCGTACGCTGGAATTTGATGCCAACAAAGGTTTTGCCCTCAACGGCAACTGGATGAAGGTAAAAGGTGTATGCCTGCATCATGATGCAGGAGTGCTGGGTGCAGTAGTGCCGCCGGAGGTATGGGAACGCCGCCTGAATAACTTGAAAGGGATTGGCGTAAATGCCATCCGCATGAGCCATAACCCACAAGCCCCCGTTCTTTATGAACTGTGTGACCGCCTGGGATTTCTTGTAATGGATGAAGTCTCTGACGAATGGGAGTTTCCGAAACGCAAATGGGTACAAGGCTGGAATGTGGGTACTCCGAGTTATGACGGTACTTTCGACTTCTTCGAGGAGTGGATAGAACGGGACGTAACCGATATGGTACGTCGTGACCGCAATCATACCTGTATTTTCTTGTGGAGTATCGGCAATGAAGTGGATTATCCGAACGACCCTTATTCGCATCCCGTTCTTGATGGAGCTAAAATCAATCAGCCTATGTTCGGGGGCTATAAGCCGGATGCTCCCGATGCCATGCGCATCGGAACCATAGCAAAGCGTCTGGCTGCCTGTGTACGTGCCGTGGACACTTCCCGTCCCGTGACCGGAGCTTTGGCGGGTGTCGTGATGTCGAACGAGACGGAGTATCCCGATGCTGTGGATGTGGTGGGGTATAACTATACGGAAAACCGCTACGACCAAGACCATGCCACTTATCCGGACCGCATTATCTATGGAAGCGAGACGGGTTCGGGGCTTGATGCCTGGTATGCCGTCCGCGACAAGGATTTCATCTTCGGGCAGTTCATCTGGACCGGTACGGATTATCTGGGTGAATCGGGCAGATGGCCGTCCCGCGGTTTGTACACGGGTTTGCTCGATTTCGGAAGTTTCCCCAAGCCACGCGGACATTTCCGGGCTTCGTTGTGGTGCGAGAATCCGGTCACGTATGCAGGAACATATCCGGTATATGTCAATCCCAAGCATCCCGAGCATGTATTCCTTTCGCCTGATGCATGGGACATCTGGAACTATGACGAGGGGCAGAACATACGTGTGGTGTGTTATACCAATGCTCCGCAGGCGCGTTTGCTGCTCAACGGCAGGGTGGTAGGCGAGATGAAACCTTATGATGAAAAGACCGGCATCATCTACTGGGATATTCCTTTCCGGGCTGGTGAGCTTCGTGCTGAGGGCTGCGATAAGGAAGGAAATGCTTTGTCGAGCTATTCCATCCGGACATCTGGACGTCCTTATGCCATCCGTGCCACGGCGGATCGCACTATTTTGTTCGGCGACCGCGCCACTGCGCACATAACCGTAGAGGTGGTTGACGAAGAAGGTACTGTTGTGAAACTTGGCGACAATGAAATTACGTGTACAGTTGAAGGAGCGGCGCGTCTGCTTGGGCTCGAAGGCTCTGACAACAGTGACATGAGTGATTATACCGATAACCGTCACCGCGTATACCACGGGCGTTTGCTGGCCTATATACAGACTACCGGAGGAGAGGGACCGGTTAAAGTAAAGTTTGCTTCCCCCCTTCTGAAAGGAACTGAAGTAAAGTTTGAAGTAGGGCAGTAGTACACTACTATGGACTTATGTTTGTGCCATCGTATTGGCACAGTCGTGCCAGTACGATGGCAAGGCTGTGCCAGTATGGTGGCACAACTTTGCCAATGCGATGGCACGGGTTGTGCATTTCTTACAGAATGTATTGCACTTCCTTGAACAGATATTCCCGTTCACTTCCTCCTTCATCCTCCAGCACGAACCGTCCGTCTTGCTCTACACGCAGCAACCGGGCAAGGAACTTGCCGTTGGCATCTTCATAAGGGTGCAATCCCCGGCGACGGAAAAGGGAGCGGGCATACCGTGTGGATATCTCGTCGGAGTAGACGGCGAAGTCCTCCATTTGGAGGCTGTTGTAGTAGATTTGTACACGTCTTAGGATATGGGCAAGGATTTCATAACGGTCGTGCTCCTTTCCGGTGATTTGTTTCAGTGAGACGGGGTTGGGAGCATCACTGTTGAAGACTTCCTGGTTGATGTTGATGCCGATTCCGGCAATGCTGCGCCTGATATGATGTCCGGAAAGGTCGTTCTCTATCAGTATACCGCAGATTTTCTTGTCTTTCCAATAAATGTCGTTCGGCCATTTGATGGTGATTTCATCAGACCATCTGCTCAGTTCTTCCTTAATGGCGAGGGAGACGATTTGTGAAAGGATGAACTGCCGGCGGGCTTCCAGAAAAGAAGGGTAGAGTACAAAGCTGAAAAGCAGGTTCTTGCCTTCTTCAGCTTCCCAGGTGTTGCCGCGCTGGCCTTTACCGGCGGTTTGGAACTCGGCAGTCACGGTTGTTAGTTCGGCAACGGATTCTTGCAACTGGTTGCAAAGCTGGCTGAGGTATTGGTTGGTCGATGCCGTTTCGTCCAATGCCACCAGCGGGAACGGGAATGTGTCAGGGCAGGGCTTCATATTCGGTACGCATTTTTTTGGTGAACTTCTTCAATACTTCTTCCATAGAGTGGTCTATCAGTTGCTTCAACAGTTTGTCGTCGACGTCACCGTCAAGGAACACCTGGTTCCAGTACTTTTTGTTGAAGTGATAGGCACCTTCGATGGCAGCATAGTGCTCCCGCAGTTCGAGTGCATATTCGGGGTCGCATTTCAGACAAATCTTGTTGGCGCTTTCCAGGTCGATAAGTGCAAACATTTTATCCATGACTTTCATCACAAGCGAGTATTCGTCGAACGGAAGGCATTCCGTGACGGCCTTTTTGCTGAGGCAATATTCGCGGGCGGTTTCTATGTCCATGATGGTATTTACGGTTTTACGGTTTACAATTTACGATTGAAATAACTCTTGCTTGTCAATTTTCAACTCTCAGAACATCGGCGGATAGAAGGCTTCTTTGAGATGCTCTATCCTGAATGCACCCGGTTCGCCTACAGCCGTTATGATGTCGAAGCGGACGGGTGCATCCAAGCAGAAGTGCTTGATATAGGCATCGGCCGCTACGACAATACGTCGTATTTTCTGCCAGTTCACGGCATCCTGCGGCTCAATGTAATCCGTATTGCTACGGGTTTTCACTTCCACAATAATCAGTTCCTTATCTTTGTCGGCTACAATATCCAGCTCAAGGTGATTCTTCCGCCAGTTACGGTCACGTATGGTGTAACCGTTCTGTTCCAAGTATTTGGCAGCGGCGTCTTCACCGGCTTTTCCAAGAATATTGTGTGCACTCATTATTCTGCGTGTCTGGCAGGCATCAGCATGCCGTCGTGTCCAGGACGGAAGATAGCGGGCAACTTATAAGTTTTACCATCCAATGTATTGACCACTGCACTGCGCGTTTGGGGGGCTGGATTTGTACCGGTAATCAGTTCAATGGCCTTGGCATACAGAGGTTCTTCATTGTTTCCATAATCTTTATGAATATAGAATACACCTTGTTCGTTATAAGGATTGGTTTCGTCCATCAATATATCGGGTTCAAATCCTTTTTCATACTCCCCGAATCCTTTGGCGTTATAGCTTTGGAAGGTGATAGGAACAACACGATATGTGTTATTTCGGACAGTGTACTCCTCATATTCCATACCTACGTTCTTACCAGTGGTCTTTTCACCTATAAGTATTACGTCCAAATCTATTCCTTCTAAGGAATTAATGACGAGTTCACTGGCAGAGGCCGTTCCATTTCCGACAAGGCAGTAGACGCGGGGAAGATTGAGGCTTCCGGCTGATAAGGAAGTACCCAAGTTGGGGTAACTGGAGTATGCAAATAATTCATCTTCCCGTTTGTTATTGAGTTTTGCCATTCTTTCATCATTGTATCGTAAACTGCTGAATACTTTACCTTGAGAAGCAGTACCGGCAATACAAGTCGCTATCAGATTAGCTGACATGGTATGCCCACCACCATTGTACCGCAAGTCCAGAATCAAATCTGTGACGTTCTTGTTCTTAAAATCTTTGAAAACATTGAATAATTCTTGGTCAAAGCTTGCCTCGAACCCAGAATAAACGAGGTAACCGATTCTATGTCCTTCTATGTCTTCCTTGACATTACTGAAGATGACGGGGTTGTTGTATGTGGCTTTGGAAGTTATGGTGTATTCCTTTTGCCCGGTAATGGTGCCTCCTTCTACGACATCTTCTGTCAAAGTATAGTTGATAGTTGCATCCGGTAACAATATGTCGTAATAGAAGTTATTAATATTGTTATTATTTATCTTCTTTCCATTTATCAGGCTTATCATTGCTCCTCGTTTGAGTCCAGCTTCGGAGGCCGGTGAATCGGGATATACGCCTTGGAGACAGAAATAAATGGTATTTTCTGCTTGTGTGCCAATGCTTATGGGGGTTATACCGGTGATACCGAAACTATATGCCAGTTCCTTGTTTACAATTTTGGTGGTACGGGTTGAACTAATATTGGGCAATAGCTGGATATAAGAGAAAAGATTATAATATGTCTTGCCGTCGCTACCGACATATGTTTTCTTATCCAATGTATTTGTAGTCAGACTACCCAAGGCGTCATAAAAGAAAGCTTCATAATTTTTTGTGAAGTCAGGTTTTAATGTCTTGTATTCATCGTTCCAGAGATACATTTCCCTCAGATATTCATCAACTTTTGCGTTAATCTCCATATCTTCAGTGGTTTGGGGAACACTGGTCCCCTTTTGTGTAACTTCAAAACTTGCAGGAGAATAGCCGTCTATATTAATGGAAATTCTGGCTGTCCGGTCGGTGGTGGAACTTGTACTTACAGATAATTTCAAGGTGCTTTGTCCTTTTGTACCCGAGGTCGTATTCAGTTTGCACCAATCCGCTCCTGAGGTGACGGAAGCTACCCATTTGGCTGCAGCATTGAAGCTTACAGACAACTCATTATCCTGGCTGATCTCCAGGGATTTTCCCTCTGTCCAACTCTGATTGGTTATGCCGGTATTAAGTTTATTATCGTCATCGTCACTACATGAGATAAAACTTATACTGAACAATGTGAGTAGAAAGAAACTAAGATAATTTACATGTTTCATACCTTTTAAATTTAGAACTCTCCAAAAATACGTTTTTAATTACTAAATTAAAATGTTTTTAAGAAATACTTTAAGTTTACCGGTCAAAAAAATATTTCAGTGCTATTTAAGTGTTTCCGATATAAAAATTACGTAGGTTCGTTTTGTTTTTACAGAAGTAAAAGTAATTTTGCAGGAAATATGAGAAAGAGAGATAAAACGTGTGCGAAAGCAACGCCCGAAGAACCGAAACGCGAGCAGCGCATGGTATGCCTGATGAGCGAGGAAGAGCAGCGGATTGTGGACCGTTATCTGGAGAAATACAAGATAACGAACAAGTCGCGTTGGCTGCGGGAGACTATTCTCATGTTTATCCATAAGAATATGGAAGAGGATTATCCTACTTTGTTCGGTGAGCACGACATGAGGAGGTGAAAATTAAAAATTAAAGGGGGTGGCGTTGGACGATAGCTATTATATGAAGCAGGCGCTTTTGGAAGCCTATAAGGCCGGTGAACGGGGAGAAGTTCCCGTAGGTGCAGTTGTGGTGTGCAAGGACCGTATCATAGCTCGTGCCCATAATCTGACGGAGACTTTGACGGATGTCACCGCCCATGCCGAGATGCAAGCCATTACCGCTGCCGCTGCAACTCTTGGCGGCAAATATCTGAATGAATGTACTCTCTATGTCACAGTGGAACCCTGCGTGATGTGTGCCGGTGCCATTGCCTGGGCACAGATGGGGCGTCTGGTGTTTGGCGCCGAAGATGAGAAAAGAGGGTATCAGCGCTATGCCTCGCAGGCATTGCATCCCAAAACACAAGTAGTAAAAGGAATTCTGGCAGATGAATGTGCCGCCCTGATGAAAGAGTTCTTTGCCGCCAAGCGCAAATAATCTCTAATCCTTTATCCCTAATCCCTACTCCTTGATTTCTTCAAAATCCACATACTCTCCCTCGTCTTTGGAGAACAGTTTCTTGTGGCGGGGACGTATTTCACCTTCTTCAGTTTGTGCCTCCTCAGACGATTGTCTATTATCATTGTAGGAATACCCTCCCGGCTGGTAATTACCATTTCCTTTTTGGTAGGGACCGGAGTTGGAGGAAGTACGGCGTCCGCCCAATCCGAATATGTTCCGGATGACAGTACCGATAATGCTGAGGCCAATGAGCAGAATGGCAATTATGATGATGAATAAAAATCCTAAAATATGAAACATGGGCTAATGTCTTTTTATGTGTTCGTTTTCTGCGAACTTCAATACAACAACCGTGCCAAAGATTTGTTTATTTACTTTTCCTTGTAATAAGCGAAAGCAGTATATACCAGACGATGATTGCAGAAAAGCTGCAGATTCCCAAGAAGATGAGGAACGGAATGCAGACAAGCAGGAAAATGAAGCTTGTTTTATTGTCTTTCCATGACAGATTCTTGAATTTGAGTGAGAACATTGGAATCTCCGATACAAGCAGCCATGAGAAAAGGCAGACCAGCAGCAACAGATAAACCGGATGGAAATTGCTGCTCACCAGCCAGTCGTGAGCGCCCGTCACCAATGAAGCCCAGAACAAGGCGTTTGCCGGGACGGGAAGTCCTACGAAAGAGCTCGTCTGGCGGGTATCGTTGTTGAACTTGGCAAGCCGCAGTGCAGAGAATACGGACAAAAGAAATGCGAGATAGGGGAAAACGCCGGCCAAGCTTTCCATTGCGCCCGAATAGTCCATTTCCTTGAACAAGGAAAATACAATCAGGGAAGGGGCCACTCCGAAACTGACATCATCTGCCAGAGAATCCAAATCCTTGCCGATAATGGAGTGTGCGTCCAGTGCACGTGCCATCATGCCATCGAAGAAATCGAATACGGCACTGAAGATAATGAAAGCGAGTGCCCATTCATATCTGGCTTCGAATGCCATGACACAAGCAATACACCCGGAGAATAGGTTCAGGCAGGTCAGAGTATTTGGAATATGGCGGGTAATGCAGTTTGCCATTGTTGTTCTTTTATTATTTAAGTTTGGCTATCACAGTCTGATTGCCGGTAGTCAGTTGTCCTAGTTTAACGAATACTTCGGTGCCCAACGGTAGAAAGACATCCACGCGGGATCCGAATTTGATGAAACCCATATGTTCGTCAATATAGCATTCCTCGCCCGGTTCGGCATAGGTCACGATGCGGCGCGCCATGGCTCCGGCTATCTGTCGTGCCATAATCTCCACGCCTTCCGGAGTTTCTATTACTACGGTGGAACGCTCGTTGTCGGTGCTGGCTTTGGGCAGCCAGGCTTTCATGAACTTCCCGTTTTTGTGCCATACCTTCTTTACCGTACCATCTACCGGATACCAGTTGGCGTGTACATTAACCAGACTCATGAATATAGATACCATGATACGGCGGTCGTGGAAGTATTCGTTTTCCTCCACTTCTTCCACCACTACGATTTTACCGTCGGCAGGAGCTACCACGACTTTCTCCGTTTCTTGTCCGAACAAACGGATGGGGCAGCGGAAGAAGTTCACGAGTATGCCATATACTATGAGGCTGATGACCGCTACTACGTAAAAAGGAACTTTGCATTCCAATCCGAAGTAAAGGGCAGTGTTGACAGCCAGAATCAGAACCAGGCTGCCTGCCAATGTATGTGTTCCTTCACGGTGTATGCGTATCTTTTTTAATCTTTTTAATCGACCCATGTATATCGTATTTGCTAATTTAGATAGAAATTATCTGCAAAAATAGGCTTATTTTGAAAATCTAACAAGGATTTGGAGAGAGAAATGTGCATGTTGATAACTTTTTGGGAAATATTTTTGTTAGCTGTGATAGAGGTTGTAATTTTAGGCTCTCAATAGAAAGGATATATATGCAAGATTTTGTTCATTTACATGTCCATACCCAATACTCTCTTCTGGATGGTCAGGCAAGTGTCAGCAGGCTGGTTGACAAGGCCATGAAGGATGGTATGAAAGGCATTGCCGTGACCGACCATGGAAATATGTTCGGTATCAAGGAGTTCACCAACTATGTCAACAAGAAGAACAGCGGGCCAAAGGGGGAGATAAAGGACCTCAAGAAAAGGATTGCCGGTATTGAAAGCGGTGAGATAGAGTGTGAAGACAAGGAAGCGGAGATTGCCGATTGTCGTGCCAAGATGGCAGAAGCGGAAAGCAAGCTGTTCAAGCCGATTGTAGGCTGTGAAATGTATGTGGCCCGCCGAACCATGGATAAGAAGGAGGGGAAGCCGGACCAGAGTGGCTATCACCTGATTGTGCTGGCAAAGAATGAGAAGGGGTATCACAATCTGATAAAACTTGTATCGCATGCCTGGACAAGGGGATACTATATGCGTCCGCGTACAGACCGCAGTGAACTGGAAAAGTACCATGAGGGGCTGATTGTCTGCTCGGCTTGTATCGGTGGCGAGGTTCCTAAGAAGATTATCAATGACCAGCTGGAAGAGGCAGAAGAAGCTGTACGCTGGTATAAGAATCTGTTTGGCGATGATTACTATCTGGAGCTTCAGCGCCATAAAGCCACTGTTCCCCGTGCCAACCACGAAGCCTATCCGCTTCAGCAGAAGGCGAATGCCAAGTTGCTGGAGCTTGCCCGGAAATATGACATTAAGGTTATCTGCTCCAATGACGTCCACTTTGTGGATGAAGAGAATGCAGAAGCGCACGACCGCCTGATTTGTCTGAGCACGGGTAAAGATCTGGATGACCCTACCCGAATGCTTTATACCAAGCAGGAATGGATGAAGACAAAGGCTGAGATGAACGCCTTGTTTGAGGATGTTCCCGAAGCCTTGTCCAATACCTTGGAGATTTTGGACAAGGTGGAATATTATTCCATCGACCACGCTCCTATTATGCCTACGTTTGCTATTCCGGAAGATTTCGGAACGGAAGAGGGCTATCGGCAGAAATATACCGAAAAGGACTTATTTGATGAGTTTACCCAGGATGAAAACGGCAAGGTGGTGCTGGATGAGGATGCCGCCAATGCCAAGATAAAGCGTCTGGGGGGCTACGACAAGCTGTACCGTATCAAGCTGGAAGCCGACTATCTGGCAAAGTTGACATTCGACGGTGCCAAGAAGTTGTACGGTGACCCCTTGTCCGACGAGGTGAAGGAGCGTCTGGTCTTTGAGCTGTACATCATGAAGACGATGGGGTTCCCGGGATACTTCTTGATTGTGCAGGACTTTATCAATGCCGCCCGCACACAGCTGGGCGTTTCGGTAGGACCGGGACGTGGCTCGGCTGCCGGATCGGCGGTGGCCTATTGCTTGGGCATCACGAAAATAGACCCGATTCAATACGACCTTCTGTTCGAGCGTTTCTTGAATCCCGACCGTATCTCTTTGCCTGATATCGATGTGGACTTCGATGATGACGGGCGTGGAGAAGTGCTCCGCTGGGTGACGGAGAAGTACGGGCAAGAGAAGGTGGCGCACATCATTACATATGGCACGATGGCGACCAAGATGGCCATCAAGGACGTGGCGCGCGTGCAGAAACTGCCTTTGAGCGAATCGGACCGTCTGTGCAAGCTCGTGCCGGATAAGATTCCCGACAAGAAACTCAACCTGCCCAATGCCATTGCCTACGTGCCCGAATTGCAGGCTGCGGAGGCTTCGCCCGATCCCCTGGTGCGCGATACGATGAAATATGCCAAGATGCTGGAAGGTAATGTACGCGGTACGGGTGTGCATGCCTGCGGTACTATTATTTGCCGTGACGACATCACGGATTGGGTACCCGTCAGCACGGCGGATGATAAGGAGACGGGCGAGAAGATGCTCGTTACCCAATACGAAGGTTCCGTCATCGAAGATACGGGACTTATCAAGATGGACTTCCTCGGACTGAAAACCTTGTCCATCATTAAGGAAGCCGTTGCCAATGTACGTCTGCACCGCGGCTTGGAACTCGACATCGACAAGATATCCATTTCCGACCCTGCTACCTATAAACTCTATTGCGACGGCCGCACCATCGGTACGTTCCAGTTTGAATCGGCCGGTATGCAGAAATATCTGCGTGAGTTGCAACCGAGCACTTTCGAGGACTTGATTGCCATGAACGCCCTCTACCGTCCGGGACCTATGGATTATATCCCCGACTTCATCGACCGTAAGTGGGGACGCAAGCCCATCGAGTATGATATCCCCATCATGGAGAAGTATCTGAAGGATACCTACGGCATTACGGTCTACCAGGAGCAGGTCATGCTTCTGTCTCGTTTGCTGGCAGACTTCACCCGTGGTGAGTCCGATGCCTTACGTAAGGCGATGGGTAAGAAACTGCGTGACAAGCTGGACCACATGAAGCCGAAATTCATTTCAGGCGGACAAAAGAACGGCCATGACCCGAAAGTGCTCGAGAAAATCTGGGCCGACTGGGAAAAGTTTGCATCCTATGCCTTCAACAAGTCACATGCCACTTGCTATTCGTGGGTGGCCTATCAGACGGCTTTCCTCAAGGCCAACTATCCGGCCGAATACATGGCGGCGGTCATGAGCCGAAGTTTGGCGAATATTACCGATATAACCAAACTGATGGACGAATGCAAGGCAATGGGCATCAATACATTGGGGCCGGATGTGAATGAAAGTAACCTGAAGTTCACCGTGAACAAGGAAGGCAATATCCGTTTTGGTCTTGGCGCGGTGAAAGGGGTAGGCGAGGGTGCTGTGCAGAGCATCATGGAGGAACGCGAGAAGAATGGTCCTTTCAAGGGTATATTTGATTTTGTGCAGCGTGTCAATCTGACAGCCTGCAACAAGAAGAACCTGGAATGTCTTGCTTTGGCGGGCGGGTTCGACAGCTTCCCGGAGCTGAAGCGAGAGCAGTATTTTGCCGTAAATTCCAAGAACGAGGTCTTCCTCGAAACCTTGGTGCGGTATGGTAACCGTTACCAGGCCGACCAGGCTGCGGCTGCAAACTCCTTGTTCGGCGGTGAGAATGTGGTGGATATCGCCACTCCGGAAATACCGGTAGCGGAACGTTGGAGCGACCTCGACCGTTTGAACCGGGAGCGCGATTTGGTAGGTATCTATCTGTCCGCACACCCGTTGGATGAGTATTCCGTAGTTCTGGAGCATGTTTGCAACACTCACATGGCAGAGCTGGAAGATAAGACGGCACTTGTGGGACGCGAAATAACAATGGGTGGCATCGTGACCGCCGTGCGTCGCGGTATCAGTAAAAATGGAAATCCTTACGGCATAGCCAAGATTGAAGACTATTCCGGTTCGGCAGAGCTTCCTTTCTTCGGAAATGATTGGGTGACCTATCAGGGGTATCTGGGTGAACGTACCTTCTTGTTCATCAAAGCCCGTTGCCAGCCCAAGCAATGGCGGCAGGATGAGTTGGAGCTGAAGATAACCTCCATGGAACTGTTGCCTGACGTCAAGGAGAAACTGATTGAGAAGATCACCATTCTCATTCCGCTGAGTGTGCTGAACAAGGCTTTGATAACTGAACTGGCGGAACTGACCAAGGAACGTCCGGGCAGTACGGAGCTTTATTTCAAAGTCAGAGATGAGGATAGCAAGATGACGGTCGATTTGATTTCCCGTCCCGTGAAGCTTTCCGTGGGGCGTGAACTGATTACTTATTTAAAAGAGCGTCCAGACCTTGAGTTCAGGATTAATTAGTTATCTTTGTTGGAAAACGAAGATAGGCTGCACCTCGGCATAAAAAATGAACAAGTTCATTTTGTTTTGCATTCGGTTTGCACTATCTTTGCTTCGAAAGCGAAGGTTGATAAAACGCAATTGACAGTAAATTAATAATTATAGTTGACATTTAATATTAAAAGAAATGGCTTTAGAAATTACAGACAGCAATTTTCAAGAAATCCTGGCAGAGGGAAAGCCGGTCGTTATGGATTTCTGGGCACCTTGGTGCGGCCCTTGTAAGATGGTGGGACCAATCATCGATGAATTGGCTACTGAATATGAAGGAAAGGTGATTATTGGCAAATGTGACGTGGATGAGAACGGTGATGTGGCTGCCGAATATGGCATACGCAACATCCCTACAGTCTTGTTCTTCAAGAATGGAGAGCTGGTGGACAAGCAGGTAGGTTCTGCTCCGAAATCTGCTTACGTGGCCAAGATAGAAGCGATATTATAAGGTACTATTTGACGATTTACGATTTACCCTTTCGGCATCATGGCGCCGCCAAATAGTAAATAGTAAATCGTCAAATAGTCAATAACATTAACCCTTTAAGCAATAGTAAGTATGGGAATGGAAGACGATTTTTTGCAGAATGATGTCGATGATGAAAAGACCATCGAGTACATCAAGAATTATTTGCCGCAGGAGTTGAAAGAGAAGTTCTCTGACGACGAGTTCTATTATTTTCTCGATTTGATTGACGAGTACTATTCCGAGAGCGGCATCCTTGATGCACAGCCGGATGCGGATGGGTACATCGAGATTGATTTGGGGAAAATCGTGAACTATATTGTCAAGGAAGCCCATAAGGATGAGATGGGTGACTATGATCCGGAAGAAATCCTTTTCATCGTACAAGGTGAGATGGAATATACGGAATCTTTGGACGAAGAATAGTCTGTATCAAAAGTATAGTAAAATCGCGGATGAGCATGGCTTCATCCGCGATTTCTTGTTTTTATGTGACCGGTGGCGTATTCAGAAAAAAGAAGATGGACGTGCCGATGAGAATGACACCCAATACACCGTAGAACAGGCGAGCTTGTCGCCGCCCTACATTTTGTACGATAAACTGGGTGTTTCGGGCAGTAAAGAACCAGTTCCAGTCCAATATGGCTGCCAGCAAGGCGATGATGCCTGCGACGGCGAAAATCCCTTGAACGATGTATTGGCTCATCAGAAATAAGAATTAAGAATTAAAAATTAAAGCGGGGGAAAAGCATGCCTTATTCAAAGCTCTCTAACGTGACTTCCCGCTCTCCGTTCTCCACTTCTTCGATGGTGACCTTGATGGTGTTGCCCGGCAAGAGTTCCTCTACCAGCTCCGGCCATTCTATGAAGCAGAGGGCGCCGCTGTAGAAGTAATCTTCGTAACCCATGTCATACACTTCTTCCAGTTTCTTGATGCGGTAGAAGTCGAAATGGTAAATCAGTTCGCCGGCAGTGTCGGAACGGTATTCGTTGACAATGGCGAAGGTAGGGGAGGTGATGACGTCGGAAACGCCCAACTCCTCGCAAACGGCTTTGATGAAAGTTGTCTTGCCCGCCCCCATTTTTCCGTAAAGAGCGAAGACGGTATTATCACCCATTTCAGCGATGAACTGGCGGGCGGCTTCGTGAATCTGGTCTAATGACTGAATTTTGATTTCCATTGTGTCTTTTGATTTAGCGTTGCAAATATAGCCAAAAACTTTTTCCTGTCTTGCAAATGGCATAGATAATGATGGAAAAGAATATGATGGATGCACCCGAGGGGACATTCAAGTAGAAAGAAATCATCAGCCCGCCCAGGCAACTGAGGTAACCGATGCCGATGGAAAGCCAGATGATGCGGTGGAACCGGTGCGAGAACAAGTTGGCGGTCATCTGCGGAACGGTGAGCAGCGAAATGACCAGCACGATGCCCACCATGCGCAGGCATGCCACGATGGTCAGCGCAATGAACATCATCAGTACATATTCGAATACCTGCACCGGAATACCTTGCGAGCGGGCAAACTCCCGGTCGAAGGCTACGTAGATGATGGGATGGAGATACAGCGCGAAAAACAGTATCAGCAGCAGGGCAAGCCCTCCCAATAGAGCGATGTCGCTCCAGGTAATCGTGAGAATGTTGCCGAAGAGATAGGCGGACAAGTCGGGTGCGAATCCCGGCGAGAGGAAAGTGAACATGATGCCCAGTGCCATGCCCAATGTCCAGAATACGGCAATGGCGGAGTCTTCCCGCATGTCCTTCCGTTTGCTGAGCCACTCTACACCGAAAGCGGACAAGACTGCAAACAAGGCTGCCGACAGAATGGGGGAAATGCCGGTATACAATCCCAGGCCGATACCGCCAAAAGATGCATGCGTCAATCCGCCGCTGATGAACACTAGTCTCCGGGTAACGATGTACGTGCCTATCAGCCCGCAAGCAATGCTTGCCAGCAGACTGCCGATGAGGGCATGTTGGAAAAAAGTGTATTGCAGTAGCTCCATTTATTCAATTAAAAATTAAGAATTAAAAATTAAAAGTTGGATGTGGAGTGTTAGGAATGGGGGGTGAGACGGCGTTCGCCGATGATGAGGAACACTTCATCCTTGATGTTATCCGGCAAGGCTATGCCACGCAGTTGCAGGCTGCGCACCCATCCGGCTACGTCCGTGTCTTGCATGGTGTAGAACACGTCGCGGAACTCGTCTTCCTGCTCGGGAGTATAGGCATCGGGAGCGGTGCCGATGTATTTGTCCAGTTCTTCGTCATCGTAATATTCTATTTGCTTGCTGACGGCTGCCAGCAGGCTGTCACGTTCGCAGATTTCATGCTGTCCGCAGCACTCGGCATCCACTTCCTGCACTTCGGGCATGGCGTCCAGTTCGCCGCGGTCTATCTTCTTCTGCAGTTTCCGGTTGCGTATAATTCCGGCTGTGGCTGCCACGAGGGCAAGGACAATCAGGCTAATAATCAATATCCACATGGGCTTCCTTTTCTTGAAAAACATGTTCCATTAATAGAACGGACAAAGATACACATTGTTTTGTACACGACAAAATAATGAGTCAGATTGCAGGTAGGCAGATTACTTCCACCCGACGCAGGCATTACTTGCCTGGAACGCAGTATAAAACTACTTTGGATGCATCCTAATCTTAGAATGTATCCTTTATTCCTAAGAATAAAGGTTATATTCTTAAGAATAAAGGCTGTATTTCTAAGAATAAAAGCTTTATTCTAAGATTGCATTGCATCTTGGCAGACTTTAAATCCCGCCTTTTGCAAGTCTTCCCAGTAAGCAGGGTAAGATTTGGTAACGACCTGTGGTTCATTTATCCGTATTTGGGGCAGTACAAGGCAGGCGGGGGCAAATGCCATGGCCATACGGTGGTCTTCGTAGGTGGCGATGACGGGGTCAGCGTCTGCCGGGCAGCGTTCGCCATCCCACAACAAGATGCTGTCTTGCTCGGAGCGCACGACGTAACCCAGTTTACGCAGTTCCGTAATGAGGGCGGTGATACGGTCGGTCTCCTTTATTTTGAGGCTTTGCAGTCCAGTGAAGCGGAAAGGGATGTCCATCAGGCAGCAGGTGACGACAAAGGTCTGCGCCAGGTCCGGGATGTCCACCATGTCTTCGTCGAGACGGGTGGCGGGAGTACCCTTACGGATCAGTTTTACTCCCCGGTCTGTATATTCGGTATGGACGCCGAGGCGGGCAAAGACTTCCGCGCCGCGGCTGTCGCCTTGATAGCTGTGGGCGAAGAGACCGAGCAGTTCGATTTCTGCCGTATGCGCTTCTTCCTTCGTGCTGTCTTCACTTTCTTTCGCGCTACTTCTGTCTCCCCCTTTCATTTTTATTTTTTCATTTTTAATTCCTTCTATTGCCATCATCTGATACCAGTAAGAGGCGGCGCTCCAATCGCTTTCCACGGTGAAAGGAGTATCTGTGTATCCGCCGGGGCTGACGGTGATACAATCTTTGGAGGCCCAGTCGGTTTGGGCACCGAAGTCGCGCATCAGTTGCAGGGTCAGGTTGATGTAAGGGCGGGAGATGATGTCGCCCGTTAGGTGCAGGCGTAATCCTTGGGGGAGTACGGCGCCAATCATCAGCAGGGCGGATATATATTGGGAACTTACATTTCCGGCAAGGGATATTTCTTCGCCTTTCAATGCTGTGCCGGTGATGCGTAGTGGGGGGAAACCTTCGTTCCCGACGTATTCAATCTGAGCACCGAGTTCGCGCAAGGCGTCTACCAGTATGCGGATGGGGCGTTGCTGCATGCGTTGTGTACCGGTGATGATGCGGGTGCCCGGAGTTACGCTGAGGTAGGCGGTGAGGAAACGCATGGCGGTGCCGGCGGCAAGGATATCTATATGTCCGGGATTTCCGTCGAGGGCGCGAGTCATCACTATGGTGTCGTCACAATCGCTCAGATTGCGGGGCAGGATATTGCCGTGGGCAAGGGAGTGGAGGATGAGTGCCCGGTTACTGATACTTTTGGATGCCGGGAGCTGTATGGCTGCGTGCAGTGAGGCAGGAGCGGAAACGGTATATCGCATGGTCGTATTTGTTAAGTTACGGTGGTAAGGAGTTTTTTTATTGTCACTGCAAAAGTAGGATAAATCTTTGGGAAATGGAAAAAAGGAAACTTGTTTCTGTGGTTTCAATCTTTCGTTTATCTTTGCGGAGGTAAGTCCTGCTATCGGGACGGATAGATATAATTAAGCATCATTCTTATGGAAATAGATTTAACCACCCCCGCCTTGCTGTTTTCGGCCATATCGCTGATTATGCTGGCCTATACCAACCGTTTCTTGTCCTATGCCCAACTGGTGCGCACCTTGAAGGAACAGTACATGGAGAACCCGTCTTCGGTGAAGGCGGCGCAGATTGCCAACCTGAGGAAGCGGCTCTACCTGACGCGTGCCATGCAGGTGGCGGGCATCGGCAGCCTGCTGCTGTGCGTGGTCAGCATGTTCTTTGTCTATATCCGTCTCCATCTGCTTTCGGCCTATATCTTCGGTTTGGCGCTGATATTGCTGATTATTTCGCTGGCCATATCGGTGTACGAAATATATATATCGGTGAAGTCTTTGGAGATACATCTCAACGATATGCACGAGTAGAGGCTCTACGGGATGATGTTCCGTACGGGGAGTTCCAGTTCTCCCCAGTCAATCATGGCATTGAACAGCCTGACAGTAGAGAATGAAGGCAAGTCTTCCGGTCTGATATCTTTTTCCTGCAAGATTCCTTCTTCCAGCAAGGCTGCCCGTTTGGTCCCTTTCAGCAGGGGATGTGCCGGCGTGTACCAGTGGGTACCGTCGGAAAGGGCGATGTTGGCGATGGAGGTGTCTGTCAGCAGGCCTTGTTTCACAATCAGAATGTCGTCGCATGCGCCGCGCAGGGCAAAGAGGCAGTTCAGCGGTTCGCGTCCGGCGCTTTTGTAGGTGTAGTCGATGGTATCGGCCTGCATCAGTGCCAGCGAATGCACGTGCCGCACGGCGTAGGGGGAGTAGCTGAGGTCTTCAATACCTTTTTCACCATACACTACGCGTGCCTTGACGATGCCCGCCCCGGTGATGCCTGCTCCACAGCCGGGAGACGACAGATAATCGGACAGTTGCAGCGGTGTGCTTTCCGGCCAGAAGTGGGCGCGGGTATCGTTCAGCCTTCGGTTGTGGCGGGAAAGGTTGCAGACCCTTCCGTGGTCGATGCGTATGGTTTCAATAAATAGGCACATATATTTTCTGTATTACTTCGTTGTATTCGCTTTCCCACCGGCTTTTGGCGGTGATGCCGCCTCCTGCCTTGAAGTGGAGCTGGCCGTTTTCCTGCTCGATGAAGCGTATCATGACAGCGCTGTCCAGCTGTCCGTCGGCATAATGCCCCATGATGCCGGTGTAGAAGCCCCGGCGGTAGTCTTCGGCCTGGGCGATGATTTCTACGGTTTTGGGCTTGGGGGCGCCGGTGATGGAGCCGGCAGGAAGCAGGCGGAAGATGATGTCGCCCAGGTGTGCGGTGTAGTCTTCGGGCAGGGTGCCGCATATCTCGGAGCTGGTCTGGAGGATGGGGCCCTTATTGGTTTGCAGGCGGTCTATATAGCGGTAGGAGGTCACTTCGACGTGTTCCGAAACCATGCTGAGGTCGTTGCGTATCAGGTCGACGATGGTGGCGTGCTCGGCTGCCTCTTTGGTGTCCTGCATCAAGAGCTGTTCCGCATCGGGCAGGGTAGCGTCGATGGTGCCTTTCATGGGGAAGGACTTTATCTTGCCCTTCTCTATGCGGACAAAGATTTCGGGGGAGAAGCAGACGAACCGGTCTTTCAGCCACAGCTTGTACAAGGCTTCGGAGTGGAGGAATATTTCTTCCAGTGTCAGATTGGTGGTGACGGGTACCCGGCAAGTGAGGTTCGTCAGGTAGCTGTTGCCTGCCAGCAGGTTTTGCTTCACGAGGTCGAACGAATGTCTGTATGCGGCGGGGGAAGGGGGAGTGATGTCCCACTGGATAGGGCCGGCGCATCGGGCGGCTGTGCTTCTGGCAAGGGCTGTTGCAGCCGCCCCCGCGTTGCCTGCCTTCGGGAATTGGAAAAGGCAGGTGGCGGGGTCTATCCGGTCGAGGGGCTCGATGTGCGACTGCTCTTGCGCGTAGTCTACGATGAAGAGGAAGGGCACATTGGCTCCGGCCAGTGCGTTCATGCGGGCGATGGTTTCTGTCCGGCTGTACGTCTTCATGCGTCAATAGACTGCGGAGGCTATCACCTGGATTATCAGAATGAGGAACACCATGGCAATGGGATATACCGTGGCATAGGCCACGCTCGGTATGTTGCTGTCCGTCATGGAGTCGGCGGCGGCAAGGCCGGGCGTACTGGTCATGCCGCCGGTGATGGTGCCCAGCAGGTCGAGAATGTTTATCTTGAACACGAACAGGCCTACGCATACTGCCACCAGCATGGGCACCAGCGTGATGGCGGCGCCTACGCCGAACAAGAGCCAGCCGCTTTCCTGGAACGTGGCCATCAGATTCCGTCCTGCCGATGTCCCTACTTCGGCAAGGAAGAGCAGCAGTCCCAGCTGGCGCAGCAGTTGGTTGGCAGGGCCGGACATGGACCACAGAATGGGGCCGGTCTTTCCGATGGCGCTCAGGAACAAGGCGACCATCAGGATGCCTCCCGTCAGTCCCGGAGAGAACGACAGACTGTCCGAGAAGGAGATGTTGAGCTTGCCGAAGAGCACGCCCAGCACGATGCCCAGGGCGATGGGGAAGAAGTCGGTGTCGGACAGTTGCTTGGTGTCGTTGCCCAGCAGGCGTGCCACTCCCTTGATGCCGTCCTTCTCGCCCACCACCATCAGCTTGTCGCCGAATTTCAGGGCGAGGTCGGGCGAGGGGGAGAGGTCGATGCCGCTTCGGCGGATGCGGGTGACGGTGCAGCCGAAGTTCTTCATCAGGTTGAGGTCGCCCAGCTGCTTGTTTATCATATCCTTCTTGGTGAGCAGCAGGGATTCAATCTCCTGCATGTCTACGAGTGGCAGTTCGCCTTCTTCGCGTTCGCCCACGAGGACGGCGAGCTGGTTTAAGGCCTCTTCGCTACCCACGGCTTGTATGTAGTCTCCCTCGTGCAGGATGGTCTGGGCGGTGGGGATGGCTATCTGCTCGTTGTGCTTGTGGCGTGAGATGACGGCTCCGGTCATGGCGCGCGCATTGATTTGCATCAGGCTCCGGTCGAAGACGGCGGGGTTGGTTACGCGGAACAGACAGGTTGTCAGTTCCGGGAACTGGCTGCGGCGTTCCTTCTCCAACCGGCGCGCCTCCTTGTCGAGGTCGATGCGCATGATACGGGGCAGCAGCTTAACGAAGAGAATCACGCCGATAACGCCGAAAGGATAGGCAATACCGTAAGCGATGGATGCCAGTGGGGAATGGGTGCTGTCAATGGCAACGGCGAGTCCCGGCGTACTGGTCAGGGCACCGGCTATCAGTCCCACGACACTGGGAGTATCGATGTCGAAGGCATATTTCAGTCCTACTGCCGTCAGGGCGGCGGAGCAGATGATGAGCAGGGTGATGATGATAAGCGTCTTGCCCTTGCTCCGGAAGGAGTCGAAAAATCCGGGACCGGCCTGGATGCCGATGGTGAAGATGAAGAGCACCAGTCCGAAGTTTCCTAATTCTTTGGGGATGATGACACCGAAGTGTCCGAACAGCAGGGCAATGAAGATGACGGCGGAGACGTCGAGCGAAAGCCCTTTAATCTTGATTCTTCCCAACATGAAGCCTAAAGCCACAATGAGAAAGAGCGCGAAATAGGAGGAGTTTAACAAGTCAGCAAACATAATCAGTTAAAGAGTTAGGAATTTATGTCACAAAGATAGTGCAAAAAAGTGAGATAGAAAAAGTCTTGCTTCCTTGTGGCATATAAAAAAAGATGATGTGCCATCAACCGTTTTGACACATCATCTTAATATATATATCGGCCTATATGACCGGTATTCCTGCGTGGGGCAGGGCGGTACTTATTTTTCGAGTTCCTTCAGCAGTTCCTCTACGGCAGCTTTCAGCTGTGTGTCTTCTCCCTTCACGATGGTCTCGGGTGAATTGGCTACTTTGATGTCCGGCTCCAGCTGCGAGTTCTCCAGATAGCTGCCGTCCGGTAGGCGGTAGCCCACGACGGGGATGCCGAATACCAATGACGGGTCTTGCAGGCGCTCCCACGACACGCTGGTCATGGTTCCCGGCACGGGCATGCCTACCAGCTTGCCCAGTCCGCGGTGGCTGTAAACCCACGGCGTGCCGTGCGCATTGGAGTAGTTGGCCTCGCACATCACCATGATGGAGGGTTTGTTCCAGCGGCGGCTGGGCATGTCGCACGTCTCGCGACCGCGCACCACTTGGGTGAAGTATTTTTGTCCACTGAAAAGTATTTCTATATCCTCGTGCAAGCGTCCACCGCCATTGAAACGGGTGTCGATGACGATGCCTTCGCGGTTGTTGTATTTTCCCAGGATGTCCGAGTAGACGGAACGGAAACTGTCGTCTCCCATAGACTCGATGTGCACGTAACCCAATCGGCCACCCGACCATCGGTCAACGTCTGCCGCACGCTGTTTCACCCAGCGGCTGTAGAGTAAATCGCTGAACGCACCGTTCGTAATGGGGATAATGACCTCTTCCCAGTGCTCCTTGGTCTGCGGGTCGAAGAGAGAAACAAGTGTTTTCTTCCGTGCCTTGTTGTTGAGCAGCGTGTAATAGTCCGCATCGGGGGTGATTTCCACGCCGTCTATCTTTTCGATGACTGTGCCGGCTTTCACCCGGGTGTTGGCTGTGTCGAAGGGGCCTTTCTCCACTACTTCGGCAATGAGCATGCCCTTGCCCGTGTAGTTCCAGTCGAAGAACAGTCCCAGGCTGGCAGTAGGTTCGGATTGCCCTTTGGGATAGAAACGGCCGCCGGTGTGAGATACGTTCAGCTCGCCCAGCCATTCGCTCAGCAGTTCGGCAAAGTCATAATTGTTGTCGATATGGGGCAGGAAGCGGCGATAGGCGGCGGTCATCTTGTCCCAGTCCACTCCGTGCATATTGGTATTGTAGAATCGCTTCTGCTGTTGGCGGTACACGTGGTCGAACATGTATTCGCGCTCCGCAGCCAGGTCCATCTTGGCATCTACCTGGAAGGTGATGGGGGTCAGCGCGTCGGATGAAGTGTCCATTTTCTGCATCTTGTGGCTACCCAGCAGGAAGAGGCTCTTGCCGTCCTTGTCCAGCTGCATGTCCGCCCATCCGGCATCCATCTTGTGCAGCAGGCGGGTCTCTTTCTTGCGCAGATTCATCTTCCAGAGGTCGTAGCCGCCTTCGAAGGCTGCCAGGTAGTAGAGTGTCTCGCCATCCTTGGAGATGATGGTGCTGCCCATGTCGGAAGAATTCGGGGTGAGGCGCACCACACGGTCTTCGATGCCTTTCAGCTCTACGACGATGTCTTTCGGCTGGTCATCTTTTTCGTCAGCATTGCTGTCTTTCTTGTCGTCTTTCTTCTTTTTATCCTTGTTTTTGTCTTGGGGGGTGTCTTTTCCGGCAGACTTTTTCTGTTCCTTCTCCAGCTCCTTGCGCAGTTCGTAGTCTTCCTTGCTCAGGCAGTATTTGTCGTAGGCGTCTTGGTTGAGGAAGACGAGCATGGCGTCGTTCAGCGAGCCCCATGAGGCGTGGGCACGCATGCCGTAGCGTTCGGTGGTGAAGAGGATGGCGTTGCCGTCCAGCGCAAAGCGGGGATAGCCGCTCATGTAGCCGCTATTGGTGAGGTTGATGATGTCTTTGCCTCCCTCTGCGCTGACCAGGCCGATGTCGGAGTAGGGGTCGTGCTTGTTGCCGGTGAACTCAAGTGTAAACCACTTGCCGTCCGGTGACCATGCGTAGTCAAATCCTCCGCCGGTGCTGTACCAGGTGGAGCCGTCCGTAATCTGGCGCACCTTCTTCGTCTCCAGATTGAGCACCATCAGCCGGATGCGGTCTTCGATAAAGGCGAGTTCCTTGCCGTCGGGCGAGAATTGCGGATAGGCACGTTCCACGGTGGTGGAGGGCAGCAGCACTTCTTCTTCAATCAGCGTGGCGTTCGGGAAGTTAGGGTCTTCCTTGCGGGCTATCTTGGCAAGGTAGAGCTGCCAGTTGCCGCCTCGCTCGCTGGCGTAGGCCAGGGTGCGGTTGTCCGTCGCAAAGGAGAGGCCCGCTTCGCGTGCCGGTGTGTGCGTCACCTGCTTGGTAGTGGCATAGTCTGCCGAAGTGACAAAGACTTCTCCGCGCAGCGTGAAGGCAATCTGTTTTCCGTCCGGGGACACAACGGCAGAGGTGGCTCCGTCGGAAGACTGCAGGTTGGCGAATTGCGGCCGGTCATCGCGCACCAGTTCTATGGCGACTTTCTTCGGGGTGGCATCCGGCTGCTGGGTATAGATTTCGCCGTCGTAACTGTAGCACAACGTCCCGCCGTCACTCATGGAGAGGAAGCGCACGGGATGTGTCTTGAAGCTGGTGATGGGCTTCACCTCTCGGGGCTGTGCCAGCGGGAAGGCATACACGTTGAATGAGCCGCCGTTTCTCTCACTCAGAAAGTAAACCGTTCTTCCATCGGGTGACAACACCGGGTTGCGGTCTTCGCCCGCGCGGTCGGTGAGGTTGGTATGGGTACCCGTCTTTGCATCATACAGCCAGATGTCGCGGGTGATGGAGGAGATGTGATGCTTTCTCCATTCATCTTCAAATCCCTTGCGGTCTTGGTAGAGGAACTGATGGCCCGCCTTGTCGAAGCAGACCGCTTCGGCAGGGGTGCCCAGCACTTGCTCCGTACGCCCTCCCGTTGCAGGTACTTTGTAAAGCTCGGTCATGGCCGAAGTGGGGAAAAGAGCGCTGCTTGCCGGGTCCTGGATGGATGCGGAAAACAAGATATACTTTCCGTCCGGAGTGAATGTGGAGGGTATCTCACCGGTGGAGTGGGTAGTGAGCCGTTGGGCGGTTCCGCCGTCTGCCGGCATCACGAATACGTCGAAGTTGCCGTATCTGTCGCTGGCAAAGGCTATTTGTTTGCCGTCCGGCGACCATATGGGGGTACATTCGTAGCTCTCTTGGGTAGTAAGCTGTGTGGCGGTTCCACCTTTGGCCGGCACCTTGTAGATGTCTCCTTTGTAGCAGAATGCGATTTCCGTACCGTCGGGAGAGATTTGCACATCGCGCATCCAGAGCGGCGTGGCGGCATGTCCGGCAATGGCAGTAAGGCCTAGTGCAAGGATTGCAAGGGTTTTCTTCATAAGTGTGTGGGTTGATGTTAATATAGAATGTTTATAAACGTCATGATGCTGTCCACAAGGCAAGGAGCGAGGTACGTCATTTCATACCTCGTGCCTTGTATATCTGTTCTTTGGCATTGTTGATGCTTTGGAACTTCTCTTCTGCGGCTTTCTTGATGTCTTCGCCCAGTGTTGCCACCCGGTCGGGATGGTGTTTCAAGGCTAGGCGGCGGTAAGCGGCACGCACTTCGTCATTGGTGGCAGTGGGTTCAAGTTCAAGTACTTTGTAGGCCTCGTTCAGTGAGCTACCGCCCAGGTTGAGCATGGATTCCACTTCCTTGACGGATAGTCCCATGTACATGGCCACTTCTTTCAAGGCTTCTATCTCTTCGTTGCAGACGTGTCCGTCGCTTTTGGCAATTTCTACCAAGAATACCAGCAGTTGCAAGCGTTCCTCGTATGTCAGGTTGGCGGCAATCTGCGTTCCGCAGTCACGGATGGTGTTTTTAAATGCCAGTGGGTTTTGTCTGTCCATCTGCTTGCGCTGTTCGAAGAGGTTGAGTAATATCCGTTCTCCCTCGCCCACGGCAGCCTCACCGAATGTGCTTCTCAGAAAGCGGCGGACGAATTCCATTTCACTATGCATGATGCGCCCGTCTGCACGGATAATGTACGAAGCCATCACGAGCATGGAGAAGAGGAAACTGTTCCGTTGCCCGGTATAGGTAGTGCCGTGCGTTGGTTCTTCTCCATAATAACTGCCTGCGTCACTTGAATCGGTGTCGAACAGTGAACCGAATACAAAACCTGCCAAGGCTCCCAGCGGTCCTCCGGCCATGAAGCCGATGATGCCGCCTATCCATTTAGCTGCTCCCATAATTTTTCTTGTTTAAAGTGCAAAAATAGAGATTTCTTACGAGAATTCCAGTAATTTGATGAGCTATTCCCGCTGAAGCGAATAGGCACCGTCTTCTTTTTGTACATATTCAGCATATTTATGGCAGCAAGTCTGTCATTAAAAAATACTATAAAAATTAAGGAGTTAAGTCTTAGACTTAACTCCTTAATGCTCAACAGTCGGGATGACAAGATTCGAACTTGCGACCACACGCCCCCCAGACGCGTACTCTACCGGGCTGAGCTACATCCCGAATTGCGGGTGCAAATGTACGGCTTTATTTTAAAATAGCAAATATTTATAGTGCTTTTTTTATTGAATGAACCTATATTTTGCAGTTTCAAGGCTTTCGGTCAACGTGTCCTGCTCTCTTTTTACTTGTATGCCTGCTTCGCAAGGCAATGGCTTTGAGCGGGCAGGCATACTTTGAATGAAGTTATTGCAGGTTTAGGCTGTTTCTTACGGAAGTGATAGCCGGACTTTCGGGCGTTACGGATTTCCGGGTACAATAATCGAATTCCGCAGATTTTTCGCCGCTAAATGATTTCCACTTCAGTTTCAATTTAACGGTCTTGCCTTCTGTATCAGGCAGGGCATCCAACTTGAAAGCAACCAGTCCGTCCGCATACCTGCCGTAAATGTCGCCCTTGGCATTGTGGCGGAATTCTACTTCATACGGGTTTTCCGGATTCTCGCTCAGCAGCAGATTGACAAAGTGCTTTGTTTGATAGTCTCCTTGCTGAGTTCTAAAGCGAAGGGTCAGATAACCGTCTTCTGCGATGGTTACCCAATCGTTCACTATTTCCACCGGGTCGGTGCCGTATACGGTATCGTTCTCTTCACCCAAATCCGGGGCGATGGGTTTGGTAAGGATACTGTCTATCCAGTTTATATGTACAGCTTGGGTGTAGATATCGCTGGGCTCGTCCACTTCCTTGTAGTTTACCAAAGCGCGGACTTCCTTCTCGCCGTAGGGAGATTTTGTCATGTTGGTAGGCAGCAGAGTGGTCTTGTCATCCAATTGCAGAAAGACTGTCTGGTCTGCATCGGTCTTTACCGTTACCAGGGCATTGGGGAATCTCATGGCATAATTATCATCGTCGTCCAGGCACGATTGGAGGCTTAAGGAGCTGATGGTTGCAATAGCGATTAAAATTTTCTTGTTAAAGATTGACTTCATTTTCATAGTGTACTCTTTTAAATTAAACATTTGGAATAGGTCTTGCTTTTATAGAAATAGCATATTTGCGAAAACCCTGCATGCAGCATTGTTAATTAATGATAAGAGCCGGAGTAAGCTGGTGCGGAATATTATTCCCCGATACATGAAAGATATTTGTATATCAGGTGGAATATGATTACCTTTGCTGTATGAGATGCACATCTCGCGTGTGTTGAGATGTATGTCTCGAACTGCATGAGATGTGCATCTCGCGTGTGTTGAGATGTATGTCTCGAACTGCATGAGATGTGCATCTCGTGCATGTTGGGGAATAGCTGTCCGGCCGTATGGAAACTGGCTTTCTGTTTAGGGGAAGTAACCTTCGGGTGGGGTGTCAGCAGTCTGGTTGCAGTAAGAAACATTATGTTCATTGTGAAAAGAGTATGAGTATAGTCTATTTGGTTCGAAAGAAGGTTTTCCGCACGGCAGAAGGGGTGAAGCAACTCTATTATGCTGTGCAGCGTGTGTTACAGCGGCGTGGAGGTGTGACGGCAGAGCTGCTGGCGCAGCGTATGGCATCCAGAAAAGGGATGAGTTCGGGAGACGTGCAGAGTGTATTGATAGATTTGCCGAAGTTTATAGAGGAAGCGCTGATGGAGGGAGAGTCGGTGACCATTAAGGGGCTGGGTTCCTTCCATGTGGCGGTGACGAGTGACGGGTTTGAGCATCCCGACGATGTGATGCCGGGCAAGGTACGCTTATCCCGTGTCTATTTTCGTCCGGATAAGTCGCTGGTGGCGAGGCTGAACAGCGGGATGGATTTCTACCGTTATCCGCTTAGCCGATATTTCCCTCACGATATGTTGCGACCGGAAACGCTGCGAAAGGAGCGGGCCGAGGGAAAGACGGGAATTCCGGATGAAGACCCAGTTGGGATGGAAAATGATACGGAGGACTTTTCGGGGGAGGAGTGAGCGATGAATGTGGAAGAATTCAGAGAATACTGTCTCTCCTTGCCGGGAGTGCTATGCTCCCATGCACTCCCTATAAAAGTCGAACATTTCGAAGATAGTCTCCTTGTCTGCCGTCTGGTTGAGACAGATGTCACCCACTTCTTTCAATAGGGTGAAGTTGATGACTCCGGCGGTATTCTTCTTGTCATGCTTCATCAGTTCGTACAGCTGGTCGTACTGTTTGCAGTTGAAGGTGAAGCTGCCATAATTCTCTTTGACGAATTGGATGGTCTGGCGCATCTTGTCCTTCGGGAATCCGGTCTTTATATAAGAAAGGTAGAGTTCGCAGACCAGCCCCCATGCCACTGCATAGCCGTGCAGCACCGGACGCCTTTCGGCAAGGGCGAGGCTTTCGAAGGCGTGTCCCACGGTGTGCCCCAGGTTCAAGGCTTTGCGGATGCCATGTTCCAGTGGGTCCTCTTCTACGATGCGTTCCTTTACCTGCACGGAACGTCCTACCATGGACTTCAGCAAGGCATAATCTATCTTCTCCGTATCGAAGGCCAGCAGTTCCGCCAGATGTTCCGGGGTACTGATGAGGCCGTGCTTCAGCATCTCCGCATAGCCGGAGAAGAAGTTATGGGCATCGAGGCTGCGCAGGAACTCGGTTTCCAGCAGCACGCAGGCGGCAGGAGCAAAGACGCCGATTTCATTCTTCAGACCGTTGAAGTTGATGCCCGTCTTGCCTCCCACGGAAGCGTCGACCATGGCGAGCAGCGTAGTGGGAACGTTGATGTAGGCGATGCCCCGCTTGAAGGTGGAAGCGGCAAAACCGCCAAGGTCGGTCACCATGCCACCGCCCAGATTGATGAGCAGGGAGTGGCGGCTGGCCCCTTTCTCACTCAGGGCTTGCCATACGGCAGCCAGCGTTTCCATATTCTTGTGCACATCTTCTGCCCCGATAATAATCTCTTCCGCTTCTTCCAGGGCGGGGATACCGTCCAGATGCGGGCGGCAGAGGCGGTGGGTATGCTCGTCGGTAAGGATGAAAAGCTTGTCATGGGGACACTTCGCTATGGCATGCGTCAGGCTGTTTGCCAGTCCTTCGCAAAGGATTACTTCTTGTTTACTCATCTTGTTAATTACAAATTACGAATTACCAATTACTGATGTTACGGATTATGAAGGAAAGGGAGCCTTCTTCATTATATTGTGGCACAAAGATAGCTCTTTTGGCAATAAAACGTTATCTTTGTCCCGCGAAATTCTATGGGTGGCAAGGTGTTTCCGTCATCTGCCTCCCGCTATTTGTAATTAGTAATTTGTAATTGATTGATAGAAATGAGAGCATTACTTCCCGTTTATTGCCGTCCGTTGGGTTATTTCATCATAGCTCTGGCGTTGTTCCTTCCTTTCATATTCCTATTGTGGGGAAAAGTGACAGATGCCAACTTGCTGTTTTACAAGGAATGCTCCAAACTCCTGATGATGATGGGGGCACTGATGATAATCTTTGCCTTGACGAAGAACGAGAATAAGGAGATAGAGCAGGTGCGCAACAAGTCCACGCGCAATGCCATCTTTCTGACCGTTCTTTTTATCTTCGGCGGTATGCTCTACCGGGTGGCGCAGGGTGACCTCCTTTCGGTCGATTCTTCTTCTTTTCTCATATTTCTTATATTGAATGTGCTTTGCTTGGAATTTGGTATAAAGAAAGCGACAGTTGATAGATTATTTAAGCGGAATAGTCGATAAATAAAGCAAATCGTCATGTGGGGCATTAAACCTTTTGCCCGGAAGTCTGTCAAATGAAACAGTGAATAAAAGGCATTGTTCATTTAGAATAGACAAAGAATAGACACATGAAGAAAATTATCACGGGGATGGCGTTGCTGTTGGTAACAACGCTGTCTGCATTTTCACAGACCAAAAACATTACGGTATCGGGCCGTGTCGTGGAGGACACCAAGGAGCCTGCGATACAAGCTACCGTGCAGTTGCTTTTGTTGCCAGACAGTGTTCAGGCATCGGGTACGGCCACTACGGCACAAGGTTATTTCACTCTTCCCAAAGTCAGTGCGGGTAAATACGTGCTGAAGGTTTCCTACATCGGATTCAAGAGCCAGTACATCCCTTTACACCTTTATGCTACGACAACTGCCAAGAACGTGGGTACACTGACATTGGAAACGGATGCGGTGATGCTGGCCGAGGCTGTGGTTACGGCAGAAGCGCCGCAAGTGCAGGTGGTGGAAGATACACTGGTATATACTTCATCTGCCTATCGTACCCCCGAGGGAGCCATGCTCGAGGAGTTGGTGAAGAAGCTGCCCGGTGCGGAGATTGACGACGAGGGTAATGTGAAAATCAACGGTAAGGACTTGTCGAAGATTATGGTCGACGGCAAGGAGTTCTTCGGTGGAGACGTAAAGACCGGTTTGAAGAACCTGCCGGTAGATATGATAGAGAAGCTGAAAACCTACGATAAGAAGTCCGATTTGGCACGTATCACCGGTATTGACGACGGTGAGGAGGAGACGGTGCTCGACCTGACCGTAAAGAAAGGCATGAACCAGGGTTGGTTCGGTAATGCCGACGTGGCCGGAGGGACGGAAGACCGCTATATGGGCCGCTTTATGCTGAACCGCTTCGTGGACAAAACCCAGGTGTCGGTAGTGGGTTCTGCCAATAACGTGAACGACCAGGGCTTTTCGGGTGGTGGCGGTCCTCCGCGCTGGCGCAGGAACAACGGACTTACTGCAACGAAAATGCTGGGTGTGAACTTCGCTACCCAAACCGATAAGCTGGAACTGGGCGGTAGTGCACGCTACAACTATCAGGATGGGGATATTGCAAGTATCGGTTCTACCGAGGACTTTCTGCCGGACGGCAACTCTTACTCCAACTCGAACAGCAGGCAACGTAACAAAGCCAAGAATTTCAATGCCGATTTCCGTATGGAGTGGAAGCCGGACTCGATGACGAATATCATTTTCCGTCCCAACTTCTCGTACGGCAAAACGGACAATCTCTCCAATTCTGAGAGCGGTACGTTCAATTCCGACCCTTACAGTCTGGTGAGTGACCCCAATAACTGGCTGAATCTGGAGAAGATTCTTAATCCGGACGATGACCCGTTGAGGAGTATCCGTATAAATGCTATCAACAGCGGTTCGCTGAACGACAACAAGAGTGTGTCTACGGATGCAACCTTGCAGTTGAACAGAAAGCTGAATGACAAAGGACGCAATGTCACGTTCCGTGGAAGATTCGGTTATACCAATAATGACAACAACCAGTATACGGAGTCGGAAACACATTACTTCCAGTTACTGAATGCTTTGGGAGGAGACTCCATCTTGGTTCGTAACCAGTACATCACTACTCCTACCAAGAACTACAATTACAGTGCACAGCTGACTTACAGCGAACCGATAGCCCGCGCCACTTTCTTGCAATTCAGCTATCAGTTCCAGTACAAGTATAGCGAGAGCGACAAGACGACGTATGATTTGCAGGGTTTTCCGGATTGGGGATTGTCAACCCAGCTTCCCACGGGATATGAAGAGCATGCGGTGGATAGTCTGGGTAAGTATGCGGAATACCGCTACTACAACCACGATGCATCCGTGTCTTTGCGCTTTATCCGCGAGAAGTATCAGTTGAGCGCAGGTATGTCGTTCCAGCCGCAGCATTCTGTATTGTCCTATAAGCGCGGCGACTATATGATTGATACCACCCGCAATGTGTTCAACTTCGCTCCGAACCTGGACTTGCGCATCCGTTTCTCCAAGGTGAGCCAGTTGCGTATGACATATCGCGGGCGTAGCAGCCAACCGAGTATGGAGAATCTGTTGCCGATTGTGGACAACTCCAATCCGCAGAATGTACGTATCGGTAATCCGGGCTTGAAGCCTTCCTTCACGCACAACATGCGATTCTTCTATAATACGTATAATGCCGAAAAGCAGCGCGGTATTATGTCACACGTCAACTTCTCGGCAACGCAGAATAGCATCAGCAATAGCCGTGTGTACAATTCGGAGACTGGTGGATGGACTACAACTCCGAAAAATATCAACGGTAATTGGAATGCGTTCGGCATGTTTGGCTTCAATACGGCACTGCCCAATAAGAAGTATACCATCAACTCCTTCTCCAATGCCAACTATCAGAACAATGTGGCTTATCTGACGTCCGGTAAGGGAGCAGATGCCGTGGAACGGAAGAATACAACCACCAACCTGACGCTGGGCGAACGTCTGAATGCCGCCTATCGTAATGACTGGTTTGAATTCGGCTTGAACGGAAGCATCTCCTATTCAATAGAGAAGGATAAACTGACGCCTGACAATAATCAGGAGCCCTATACCTTCTCCTACGGTGCCAATACGCAGATTTCCATGCCGTGGAACATGACGCTCTCTACCAACATTGCCAACCAGAGCCGTCGAGGATATACGGACAGCAGTATGAACCGTAACGAGCTTATCTGGAATGCACAGTTGTCGCAGACTTTCCTGAAAGGGAATGCCACCGTCAGCTTCGAGATGTACGACATTCTGAAGAAGCAGAGTAACATCAGCCGTTCGCTGACTGCAAGCGGCCGCTCGGTGTACGAATATAACGGCGTGAACAGCTATTGCATGCTTCACTTCATCTATCGTCTGAATATTTTCGGCAGCAAGGCCGCCCGCGATAAGATGCAGGGCAGACGCGGCTTCGGCGGTCCGGGCTTCGGTCCGGGGCATGGTCCTGGCGGTTTCGGAGGACGCAGGCCGTTCTAAAGCGGAGGGGATCACCCCCCTAATCAGCTTGTCATTCTGATACACTCTCAATTCTGTGGCAGGTTTCTTTTTGATTATTTTTCAGACGCGGATGACGCAGATAAGAATATTAAAAATCTGCGTCATCTGCGTCATCCGCGTCAAAGCGATAGCAAGTATAAGTTTTCAGACAAGTTGGGGGAAGAGGGACTTTTATGTTAATCTCTGTAATCTTCGGTGAAAGTTTCTGTGTTTTTCCTACATTTGTTTCACACTTAATTGTCTGTGAACATGCTTGATTGGAACTTCATTGCCAGCCAGATTGCTACGATAGCCTTCGACATTGTTTATTTCGGTGCCATCATCGGAACGATTGTCGTCATTATCCTCGACAACCGCAATCCGGTGAAAACCATGGCATGGATACTGATACTGATGTTCCTTCCCATCGTGGGGCTGGTGTTTTACTTCTTCTTCGGGCGTAGTCAGCGCCGTGTGCGCATGATAGGGAAGAAGAGTTACAGCCGCTTGTTGAAGAAACCTATGGCGGAATATCTGGCGCAGGACTCATGTGCGCTTCCCATCAATTACAGTCGTCTCATATCCTTGTTCCGTAATACCAACCAGGCTTTCCCCTTCGATGGAAACCGGGTGGAAGCCTATACCCTGGGGCTCTCCATGCTGCAATCCCTGCTGCGCGAACTGGGGAAAGCAACGAAGCATATCCACATGGAATTCTATATCTTTGAGGACGATGCCATTGGGCGCTTGGTACGTGATGTCCTGATGGAAAAGGCGCGTGCCGGGGTAGAGGTACGTGTGATTTATGATGATGTGGGTTGCTGGCATGTTCCCAACCGTTTTTTTGAAGAGATGCGCGAGGCCGGTATCGAGGTACGCAGCTTTCTGAAGGTACGTTTTCCGCTTTTCACCAGTAAGGTGAACTATCGTAATCATCGGAAAATAGTTGTCATTGACGGGCGCATCGGCTTTGTGGGGGGTATGAATCTTGCCGAACGCTATATGCGCGGATTCTCATGGGGCATCTGGCGGGACACACATCTGCTGTTGGAGGGCAAGGCTGTTCACGGATTGCAGACCGCCTTCCTACTCGATTGGTACTTTGTGGACCGTACACTGATTACGTCTACCCGCTATTTCTCGAAAATAGAAAACTGCGGTACTTCCTTGGCGCAGATTGTAACGAGTGAGCCCGTAGGCCCATGGAAAGACATTATGCAGGGACTTGTCATATCCATTTCCAGCGCAAAGAAATATTTCTATATCCAGACTCCCTACTTCCTGCCCACCGAAGCCGTACTTGTTGCTATGCAGACAGCCGCCTTGTCAGGTGTCGATGTGCGTCTGATGTTGCCCATGCGTGCTGATAACCGCTTGACGCATCTGGGTTCCTGCTCTTATCTGACAGATGTGCTCTATTCGGGAGTCAAGGTCTATTTCTATAAGAAAGGCTTCCTGCACTCCAAACTGATGGTTTCGGATGATGAGTTGTCCACGGTAGGCTCTACGAATGTGGATTTCCGCAGTTTTGAACATAACTTTGAGGTGAATGCCTTCATCTATGACACAGAAACAGCGCTTCAGATGCGCGAAATCTTCCTTCAAGACCAGCGCGACTGCGTACAAGTATTCTTGAAGAACTGGGTGAAGCGCCCCTGGTATCGTAAGGCCGCAGAGAGTGTGGTGCGGCTGATGGCGCCGCTGTTATAATGAAGAATGATGAATGAAGAATTTCTTGAAGTGTATTCATATCGTACCATTCTTCATTCATCATTTAAATATCGTGAAGTTCACGCTTCCGTATACCCTTCTCTCCACAAAGTGCGGATGTTCCTCGAAACTGTTTTTCTTCCCGTGTTCCAAGACGAAGAGTCCGTCTTCTTTCAGCAAGTTGTTCTCGAAGATGAGATCGGGCAAGGTTTCCAGCCCGGCAAGCTCGTAGGGAGGGTCGGCAAAGATAAAGTCGAACTGCTCGCGTCCGCTTTTGAGGTATTTGAATACGTCACCGCGTATGGGTAGGCACTTGTCCGTCTTTAATTCTTGCATAATCTTGCAGATGAAGGCATAGTGGTCGCGGTCTTTTTCCACGCTGATTACTTGGTCGCAGCCTCTGGACACAAGCTCGATGCTGATGCTGCCCGTACCGGCAAATAGGTCGAGGGCACGGATGCCGTCCTCAAAGTCCATGTAGTTGGAGAGCACATTGAACAGATTCTCTTTGGCAAAGTCTGTGGTGGGGCGTGCCTTGAAGGAGTGGGGCACGTCGAAACGTCTTCTTTTGTATATTCCGCTGATTACTCGCATAGGGTTATGGCTTGCAGGTCAAGATTAGTGGCGGGATTCATGATGAATACCTGCCGGATGAATTTTCGCAGTTCGGGCAGTAGCAGTTCTTTGTCGTTTAGGTCACCGGTCAGGTGCAGCTCATCGCGTTCCTGCTCGAAGCCGAGTTGTTTCCATATATATAATAGGTAGTAGACACGGTCGGGTGTGCTTCTGCATTCAAAGGAATTGGCAAGAAGGAGGCGTCCGCGCTCGTAGCCGTATACGTCTACGGCATCTTTTCGCAAGTGTGCATACATCTTCCGGTTGTTGCCCAAGCGGCTCTTTGAGGAGAAGAACTCAATGAAGGGGCTGGCTTGGGAATAGAACTTGACATCGGGATACTGTTCGCGAAGGAAGGAGCAGGCACTCTTATCCATGCCGAACAGTACGACAGTGCTGTTCTTATGCAGTATGTTGTATTGTACGGTTTCGTTTTCCCGTTTAGGATGGTTGTGATAGAAAATGATTTCCGTTTGTTCGTCCTCGAAGAACTCCAGGGGAATGAACGTGAAGCGTTTGTCTGCCATGAGCACATTGACACGGCGGAAGGGGCGTTCCAGCCATGCCAGTTCGCGGAAGGTCTGTTTCAGATTGGCAGTGAGGGAGAGGGACTCGTCCACTGCACGGTCGTAGTAAGAGAACTCACCGTCGCCCAGAGGGTTGAACACAGAAAAAGAAAATCCATCCGTACTGAGACGGATGGATAATGTATACTGTTCCGATTTATTAAAATCAGTCGTTTCTATCATACGTTTGTCGGGGTGAGATTATTCCCAGTTACCGGCGTTGTTGTTAGCTGTTTCCAAGCTACCAATCATCAGACCGCAGTACTTGCCAAGTTTGGTTTGTACGTCCTTGATGTTGGCAATTTCTTGTGCATCCAGACCGTTCAAATAAACTTCGTACGGAGTCTTCACTTCGAGCAGACAGAAAGGAGCACCGGATTTAGCTGTATCGTTCTTGATGGCCATTTCGAACTGTGCACCGTTTCCGAAGGGAACATATCTCATTGAATCGGGGTTGAAGCCCTTCGGGAAGATAGTGTCCAATACGGCTACCCACAAGGTGTCACGTTTGAAGTTTTCCAATCCCCATTTCTTGACGTCAGCATAGTTACCTGTCTTCTTTGCCTTATTGATGATGTTGATGGCTTTCTTTTCAGTCAGACCGTCTTCCAGCTGCTTATCGTTCAGTTCTCCTTGCTTGAAGATGAACGGAAGTTTCTGGTTTTTAACAAAGTCAATCAGAGAGTCGAAGCTTGCAGTATATTGCTGGTCATGTAAAGTACGATATTCCAATTGTGCTTTACGGATGTCAATCAGACGTGCAATGACGGCTGCGTCTCTGTGCTTCTTTGCTTTTTCAAAGTTGATAGGACCCATAATGCTGGTGTAACAAATATAAATTAGCACCAAAGCACATAAGCCTAAAATGACATTAAATACTGTTTTCATGATAAATATGTTTTTTAGTTGTTATATTCGCACCGCAAAAATAAAAGAAATTAATTTAAAAACGATAGTTCCCTTTACTTTTTTCTGTTACAAAAATGATAAATAACTATTTAGAAAGGCAAATTAAGGAAAATTTTCCTTACCAACCAACTCCTGAGCAAGAAATTGCTGTAAAATCTTTATCGGAGTTCCTTCTGTCACCCCGTAGCGAGGTGGCTTTTATGCTTCGTGGTTATGCGGGGACGGGTAAAACATCGTTGGTCGGTGCCTTGGTGCGGACGTTGGATAAGTTGCAACAAAAGTCGGTATTGCTGGCACCGACCGGACGGGCGGCAAAAGTTTTCTCGGCGTATGCGGGGCATCCGGCGTTTACAATTCATAAAAAAATTTATAGACAGCAATCTTTCTCCAATGAGCTGAGCAATTTTTCTGTGAACGATAATTTGACAACTCACACTTTATATATAGTGGATGAGGCCTCAATGATTTCCAATGAGGGACTGTCCGGTTCCATGTTCGGCACGGGCAGGTTGCTGGACGACCTGGTGCAGTTTGTCTATTCCGGCCAGGGATGCCGCCTGCTGCTGATGGGCGATACGGCACAGCTGCCGCCGGTGGGGGAGGAGCAGAGCCCTGCCCTCTTTGCCGATGCCTTGAAAGGCTACGGGCTGGAAGTGGTGGAGGTGGACTTGACGCAGGTGGTGCGCCAGGAGCAGCAGTCGGGCATTTTGTGGAATGCCACCCGCCTGAGGCAGTTGATAGCGGAAGACGATTGCTACAGCCTGCCAAAGATAAAGGTTTCGGGGTTTGCCGACATTAAAGTTCTGCCCGGAAATGAGCTGATAGAAACGCTGAGCTCTTGCTACGACCATGACGGGCTGGATGAAACTATCGTGGTGTGCCGCTCCAACAAGAGGGCGAACATCTACAACAAAGGCATCCGTGCGCAGATTCTCTGGCGTGAGGATGAATTAAACACCGGTGATTTGTTGATGGTGGCGAAAAATAACTACTTCTGGACGGAAAAGGAGAAGGAGATGGATTTCATTGCCAACGGTGAGACTGCCGTGGTGCGCCGCGTGCGCCGTACGCGAGAGCTGTATGGCTTCCGCTTTGCAGACGTGACGCTGGTCTTTCCCGACTATAACGACTTTGAACTGGAAGTGAACATGCTGCTCGATACGCTGCATACCGACTCGCCTGCGCTGCCCAAGGCAGAAAACGACCGGCTTTTCTACTCCGTCCTCGAAGATTATGCCGACATCACCGTGAAGCGCGAGCGGATGAAGAAGATGAAGGCAGACCCGTACTACAACGCCTTGCAAGTGAAGTATGCCTATGCCGTGACTTGCCACAAGGCGCAGGGCGGGCAATGGAAGAATGTCTTTCTGGACCAGGGGTATATGACGGATGAATATCTGACACCCGATTATTTCCGTTGGCTCTACACCGCCTTTACCCGTGCCACGGGAACGCTCTACTTGGTGAACTATCCGGAAGAACAAATAGTTTGAAAAAGAGAGGGGTACCGATGCAGTATTCCGGCATTTTTTGTATTTTTGTAGATAGAACAACTATAACTGAACAAGTATGAAGAAGCTATACTCTCTCTTTGCTTTGATAGCACTGCTGTTTACCGCTTCCGGTTGCGAGGACGATTACCGAAGCATGGTACTTTTCGAAGGTGTGGAGCCTATCTACCAGATTGGGACATGTGACAATCTGGTGTCCAATCTTTCTTATTATCTTTCTGAAACAAACGAAGATACAGTGCTGGGCATTGACGGCGGCGACGGTTCCTATAATGTGATTAACGAGCACGAGTCGGTGGCTTCCGTGACTTTTACCGATGATGTCAACGGGTATCAGCGTATCAAGATTCATCCGCTGGCAGAGGGGGAGACGATTGTGAAGGTGATGGATGGTTCCGGTGAGGAAACACAACTGCGCATCACGGTGAAAGGTCGTAGGCAATATACGTTGACGAAAATGGGCTTCGAGTATGGTATCAGTAGTGGTGCACCGACGGAACTGCTGGGTGATGTTTCTAAGGCACTTGCCGAGCGTCCTTGGGTGAAGGATGGCGGGTATTATGTGCTGGTGCCCGAAGATTTCTCCAATAGTATGTGGAAAGGTGTATTGGAAATCTATCCGACGGGAAAAGAGGAGGAACCGCTAATGGGGATATACGAGACAGTTCCAGTGGAAGATGAGAACGGAGATACATATGCATTGTGGCAGTTTACTTATAATGGAGAGAAGAGGCTCTTTACGCGGACGGTCTCGGGAAATGGTAAATGTGTACTTGCGGAAAATGTAACTCCTTTCTGTCCTTCCGGTTTGCTGCCCGAAGGTGCACTGGTGGTTTATCGCGAAATGTTTATACTTCGGATGGAATAAGGTTTTAGTGGAAATCTTGTCAAGAGCAGATTTACGAAAGATTAACAGACGGGAGGCTTAGGCTTCCCGTTTTTGTTTCTGTTGCGCATCATCTGTCTGTTCTGTATGCATCATTCGTTTGCTTCGAATGCATTGTCTGTTTGTTTTGGACTAATCATCCGTTCCCTCCACTTCACTGTCCCAAACCTTAGGGCTTTTCACGGAAACCCCAGGGCTTTGGAGGGTAAATGCCAGCCATTTCACTTGCTAAGGTGTGGCATTTAGGATGGTAAGGTGTGGAGTTTGGGGAGCCGGCATGTGGCATTTCAAATGGAATACCGTGGAGGATAAAAAGAAAAGGAGAAGCAATGCTCCTCCTTTCCCGGTAGTTTAGTTTTGAAATATCTAAAAAATGACATTACAAATATACAACATCGCAGAGGCGATGTCAAGTGTTTCGCCAATTATTTTCGATTATAATCCTGCCAATTCCAAAACTTTGTCAATGGCAGCGTTCAGTCCGTCAGCATTCTTGCCGCCGGCAGTTGCAAAGTGGGGCTGGCCACCGCCACCGCCTTGGATAAGCTTGGCGGCCTCTTTCACCAGGTTTCCGGCTTTCAGTCCGCCTGCCACGAGGTTGTCGCTCAGCATGACGGTCAGCATCGGCTTGCCTTCGGCTTCAGTTCCTGCCACGAAGAACAGGTTTTCCGTAATCTGGCCACGCAGCTGGAAGGCGATGTTTTTCACTGTTTCTGCCGGCAGGGGAGCACAGAACTTGATGACTTTAACGCCATTGACTTCCTGCACGTTCTTCAGCAGTCTTTCTTTCAGCTGTGCTTCTTTCTCTTTCATGAAGTCCTCTACCTGCTTCTTCAGTCCGGCGTTTTCGTCAATATACTTACGGATGGTTCCGGCAAGGTCGGGTGCGTTGTTGAAGAGCGCCTTCAAGTCGTGCAGCGTGTCCTCGATGGTGTTCATCAGTTCCTCCACGCGTGCACCCGTGTAGGCTTCGATACGGCGCACACCGGCAGCCACGGAGCTTTCGGAGATAATCTTCACCATACCGATGTTTCCGGTTGCAGCCACGTGCGTACCACCACAGAATTCTACGGAAGAACCGAACTGGATAACGCGTACATGGTCGCCGTACTTCTCACCGAACAGAGCGATGGCGCCCAGTTCTTTGGCTTCTTCGATAGGAATGTTGCGGTATTCCTTCAAAGGTATGTTGGCGCGAATCTTTGCATTAACGATGTGTTCCACCTTGCGGATTTCCTCGTCCGTCACCTTCTGGAAGTGTGAGAAGTCGAAACGCAGGGAGTCCGGTGTAACCAAAGAGCCCTTCTGCTCTACATGCTCGCCCAATACTTCGCGCAGCGCAGCATCCAGCAAGTGGGTAGCAGAGTGGTTGGCGGCACAAGCGGCACGCTTGTCGGTATCCACGCATGCCATCATCGGAGCTTCCATGTGTTCGGGCAGCTTCTTGGTGATGTGGATAGGCAGGTTGTTCTCCTTCTTGGTGTCTACCACTTCGATGGTCTCAAACTCGTTCACCAATACACCGGTGTCACCTACCTGACCGCCGCTTTCGGCATAGAACGGAGTCTTGTCCAGTACAATCTGATACAAGGTTTGGTTCTTCTGCTTCACTTGGCGGTAGCGCAGAATGGATGTTTCGTATTCCGTATAGTCATATCCTACGAATTCGGTAGTACCCTCCTTTAGCGTAATCCAGTCACCGGTCTCTATGGCGGCGGCATTGCGGGCACGCTGTTTCTGCTGCTGCATTTCGGCGTCAAACTCCTTGATGTCGGCAGTCATGCCGTTTTCGCGGAGAATCAGTTCCGTCAAGTCGAGCGGGAAACCGAAGGTATCATATAAGGTAAAGGCATCCTTTCCGCTGATTTCGTTCTTGCCGGTGGATTTGGCGTCTGCCATGGTCTTTTCCAGCAGGCGGATACCCGTCTCCAGGGTGCGGAGGAAGGAGTCTTCTTCTTCCTTGATAACTTTGGCAATCAGTTCCTTCTGTGCATCCAGTTCGGGATAAGCGGCGCCCATGTTCTCGATGAGTACGGGGAGGAGCTTGTACATGAATGCCTGCTTCTGTCCGAGGAACGTGTAACCGTAGCGCACGGCACGGCGGAGGATACGACGGATGACGTAACCTGCCTTGGCATTGCTCGGAAGCTGTCCGTCGGTGATGGAGAAGGCGATGGTGCGGATGTGGTCGGCAATTACACGCATGGCGATGTCCGACTTCTCATCTTCGCCATACTTCTTGCCTGCCATGTCTCCGATGGCTTTCAGTATCGGTTGGAATACGTCGGTGTCGTAGTTGGAGGTCTTTCCTTGCAGTGTGCGCACCAGTCGCTCGAAGCCCATGCCGGTGTCGATAACCTTGGCGGGAAGTCCTTCCAGGCTGCCGTCCGCCTTGCGGTTGAACTGCATGAACACGAGGTTCCAGATTTCAATCACCTGCGGGTGGTCTTTGTTCACCAGCTGGCTGCCGGGTACTTTGGCCTTCTCTTCTTCCGAACGGGAGTCCACATGGATTTCCGAACACGGACCGCACGGTCCCGTATCACCCATTTCCCAGAAGTTATCGTGTTTGTTGCCATTCAGAATGTGGTCTTTCGGCAAGAACTGCTCCCAGTAAGAAGCGGCTTCGTTGTCGCGTTCCAGTCCTTCTTCGGCGCTACCTTCGAATACGGTGGCGTAGAGGTCTTTGGGGTTGAGTTTCAGTACATCCACCAGATACTCCCATGCCCAGGAGATGGCTTCCTTCTTGAAGTAGTCGCCAAACGACCAGTTGCCCAGCATCTCGAACATGGTGTGGTGGTAGGTATCGTGACCCACTTCCTCCAGGTCGTTGTGCTTTCCGCTTACGCGAAGGCATTTCTGCGAGTCAGCAACTCTTTTGTATTTCGCCGGGTGGTTGCCCAAAATGATATCTTTAAACTGGTTCATTCCCGCATTGGTGAACATCAACGTGGGGTCATCCTTAATCACCATCGGGGCCGAAGGCACTATCTGGTGACCTTTACTTTCGAAGAAACTCTTGAAAGAGTCTCTGATTTCGTTTGCAGTCAACATACTCTCTATTGATTTATCTGATTCTAATTTGATTTATCTTCTTCTGTCGTTTTTTGTCCGTTTCTTACTACTAACTACTTGCTACTTAGTCTTAATATTCTTGAAAAAACTGTGCAAAGATAGCTTGTTTTTATGATATAGCAAAGCTTTATTTCAATATATTCTGGAAGGGGTGATAATGTGGAAATACCTATGCAAATAGTCTCATTAATAACCAAATGTAATAACCGATTTTAATAACGTTTGGCAATAAACAGTGATGAATGAACAAGTGTTTCTTGAATTTACTCTAAATTTCAATCTAAGGCAGACTAGGTTGAATAAACCGACTATTATTTATGCTCTATTTTCATTTAGGGGAAAGCAGTATAAGGTAAATATTGGAGTGAAAGTTTATCCTTCGCAATGGAATAAGCGGAAACAAATTGCTACTATTAGTAATGGGCAAACTAGATTGGATAATAGGAATAATGAAATTGTTAATAAAAGAATAAGGTCTATACTTGCTTCTTTTGAAGAGAATAAGAATTATCTTTGTGAAGATATGGAAAGAATCAACTTCCTTTTTGAAGAAATGAAGCAAATTATTAATCCTAATTTGAAGCAACGTAATGCTATGGGAGAAAAAGAAAAATTATCTGCAACTTTTATTTTAAGGCAGATGGTAGAGAAGTATATCGATGGAGAAAATAGTAAGAACATATATATGGGATATGTTAGGTCTTTTGAGAACTTTTTGAAAACTAGAGATATTCTTAATAGTGTATCTTATATTAATGGAGATACTATGGAAGATTATCAGCAGTATTTATTGTCGCTTAATTCTAAGATTGCAACGATTTTAAATAAACTCAATGGAATTAAAACATTGATTAATCATGCTAACAAAGACAAGGAAATAAAAGCTGGTATAGACATAATATCTTTCACTCCTATTAAGGATAGGCGAACTAAAGAACAAAAAAAGAGTAAGCAAATTCCATTAACAGAAAAACAACTTTTAGCTATTTATGGTTACTCAAATCTTAAACCAAAAGAAGAAGAGGCTAGAGATTTGTTTATCTCCCAGTGCTTACTAGGACAACGCATATCTGATTTGCCTAAGATTTTTAAAGGTGAATATACTGTTACGAAGTTAGAAGGTAATGTTGAGGTTATTTCTTTTGTTGTTCAAAAGACTGGAGAACAAGCTACAGTGTATTTATTTCCCTTGGTAAAAGAGATTTTGAATAAATATAAAGAAAAGGGGTTCGAGCATATCAATTTATTGGGAGAAGATGCTAACGTTGTAAGAAATAATGAGGCTAAATTAAATAGAGTAATTAAAAATGTATGCAAGAAGGTTGGACTAGATAGTGATGTAATTTATACAGAACAAATAGGTGAGGAGGTTATTAATAAAAAAAAGAAATTATATGAGTTAATTCATACTCATATTGCTAGGCATACATTTATTACTTTGATGTGCCGTTCTGGGATTCCTAAAGAAGATGTAATAATAGCAACTGCGCATACAGACACCACAATGATAGACGATGTTTATTTGCATGAAACTGTAAACGATAAAGGAACAAGGCTTATTAATTCTTTAAAGAAAATCAAAAACAGTAGATTATTCAAGGTTGAAGGGACTGATAATATGGTAGATGCTACAATGAATAAACAAGAAACGGTCAAGAAGCCAATTTCAAGGGCGAGCGTGGCTGACAATATAACCTTTGAAACCTTGTTAGACACTCAATTTTTTGCATCCAAAATCAATAAGGCTGTTGAACTACAATCACAAGTAGGTCACTTGAAAGATGGGAAACTATGTAGCTATGACAATGAAATTGCGTCCCTTATAAGCGAGATAGAAAAGTTCTCCCAATCTTCCACTTCAGATTCTGATGTGGCAAAGCAATATGTGAAACAGTTATCTGTTGGGAAGCTGTCAGACTTGTATGACTGTTTTAGGGAAATGATTATCAAGTGCGTTAAGATTGGTATCAGTAAGGATGCAATTATGCAGTTTATCAATAAGGCTTTGGAAATAGGCTTGTTGGATAATGCAAGATTCACCAATATAAAAGAAATCACTACAGCCTTATTGGATAAAAGAAATCAAGACTGACAAGTTTTTTAGGAAATTAGGGTTTCTGGTAAGGCTGAACAGCATATTCTCCCCGAACAGCTCCGGTTATGGGGAGAATTTTTGCTTTATTGCCCCCTCAACTCAAATATTCCACAATTTCTACTTGTCGTTTGGTGATGCAGTCGGGACTTTATACCTTTGCACTGTGATTGAAAGTCAGAAATGACCGAGTTCCTCGTCACCCAGATTCACCACTACAAACCTAAATCCACTTCAAATGAAAGAACTGACCTACGCTGACATTCGTAAAATGGCACTGGAGCACGGTATCAAGGACACAAGGCTGCACATTGGGCTTTGGGCTTCTGACCAATACATCAAGAAACGAAAAATGATTCAAGGCAAGATGTACATGGTTTACCTGCCGTATCACAAACCGGAGCAGGAATAGTTTTCAAGTTCCAAACTTACTTCCAAGCTATCAGAAGAGGACATATCCTCACTCCATGAAGCTCCCTACACGAAGTTTTAAGAAAGTTGTCAAAGTGTTTTGGCACCTCACCAAAGTGCAGTATCTTTGCAACATCAACATGAGATAAGGGCGGTATCACTGAAACCACTGAATTACCGACTTGAGGCACATCTGAAATTGAATTGTCTGAATTTACCTGCCATTTCAATCCACCTTATCTTGCCAGATTATCTATTTAATAATTATTTATGGGACTAAGAATGAATGGAGAAACAGAACTTACATTCAAGCAACTACGTGAGCTTGCACTAGCCCACCATGTAAAGGACAGCAAGACTGTTATTGGAATATGGGCTAAGCTGAACGGCTATTCCAAGAGACGCAAGCAGAAAGATAACAAGGTTTACACCGTTTACATCAAGATGAGCAATGATAAATCCAATAAAACCAATAACTATGAGAAAGCATAGACTACCAGAATTAATCAAGTACATTGACGTTAGAGGCGTTAACAAATCAATAATTGAATTTAATGCAAATCTAGACAAACTGAACGACTTCTTTAGTATATTTCCCAAGTGGGGAATTTCTGTAACAATTAAACTGCTTAAAGAGTTAAAGAATGATTCTGAAGCCATGTGTAACAAATATTTCAGTATCATATCAGAAAGAATCTTGAATGAACTTTCTGCACGACCAGACGGTCTGGATGTTGAGAGCTACAAGAAAGAGGCTAGCCAATTAAAGATACATTTCAATCGCATTAAACTGTGCATGCGAGATACAGATTTCAGATTCTTCATTCATGAAGGATTGAACGAGGACATGTTTCATGTCTCAAATAATAAAGTTTATGGAAACCTAAACACAATGTACTTCTATATCAACGAAAATTCACGCTATGCAGAATGTGGAGATGAATCTTTTATTTTAAACAAATTGCAGGACATCTGTCACGAACTGAACGAACTCAGACAGTATGACATTTTGAATGCGTTACCAAAATTGATAAAGGATAGTCCCAACGAGGGATATGTAGTTGACTCAAACGCTTTCGACGAATGTATGGATAAGCTATTGTATAAGAGATGACAATAAAATGTATAAGGGAGGACTGTGCAAACGGTTCTCCCTTTTCGTGTTCATACCCACCAGACATATATCCCCAACTGTATATGCAACCAAGTTCAATAGCCTGCCGCCATGCGAGCCAAGAACAGAAGTGATAAATACAGATGTACATCTAGTCTGGAATTTACCTATTCCCTATTTTGAGACTCCAATAAGTATTCCCGATTTTAATACTGGGACACTCCCTAAAATGATACCCTAGTAACATACCTATTATATAACATACCTTATATATGAAAAATGAAGTTCCTACGGAACTACAATTTTCTGGAACGGGAGTTACAGATAATTCCATTAATCAGATGAATGACAACCAATCAATTCTAACGCTAAAGCAGTATGATATGGTATAAACCAGACAACATTATTTTTAAGAACAGAAAGGAAGCCAAGAAGTATTTTGGAACTAATAAATATTACAAGATTGAACGGGAGAAGAAAGATATAATATTTATAGACGACCACAAATCCATAGCTACTAATGGGGGCAATCAGACAGACATTGATAAGTAAGGATATTATCAGTTTCAAGAAGACACTGAACGCTTATATCTACTCCATTATAAAAATGAACAGCAATTATTATAACGGGGTGTCAGAAATCACCTATCCTAAAATAGCTGGACTGTCAGATATATCAGAGGGCATTATAAAGACACATCTAAGTGAGAAGGATGAGAAGGGGAAGTTTGTTTTTAAGGACAATCCACTATTTCTAGGCTGGGAATATTTCTATGTTAACAGTAAAACCCATATCAGATATAAAATGAATACCAAGCCAGAGAACTATTTCATATTGAGGAATGACTTTATTCTGGATAAGAATCTAACCCCTAAAGAAAAAGACTTCTTGCTAAAGTTCATGGCTATTTGTACTAATAATACACATTACTTAAAAGCAAGCAAACAAGACATTAAAGATAAAATAGGAGTAGGTAAAAACAGCACTGTAATTGACAGCCTCATCAATAAAGGGTATATAGTTCTTATTAATGGATATTATATTGCCAGATGCAAAGACATGCCATTATCCAGAGACTTGGAAAGAGCCAATATCTACCAGACAATAGAGGACTTCTGTATAGGACACGGAGTTATACCACCAGCCTATGACAGAAAGAAAATAAATCTTATTCTTACTAAATACACTACTGTTGGCAAAAGCAACCGTCAAGACTTCAAACAGACACTAATTAAGAAATGCAAGCATATAGAGCAAGGGAATTATCAGTATTTATTAACTGCACTAGGTCTATATAAGAAGGAGATTAAACCATATCCCCAACCAGAAAAATTTGAAATCATATTATAGGGGAAAGCTCCAGACTGGCAGATAAGGTCTGGGGCTTTTTGTGTATCTAATATGGTGGTAATTCAAATTAGCGAGTTTAGCTTTCATTGTTAGATATGTTGTTTAATGTTTTTAGGATAATGTTTCAAATAAAGTATTACATTTGCATAATTAATAATCACTACCTATGGAAGAAGAAAAGAAAAAATGTTTTGTGATAATGCCAATTAGCGATGCTGATGGTTATGAGAAAGGACATTTTACCAGAGTATATGAACACTTAATCAAACCAGCTGTTATAGAAGCAGGTTTTGAACCAGTTCGAGCAGATGATACATCTAAAGCTAATTTCATTGTAGTGGATATATTACAACAGATACTTAAATGCGACATAGCTATATGTGATTTAAGTTCCAGAAATCCGAATGTTTTCTATGAATTAGGTATCAGACAAGCCTTTAATCTTAGAACCATCCTCATTAAGGATAATAGGACAGCTATGCCATTTGATATATCTGGTATCAGAACATTAACATATAATGAAAGTCTCAGAATAGATGAGGTGAAGAAAACTACACCAGAGATGGCTAAGTGTATTAAAGATACTTACGAAGCGGACATTAAAGAAGTTAATTCTTTGTTACAACTATTATCAATAGAGAAGCCTGCCACTCTACCTGCTAAAGTAACTCTCTCTCAAGATTCTAACATGATTCTAACCGCTATTAATGATTTAAGTAAAAAGGTTAATATATTAAGTAGAGAATATAATTCAGACCTTGAAAATATAATAGATGGACAATTTATTACTTTACCAGATGGGAAAATGATTACTTATGGTACAAATTTGTATTATGATAATAATTTTCTTGGCAAATTCATAAGTAAAGATGACGATTACATAATGGTAAAACGTCAAGATGGAAATAGCTATCAAATACTAAAATATAGATTAAATGATGATTTGTTAAATAAGCTGTCCACCTCTGGTATTGGTGCAACATTTTTACCTTTTTAGATTTTAATAAAGGGTTAGCGTGCCCATTAAACACAGACATTAAGTTGCTAAAATTAGAAACTTTTATATTAATATCTTTACCTATTATAATTTGCTTTCAGAATTAGCTCAGTTGGATTCTTTTTTACTTCTATAAATGGAACTTGTGAAAGTATTAACACAACTCCAGAAGAAGCCCTACCCACATAGTTCTGGTTAATTTCATCACGGGTTATATGTCCTTCTTTTAATAATGTATTGATGGTTTGCTTGAAAATCTCAATCTTAATAGTTCCTATCCTTCCAGTAGAAGTTATCCTTGTTATTTTAGTCCAATTCACATCTAATATTTTATTCTTCAATCTATCACATTTAATGGTCTTGCCTTTTAATGGCATTATGTATTTATCCCATATATAATCAAACGAATAAATATCTGTGGAATTATTTGTAATAGATGGAGTTGCTCTATTGTAGTTAATTGACTTTACTAACTCTTCATTAGAAAAAAAATATAGAATTTCAATATTTAATTTTTCCGCTACTTGAATCGCATCTGGTAATACTTCTCCATTAGTCACAAGAATCGCCTTAGTACAATCGAAATAATCTTTGGCACCATGTAATTCCATTATCATCTGGCGATTAACTTTACGAGTAGATGCTCCATACATTTTAGCTTGAATAGCTAACATCTCTTCTCCTTTAACAGCAAATACATCTATGCCGTAATCTCCACTACAAGCAGTACAATTCGCCTTATAACCTTGTTTACGAAAATATAAACATATTAGTTCTTCATAATCTCTAGGTGTCATATCTCTTGTCTTTGGGTTTTATTATCTCTATATATATTTCTCAAATATAGTGATTATCTACAAAAATTGAAAGATAGATATGATAAAATATAGGTACTTAAAATCATACCCCTCCCCCTTTAGTTCTGGGAAGTGTTTCCATATAAGGTACAGAGCCATATAGGGTGGAATTACTGGCAGTAGAAAAACGGTTGGCATGTATATCCGTATCTGGTGTATGTCTTAAGCGCTTCTGTTGTGTTACCCCTAACTCCCCTCACCGTATCTTTAGGGGAAATGAACACCAGATGCGAAATCACCTTCCAGTCCCAAACGCTTGAAATTCTGTAACAGCCATTACGGGCAAATACAGATTTATTACAGAAATGCACATGCGTACAAGGCTGGAAGGCTTTTTGTTTCTGGTTATCATTCCCTTTTAATTCACTCATTACTAACCAATAAATTATCGCTTATGGAAGATTTAAAGGCAATTCTGACGGTTGGTGCAATATTTATTGTACCGTTCATTGCAGCCCCAAAGGTAATGTTTGCCATAGTGCTGTACATTATCGTTTATATGGCATTCAGATGGAGAAATTTCTAATTATCAACTTAATAATTTACAGATTATGGAAGCATTACAGATTATGCCAGCCATGGCACAGAGAAGTAACAGCAATTTAGGAGAATTTGCAGAGGATGCAACGGTAGTTGTGGAAGAAACAGCAAAACCAAGTATTACTTTCTTGGAAGCCAATACAGATTCTATTACACTGGAAGAACTTGCAAACAAATGTGTTGTGCCTACTTGGGCAAACCAGGAATTAACCGTTGCACACCAAGACTTTGTTTCTTGTGTGCATGAGGCTGCAAGCTCATTCTATGCAGGTGAAAAGGTGAACTTTCCAGAAATAAGAGTTTCACATATAGTACGTGGCAGAATACCGTCCGCACTAGGCAAGAAAGCAAGTGAACTGTTAGAATGTGAAAAGACACAATTCTATCAAAGACTTGCTTTTGCCTTTACCGTTCCAACCATTTTTGAAACGATAAGAGGGCAAAGGCTTGAACTGTGTATAGGTGGGGTAAGGAATTACAGTGATTTGAATTTGTACCGTTCTTCCAAAGGCTTGGAAAAGTTTTCCGTCTTTATTGGCTGGAGAATGAAAATCTGTTCCAATCAGATTCTTACTGGTGAAGGTGTGAGGTTCAACATGGAAGTAACCAATATCAGTGAGCTTTACAGAAATGTACTGGAATTGTTTAACAGCTTCAATGCCGCCAAAGAAATACATTTGATGCAGACATTATCAGATATTTATCTGTCTGAAACACAGTTTGCACAAGTGATAGGCAGAATGCGAATGTACCAAGCTCTTTCACCTGCGAGACAGAAAGCAATACCAAGACTTTTAATCACTGACAGCCAGATAAACAGTGTTTGTCGCGAGTATTACACGAATGAAGTGTTTGGAGTGAAGGATAATGCTATATCAATGTTCGATTTCCATAACCTTTTGACACAAGCAAACAAAATGAGTTATGTGGACGCTTATCTGCAACGGGCTGTAAATGCTACAGAACTGGCAACGGGCATTGCATCCGCTCTGCATGGTGATGAAAGATACAGCTGGTTTCTTTCTTAGCTGTATCTGGAATTATATCCTATTACTGGTTTCTCAAAACTGGAGATTATGCTACGGAATTTATTCTACGTGTTACTGGCTACTTTGGTATTCTTCATTGCAATGGCATTATTCCCACTTATAGCGGTGGGATATATCCTGCTGCTGGGCTACGCCATTGTTAAAGGATAGCTTGGTATGGAGGACATCTATATAATAAGGTATAGGTGTCCTTTTTATTTATAAACCTCTTAAATATTAAATGATATGGTAATAGAAGACAGTCGCGAATACAAGGCAGCGCAAGAACTTGAAAGAGCCTTGAACGATTATAGTTGGAATCCTAAAAGGTTTGCAGAGAGTACAAGATATTATCACCGTACACTACAGCAAGAACTTATGAGAACCATTGTGGCAATCATTCAAATGGTTGGTGATGAAAGCTATGGTACAGACCTTAGAAATCAAGCCTCACATGAACTTTGTAAAAAGATTATTGAGAGCGGTGCATTGGATGAAGCCTATTTGCCGTTCATATAGGCTTGAACGTAACAAAGGACATCATTAACTTGGTGTCCTTTTTTATTATATTCACTTCTTCACAAAGTGAATGTTTCTTTGATTATCAGCAAGTTGGATATTCCAACTTAAAAATGACATTCACTTTTATTCATTTACATACAAAACTGAACATTATGAGTTTAAAATATTCAAGCACTACAGCAGATTATCTGCAATGGAGCGAGGCAATGAACTTGATAAGAAAACTGGCTAAAGATGGAAATTACAGAATTTCCCTTCTTATATCTTTGGGCTGTTTCACTGGCTTAAGAATATCTGACATTCTGGCTTTACACTGGAAGCAGATACTAAATACCAGTGAATTTACAGTGATAGAGAAAAAGACAGATAAGGTAAGAACTATTAGGATAAACACCCAACTTGGGCAGCACATTAAAGAGTGCTATGAACAGATAAAGCCTATAGGGATTAACGCACCTATTTTAGTGAGCCAGAAAGGGACTGTTTTCACTATCCAAAGAATCAATGTGATACTGAAAGAGGTGAAAAAGAAGTATAAATTAAAGGTTAAGAACTTTAGTTGTCATTCACTTAGAAAGACTTTTGGCAGACAAGTTTATAATATGAACAGTGATAATTCAGAGCTTGCCCTAGTAAAACTCATGGAACTGTTCAATCATAGTTCTGTAACCATTACTAAAAGATACTTAGGTTTGAGGCAGGAAGAACTACTAAATACCTATGACTGTCTTAGTTTTTAACACATTATTTTTGTTGTAAATACAATACCTTTCGTTATCTTTGTGGCAATTCTAACAGCCTAATGCGTTGGGAAGTTGGAAGGACATAGTTAACGAAAGGTGTTATTGAAATTATCTTCTAAAGTCAAACTTCGCAACTTTGATAAATAGCATGAAGATGATGGCAATAGCACCACATCATTTGATATATACCTGCCTTATATCTCATATAAGGTCTTTAGATATTATCAAACTGGTGTGGGCTATTGTTTTATCCATGCTATTGGTAATGCGAAGACCAGACTTTGGGATAAAACAGTAAGTTCCCACACCTTATTTTTTTAATCTGCTTTCATCTGGGAATTAGTTGGCACAACATTTTATACCATGATATTTACAAATCAAGAACTTGGCGCTATTCTGAAAATGGCTACAGTTATGGCTGATGCTGATGGTAAGGTAACTAATGAAGAAACAGCATTAATGTTTGTTGAACTTGTGCGTTTTGGCGTTGTTAGTGAAGATAAAGTAAAAATTGTTATTAATGAGTCAAGCAAACTCACTTCAACAGAAGCATGTAGCATCATTTCCAAAATGACAAATGAAGAAAAGAAGTATGTAACAGCATATTTAGGTGCAATAATTTGCGCTGATGGAAAGATTGAAGATTCAGAAATCAAAGCATGGTCTTTGATTTCTAGTATTTGTGATTTGCCAAGAATGTCAATAAAAGAAGCACTTGAAATTATAAATAAACTGTAATATGTTATGGCTATAAATAATATTTCTTTTGAAATACTTGAACGCTTATTGAGGAAAAGTAGTATATCAACCAATGACCGTTGCCAGATTGATTCTTTTGTGTATGCTTCATTAGCTGATTTTTGCAATGATATAAAACCCAATGAGATAGAGAAAGTTCACATTTTAGAGGAAAGGAATCTTTACAGATATATGAATGCGGCTTGTACTGTTTTAGGTATATATGGTAAAGATGCCTTTGATAAGTTACTTACGACTTCTCCATTTAATAGAATGTATTCTGAACTTGCATTGGAATACAGAGGTAAAGAACTTCAAAAAAACTTTATCATCATTATGATAAAGATGCTTTTGGCTTTAGGCGGTAACGGTGGAAATCAGATAGCCACTCCTATCTTTGAAGGTGAGATGCCACAAAAGTTGATGTCATTCAGAAACCAAACAGCCAAAGATTGGTTTGGGAAATTGGTTACAACAAAAGCTTATATCTTAGCGAATATCTATGAAAAAGCATCATGGGAAGAAACTAAAGCACATTTATTTGTAAGTATAGCTTACCAATTACAGCATAGTAACCCCATTAAGTATGGTATAGATGCAAATGTGCCAATGAATGATGCTCTGATGAATATTATGAGAAAGTTTATTGATGAGCAAGGTGGAAATCCGTCTGTAATTTACAGCAATAGCGGAGAAGTGTTGAGCAAAGTTTTATAACCATGTCTATCAAAGATTTCTTCAATAATCTGTTTAATTCTCTGTTAGATGGTTCTTTTGAACGAATGAGGATTATAAATGTAATGAATCAAAGTTTTAGAGAATTTTTCTATTCTGGAGAACTAAACAGATTGTGTAAAGTATCCATATCTCAAGGAGATAGGGAATTCTCCCATGAAATGAGTTCGCTTTGGTTCAGAAGTGGATTTAAAATATCAATCGAAAATGATATAAATCTTCTTGATTCTGAAATTATGGAAATTTCAAAGTATGTATTATCAAATACAGCTTTCATTCGTCAGTTAATGGCTATGGGATTTGACACTCTTATTGTTGTTGGTGCAACAAGCGGAAAGGGTAGAAAGTTCTCGCTGAAAGGTTATGCTAATTTGAATAATTATTATATCTAACAGTATGTTTGCATGGATTAAAAGAATGATTCAATCATTTAGTGGCAGGAAAGAACGATTAAATGAAAGCAATAATGTCGTGGAAAGTATTGCCAAATCTAAAATGCTTTATAAAGAACTTATAAAAAAGTCACATCCAGACAAGCATCCGCAAAAGGAAAAATTAGCTAAAGAAATTGCAGCCTTAGTGAATGATAATAGGTATAATTATCGGGAATTGCTTAAATTGAAGGAACGTATTGAAAATGAGTTATAGGAAATTGGCTATTCTGTTTCTTGTTTTCATTTTGAGCCCGATTTAACAAATCATTCATCTGATTATGAGTGTAATTATGGAAGAGGACAAGGAGGTAAATAACTAAAATCGTAATTAATATGGGAATGTTTGGAAATTCTGATAGGGAAAAGCATATTGCAGCCATTCAACAAGAGGCAAAGGTGCTAACAACCGTAATGATGAAGCTAACAGAAATGATAGATGAAGGAAGAAGTTATTGTTCTATCCATTCAGAAGAAATTATCGAATTAACACAAAAGATTAATTCGCATAATGAGACATTGAACTTTCATGTCAATTGTCTCCCACAAAGTACTGTAGCTACAATACAAGTTCCGTGGGGAGAAACTGGAAGGTCAGGGGAGTTTGCAGTATGGGCTATGTTTATAGAAAATATAATTCATACCGCAGGAGGACAATTACAAGAATGGGGATTATGATATGACTACAATAGAGAAAGTTGTAATCTGTAAAAAAATTAAAACCTCTATTGTATATGTATCCTTTCATGCTATTATCCAGAGAACTAATTCATGAAATTTACAAATATGATGTACATTAAATTTTCAAGTAAAGATACTACAGCCATTATTAATGCTACAGATAAATTAATAAACTGTAATCCTGCTAAAAGTTGGAAAGTAAAGTCTATTTCACCGGAACTTAAAGAGATTTGTAGGATAGTCAGAGGACAATTAAGAAGTATGGGATATATGGAATACAAAGTGAATTATCTGCATCCTTTAATTGAGGTAATGAACTTGTTTGGTTCATTTTTCAACTTCTCTACGGCAGATACTATACAGAGAGCTATATCATTATATCCTTCCTATGCTTCTGGTTCAAGAGTTATTCGCTATAAGACAGAACAAGGTGATAATTTAGTTTATGCTGATGATTGATTATGGGATTCTGGGATAAAGTAAAACAAAATGCGCACTTTGCAGGAGAGAAGAGGCAATGTACTCTTTGTTTACAACAAGTATTAATGATGTTGGAAGATGAAGCCTATGCAAATTTCACTACTGCGGAGGCTGCCAGTTTTTGTAAGGAACTAAAGATTGCCTATACTAACTTTGCTTATCGTGTGCAAGAATATAAATTCACATCCTTGACAATAAAAGATAAAGAGTATAATGTCAAAGAATACGATGCTATTATTCAAACTAAAATACGGTATATCTATAAAAAATATGGTATCATTGACGCAAGGTTTAAGTAGCAAGTTTTTGTGTTTATTTGGAATACTAATTTGTTCCTGCCAATCCAAACAGCAGGCTACAGAGGCAGTTTCCAGTATAGACACTACATTACAGACCAGTGCTACTGCCATACTGGAAAGCAAGTTGTCTGAACTTAATGCCCAATCTGGGCAGGTAATTGTTATGGAAGTCCAGAGTGGGCAAATAAAGGCTCTGGTTGGACTTGAAAGGAAAGACAATGCAGACTACCAACCATGCGAGAACTTCTCTGTACAACAGCCTACTGGCTTGATGCAGGGTGTCTCGTTATTGGCTGCACTGGAAACTGGAAAGGTGAAAATGAGTGATAGGGTGAATGCTGGCAATGGTATTTATGTCTGTAAGGGAGATACAGTTTTCGACCATAACTGGCATAGAGGCGGCTATGGTGAAATTACGGTAAAGCAAGGACTGGCTAGTGGCTCAAACATTGCTACAGTCAAGACTATGGAGAATGCTTTTGGTAACAATGCACAAGCATACTTTGATGTATTGTCAAAAATGAGCTATGGCAAGCCAGACAGTATCAATGGCATTCTGCAACCTTATAGGATTACAGAAAAAAATATCACTTGGAACTGCATAGGATATGGACTGTCTGTTTCTCCTATTCAAGTCCTTACATTCTACAATGCTATCGCCAATGATGGGAAAATGGTGCAGCCTCAACTATACAAGGACAGTGTAGTGGTTATCAATCCCCAGATAGCAGATAAGGCTAATATCGACAGCTTGAAACTGGCACTGGCATATAATGTAACAGACGGACTGGGGCAACCTGCCAAGTCAGATAAGACTACCGTAGCAGGAAAACAAGGCACTATCATAGTCTCTACAGATAATGGCAATACGATGTATGCAGTGGAGTTCTGTGGTTACTTCCCTACTGGCAATCCCAAGTATAGTATTATTGTTTCCATTAACAAGACTGGTTTGCCTGCTAGTGGTGGACTGATGGCAGGTGACGTGTTTAAGAAGATAGTTAACAGTGTGGTATTTGAATAATAACAAGATATAATATGGAAGGTTGGATAGTTTTGGGCATAATACTTATAGTTGCTGCTTATTTCTTTGGTAGGATTGGCTATTCATTTAATGACGAAGACCAAGAACAGTCTGGCTATACTAAAATGAATGAGGCTGTAGATGCGGCTATTGATGCAGAAGATAATAAAACAAGAAATTTGGTTATTAAGACCTTGAAAGAAATTGGATGTCGTTCAGAAGAAAATAAAGAAACGAGAAGGATAAGATTTATATATCAAGGAGAATATTTTTCTATTGATGCAGAGAATGAATCTCCATTTATTACAATTTGGGATACATACTGGGCAAGAATAAGTTTAGCAAATCTGGAAATAAATAAACTAAAAGATGCTATTAATGAAACGAATATTAGTATGAGACCCACAATCTTTTATTCTGTTGAAAAAGAAGAAAGTGAAGTTTGTTTACATTGTAAATATGTTATGCCATTTATTATAGGAATACCCAATATTGCCAGTTACCTTCAAGCTAATTTAGACAATTTCTTCATTGCTTACCGATGTCTACAAGAGGAGTTCAAGAATTTGAATGGAGAGCAAGAATTACAAAAGACTAAAGAACGAATCATTATAAAGGGGTTTAATACCAAACGTGATGATGCATAAGAAGAAAGGCAGCATTTGAAGTTTATTCGTTGTTAGTTTTCTGTTATTGGCATGGAAGTGATTGATTGTATAATTCTTAGTAATAGAATATCATGGAAGCAATTTTAGTAATAGTAATCACTGCAATCCTTTTCTACTTTCTTATAAAGCAAGGGAATGCTGCCGCTAGTAAGCAAGATAATAATATTAGTAAATATATAGTACCTAATAAGAATATACCCAGTGAGAAGGATGGTGTTGTGAGAGCCATTTGTGTTAACAATTATGATGGCTGGCTTGAACAGAAACACAAGAATCTGAAGATTGGTAAACAATACACTATAGAATACGCTATAATAGGAAGTTCGACAAGCCGTGTTTACTTAAGTGAATTAAAGGAACAACTGTTTGGCTATAGCCTTTTCAATTGTTATATAAACGGACAAGAAATAGGCTTGATAGAGGATGCACGAATATTTTGGAATGTATCACAACAAGATATGCCAACAAGAAGTACGCGTATCCTACAATATCGTGGAGCAACAAAAGAAGGACTTAAATACATAAGGAATTTTTTTCCTAATGTTCCCATTATTGACCGTTCTAATATGAATAAGCTAACTTTACCTCCAATACCAGACATTAAAGAGATAAAACAATTTGCAATCAATGGTTGGACGCTTGGAGAAATTCATGGTTTGTCACATTGGCAAAGAGTAGAGCGTAATGGCATTTTATTGAGTTTAATCATGTGTAATGGTGAACTATGTTTCCGTAAAGAGGTGAATATAAAAGTGGTATGCTTATTTGCCTATCTACACGATAAATGCAGGTTGAATAATGAAACAGACTTAAAGCATGGCGAGAGGGCAGCAGATATGCTTTATACAATGAGAGATACCTTGCTAAAAGATTTGGACAATAAGGAGTTCTCTTTATTGGAACAAGCTTGCAGACTGCATACAACAATACATAAAACGGGCAATCCAACTATTGATATTTGTTTTGACGCAGACCGTTTGGATTTAAAGCGGGTTGGTATAACTCCATGTCCAGACAAAATGGCAACATCTTGTGGAGAATATTATGCAATGGACACACTCCGTTTTATGGCATTAGATATGAATATTCCACCAATTACCACTGATGTTTGATTACAAAGTTAGTTATATAGATGAGGTGTGATATTGTCAAATACTTTACAGATTGGAAAACTGCATATCTTATTTGGATAGTATGCAGTTGGTTGCTTACTAATAAACCGTCACCCAACTATTACGGTTATCTATTTGAGGAATACGAGTTGGCATGGTGGATTATTGGTTGTATTATCACACTGATTGCGGTCTGGCATTTATACAAAAGAAACTGGATGCAGGCAACCTTATTGTTTTTGCTATTTGCAGTGCCTAAGTTCCTTGTGTATATAGGTAATATGGAAATAGTAAGTGAATCCATCTTTGAAGTATTGGGTATATGAAATATCTAAAACAGATAGAATATTCTATACTGGCTGCCATGACATTCAGTTTGATTAGAACGTTTGTTCACAGTCTGATAAGCGAACAGAATAGATACAGTCGTATATACCAAGCTGTTTTTAAAAGACGGTTAGACTATATTGACAACCTTGAAACTTGGATTTGTGCTGCTAGTATGATGATACTTCTTGTACCATTGATTTACAAATTGGTAAATAAGGAATGGAAGGATGCAGGGGTGCTGCTGTTATTTTCATTGCTACTTATACCGTGGGTATTTAATACCTACTGCATTAAATAAAAAAATATGGGGGAATTAAAGCAATATGAATGTACTAAATGTGGCTACACAACACCGGTACTGCATTTTGGTTGTGGGTTCAGAGACTATTATGAAGTTTATATTTGTAAGGCTTGTCAAACAATACAGAGTTCTTTGGTTGCAACAGAGGATTGTATGTCTGAGTTTGATGAAGAAAGTGAACTTGATAATGTTAACCTAGTAACAGTCTATGGTGAGGATTACAACAATAAGGAATTGGTAGAATATAGCAAAAGAGAGAAAGCTAAAAAGTGCAATCACTGTTCATCACAGGTTATTTCTGAAATTCCGTATCAAATAGAAATAGACTTTCAGAATATGACAGATGTTGACAAGAGATTACCACACATGAAGTACTATACAACTTCAAAAGACATTGTTAGAATGATAAGAAGAGGTAAGAAGCAAATTATTCATTGTAATGATTGTAACAATGATGTGACTTATAATAGTTTTGTGGATGATTTCAATATCAAATGTGTTCATTGTGGTAGTATTCAATTAGAAGTTTGGGATGAAAAGCATTGTCCTAAATGTGGTGAAAAAATGGTATGGGGTGGAGACTGGGGAAGGAATATACTTGAAGCATTTTGGGATTAATATTAACAGATAAATATCTCATATATCCATTAATAGGAACTACACTAATAGGAGGAATGAACTATGAGAAAGGTGACAATGAATGAATACATAGAACTTATAGATGAGCTTTGTGCTAAATGTAATTCTGGGGAATTAACAGAAGAGGGAGTGAACGATATATTAGCGGAGATAACTATTGGTGAATGGAAGTCAGACCCATGTATACCGCATGATGCACCAGATGATTATATACTGCCAGATAACAATACTATATATTAATTTAGTTATCTGATAATTGATACATTTTTTCATATAAAATGGCATAAGTGGAATTATGAAACGTGAATTTAAAAGCGGTGAAGTAGTATTGGAAGTATATGATGCGTCTCTTAGAATTGTAATGGACCATTTACTTCCACCATACGAAGAAAATGGAGAATGTAGCTATACTATTAATATAGCAGGTAACGAGAACTTTGGAGGGGGATTTCCACGTAAGTATGTGGAAAAGCAAGTAAATGAATATCTAGATACAATAAGAGACTTCATTATAGAAGGATTAATTAGTAAAGGTAATCTTAAATGAATTAATATGAATAATGAACTATCAGAACTAATTTATGAGGATTATGGTAAATTCCAAGTTCTGAATGAAGCTAACATTATACGTACTGACGAAGAGATAAAAGAATTGTTTAATTGTAAAGGAGAATGGGAAGTTACAGATGGAGTTACAGATATGCGCTTCTAGTTATTAATATATTCATCCATAGGAGGAACGACTTATGAACTTAATGGAAGAAATGTGGATAAGCAAACCACAAAAAAGAATAACTAAATTATCTGATTTATCAGACGGAGTTATAGCAAGAATAAAGTTTTATAATGCTAATAAGGAATATACAGTGGATAGCTTTAAGTTAATGTTTGAAGATTATAAGAAATCTATCTATTGTTGTCAAGACTTTATAAAATTATGCCAAATCATTAACGATTATGACTACATAGTAAACTATATTAATCAATCTCATTTTAAGAATGAATTGGATATATTTACCCCAGAATTTGATAAAAAACGTACTCACCATATGACATCTTATAGGTCAAATGAAGATGTATTACAAGTAAGAGTAATTTCCAATGAAGGAGTTATAAAGAGCTATGATATGTCTGCAATAGGAATTACATTTAAAGATATATTTCACATTATAGATAAAGAACGTAATAACTAATAAATCTAATGAATTAATATGGCTGGTAAACTAATGCCCAATAAACAACCGGAGTTTTTCACTCCCAATGCTCCAATTAAATACGCAATGGCAGGAGGAAGAGGAGTAATGATAGGTTGCGGAATTATGACAACCTTATATGTCATAGGCGTAATTGTAGGGTTGTGTTTGTGCTATGGTTGGAGTAGCCTTTTTCTACCTTTCCTGCCATTTATCATCATAGGTGTTATGGTGGAATTTCCATGCTGTATATGGAAAGGCTTTAAGAAGTTCTACAATCTGGGATATGATAAGGAACGGAGAATATAAAAATGTTTTTCTCATGTTAGACTGATAAATAGGTAAAACAATGAGATATATGAGAAAGAAACTAATTATTGAATATCTTTTTGTTTTGTTAAATAATTTCGTAAATTTGTAATAATGCAGTAAGATTACTATATTTGCCAAAAAGATAAGATGCAAGTGTATGGTTAGAATGTCGTCAAAAGAAGATTTAAATGTTCCTACCTATCTGATTGAGCATTTATTGGCTATCATTAAGATTACTAATGAATCCCCCAATTTATTGCAAACGCAAGCGGACTGTTCAACCATTTTTGAGACGATTGAAGATGTGAGAGCATATATTTGTAAATGTGCTCAAGAATATGAAATCATAGAAGAGTTTACTTCTAAAAAATTTGAGGACTTAATTAATTGTTTTGATTTCCTTATTTGTGACCATAAACTAATTCGTCTCTGTAATTTATTGTTGTTATTTAAAAAGGCACAAGAGATTAAACTCGTATCTGATACCAATGAGCGTAAAACCTTAGAAGCTGACGAGCAGAAAATTATAGAAACAGCTATACAGAACGAATTATTTGAGCACTTGAAGATAAGCCATAAGTTGGAAGAATATGCCCCATTAATAGTCTGGAACCGTTCCAATCCTCCCACCAGTTTTATTTATGAGAAAAAGGAGGGTATATACACCTATGCTGCTAGTAATCCACGACCTATTTCTATTGACAAAAGTGCTCTTAAGCAAATGAAGAATAAAGAGGCTGAAATTTTAAAATCGCAAACTTACATTACTAACCACTTATATAAAAGATTGATACAAAAAGGATTTGTTCTTCCTTCTCCATCACGTACAAAACTAAAGACTAAACCTGCATGTTTCATTTATGATACTTTGATGTTTTTGGGGTATTTCTCTAATGATTATTCCATTATGAATAACAAATATCGAATCAATAAGGCTAAGAGAGACCGTATAAAAGAGATTATAATATTCACAAAATGAAGGTTATCCAATCCATTTAAAATTGGGGGAATCATTAACACGACATCTCATGTTATCCCCCCCTAGGACAAATTCTTATGTCCCGTTTTTTATCGACCTTTGCCACCAGAAAGGAACGAGAGTAGAAATGTTTCTACTGGGATGTCCTATTTTTATTATGAACCAAAAAAATGAGCTGGCACTTCAAGTTTTAACACTAGCGGTGCTAGCCAGTAAAGGACTCAAGATAGCTAGGCTATCAGGTAATCGTAACTTTGACGAAAAGGTGGTTAAAGCCAAAATGAAGTCCATGAAGGCAAATGGAATGTTAGTTCCTGCTATCATAGTGTATGCAACGAAGGTTATAGAAGCCGGATTGGAAATTGTAGATTTTGAAACGGGAGAAATCATTAGCGCAGCTGATGCAGCCCGGTACGTTGTGTTAGTGGATGCAAACCACCGTTACAAAGGTCATCTGAATCTTCTGGAAGCTAACAAGGACTTAAAAGATGAAGAAAAGTACAAAGGTGAGTTCTATCTTATCTTTGCTTTGAATGAAGAAATTGCAATCTCGAGAATGTTTTCAGAAATTAACATTTGTACAAATCCCTGGAAGGGAGGCGACTTTCCTAAGGGGGCTAAAATGGCGTGCAAAGAGAAACTTCCGCTACTTGATTTTATCGTGAAGCTTACTGAACAAGGTTATCCATTACCAACTGCCTCAAAATGGGGAACGTTTAAAGCGAGTATTACTAAAGAGATAATGGCAGATGCAATGGCAGGTAAGATAAGTGATAAATTACGGAAAACTAATGGATTGGAAAGAGGTGAGAAATTATTAAAAGCAGCAGCAGAACACCTCTCTAAAGAGGTTCTCAAAAGTCGAACTCTCGTTGATTGGGTTATCAATAAATACGATGAAGCAGACGATGAACAAAAAGTTAGTGTGATTGACAATCTGTTTGCCTTCTTTTCAAGTTTGAGCAAAGAGAAAGCAGAGCAGATAGAGAAAGCCAAAGGACAACGAGGTGGCGATACCAAAGAGACCATTATAAATCGTCTTCTTAACAAATTCTACGAGCAGTTCAAACAATCTCAAAGAACTTCTACTGATGAGTAAAATTAAAAGCCAGTTATCGAGATGATAGCTGGCTTTTTTATCTCTATTACAAGTGATGCCAGGAAATTATATCGTGAACCAACTAGTCATTGTTATGTTGGAAGAATGTCGTATAGAATATTCTGATAGGATAAATGTTTTATTTTAATTGCTTTCTTTTCTTAAATAATTGGCTGTTATGGCTAGAAGATGTATTTTTGTAGCGGTTGAGGTGAGATATTTGTTACGGAATTTAATAACCATATGTTTAATCGCTTGGTAATCAGTATGGGTAATAAAGATAGCTTGTTTTTATTACTTTTGTCGCATTGACAAGCGAAATATTTCCTAAGATGCGCAAAGTTTACTACATTTATAATCCCCAGACGCAGACGTACGACCGTATTTATCCTACCGTGAGGCAGCGGGCGCTGAGCATTCTCCGCCGTTTGTTCATCGGTATGGGGCTGGGTGCGGGAAGTTTCATCGTATTGCTGCTTATCTTCGGCTCTCCGTCGGAGAAGGAGTTGCGAAAGGAGAACAGCAAACTGCAGGCGCAGTACAACGTCCTCTCCCGCCGGCTGGACGAGGCTATGGGAGTGCTGCAAGACATACAGCAGCGTGATGACAATCTGTACCGGGTGATTTTCATGGCCGACCCTATTCCTTCTGCCATCCGTCAGGCTGGATACGGCGGTACCAACCGCTATGAGCATCTGATGGATATGGCTAACTCCGACTTGGTTATCAATACCACGCAGAAAATGGATATGATTAGCAAGCAACTCTATATCCAGTCCCGCTCCTTTGACGATGTGGTGGAGATGTGCAAGAATCATGATGAAATGCTGCGCTGCATTCCTGCCATACAGCCGGTTTCCAATAAAGACCTCCGTAAGACCGCTTCGGGTTACGGTACGCGTATCGACCCCATTTATGGTACCAGCAAGTTCCATGAGGGTATGGACTTTTCGGCTCCCCAGGGCACGGATGTCTATGCCACGGGAGATGGCACCGTGGTGCAGATGGGCTGGCAATCGGGCTATGGCAACAGAATTGTGATAGACCACGGCTTCGGTTATCAGACGGTGTATGCACACTTGCGCGATTTCCGGACGAAGTTGGGCAAGAAAGTGGTACGTGGTGAGGTCATTGGCGGGGTAGGCAGTACGGGCAAGAGTACTGGTCCGCACTTGCACTACGAAGTACACGTTAAGGGAAAAGTTGTGAATCCCGTCAACTACTACTTCATGGATCTCAGTGCCGAGGATTATGACCGCATGATACAGATTGCGGCGAACCATGGTAAGGTGCTTGATTGACGGATGATTTATAGAGAAAGGATTACATCATGCTGAATACAGATAAGAATTTAAAGTTATATTACTCCATCAGCGAGGTGGCTGCCATGTTCGATGTCAACGAATCGCTGCTCCGTTTCTGGGAAAAGGAGTTTCCGCAACTCAATCCGAAGAAGGGGGGGCGGGGAATACGCCAGTACCGTAAGGAGGACATTGAGACAGTGAAACTTATCTATCATCTGGTGAAGGAGCGCGGAATGACCTTGCCCGGCGCCCGCCAACGGATGAAAGACAATAAAGAAGCTACGATACGCAACTTTGAAATCGTAGATCGCCTGAGAGCTATCCGCGAAGAACTGGTAGGCATGAAACTGGCATTGGATGAGTTTACTTACGAGGATGTGGAGAGCTTGAAGGAAAATATTCAAGGACTGAAGTAGAATAAATACCACTCCGTTTATTCCTCTACTCTCGTCACTTGTTTTATATTCTGTATCTGCTTCAGGTTATTGCAGATAGTGCGCACGTCGTCCACATCGTGTACATAGAGTTGTATCTTTCCTTCGAAGATACCATCGTTGGTTTCGATGGTCAGTTTACGGATATTCACGTTGAGCTGGCGGGAGATGACTTGAGTTACTTCGTTCAGCAATCCCATGCTGTCTATACCTTTTATATATATGGTGACGAGGAACGACAAATCCTTGTGAGTGTCCCACTCGGTGGCGATGATACGGTTTCCGTAGCTACTCTTAAGGCGGGTGGCAATGGGGCATTGGCGCTTGTGGATGACAACACGGTTTTGCTCGTCGATGTATCCCAGTACGTCGTCACCCGGAATGGGGTGGCAACAGTCGGCCATAATATAGTTCTTTGAGATGGTCTCTTCCGTCAGCTTCAGAATCTGCTTGGTGTTGATTTTCTCTTGTGGTGCTTTCTCTTCCGGTTGTTCTTTGGCATCCTTGTTGTCCTTGTTACCGAAGGAGAAGGTCAGGAACTTCTTCCAGTTGCTGTTCTGCTTTTCCTTGAACACGTTCTTGTCGGCATCGCCCAGCACAACCCGTTTGTTGCCGATGGCAACGAGCAGCTCGTCGCGGGTGTGGAAGCCGTGCAGCCTGGTCAGCTTGTCCAGAGCAGCATCATCCATACGTATATCCTCGTTTTTGAAGAATTCGTTCAGTATGGTTTCACCTTCTTTCTGATAGGCTTTCGCCTCTTTGCGCAGGATGGCGGCAATCTTGGCGCGGGCGCGGGCAGTGGTGGCATACACTTCCCACTCCGGCTGTACGCGTTGCGATTTGGAGGTCAATATCTCTACCTGGTCACCGCTTTGCAGCTTGTGGCTTAGGGGAACCAGTTTGTGGTTTACCTTGGCGCCGATGCAGTGGCTGCCGATGTCGGTATGCAAGGAGAAGGCAAAGTCCAGTGCCGTAGAGTTCTGCGGCATGGTCTTGAGGTCGCCTTTCGGGGTGAAGACGAAAATTTCCGATGCAAACAAGTTCAGTTTGATGGTATCGAGAAAATCGATGGCGTCCGGTTGTGGGTCGTCCAGAATTTCCTTGATGGTACGCAACCATTTCTCCAGTTCGCCTTCATCTTCGCTGCCTCCGCCTTCTTTGTATTTCCAGTGGGCGGCAAAGCCTTGTTCGGCAACGTCATTCATGCGTTCACTGCGGATTTGTACTTCAATCCATTGCCCGTTGTTACCCATAAGGGTGACGTGCAGGGCTTGGTAGCCGTTGGCTTTGGGATGGCTCACCCAGTCGCGCAGGCGGTCAGGGTGGGGCTTGTATATCTTGGATATGGAGACGTAAATGTCGAAGCAGTCGTTTAGCTCTTCCTCTATATTGCGGGGCTCGAAGATGATGCGGACAGCAAGCAAATCATAGATTTCCTCGAAGGGGACATGCTTGGTCTGCATTTTGTTCCAGATGGAGTAGATGGACTTTACACGGGCAAGGATACGGTATTTCAGTCCCATTTTGTCCAGTTGTGCCCGTATCGGAGCGGTGAACTCATTGAATACCTTGTCGCGCTCCACGGCGGTGGCTTCCAGTTTCTCTTCTATCTCGTGGTACTCTTCCGGATGTTCGTACTTGAAGCTCAGGTTTTCCAGTTCTGTCTTGATTTTGTACAAGCCGAGGCGGTTGGCGAGCGGGGCATAAATATAGAGTGTTTCGCCTGCAATCTTGAACTGCTTGTTGGGCAGCATGGAGCCGAGTGTACGCATGTTATGCAGACGGTCGGCTATCTTGATGAGGATAACCCGGATATCGTCGGACATGGTGAGCAGCAGCTTCTTGAAGTTCTCTGCCTGCGCCGAGGCACGGTCGCCGAAGATACCGCCGGAAATCTTTGTCAGCCCGTCTACAATCTGGGCGATTTTGGGACCGAAGATGTTTTCAATATCCTCTACGGTGTAGTCGGTGTCCTCCACCACATCATGCAGCAATGCCGAGCATATGGAAGTAGACCCCAGTCCTATCTCATTACAGACAATCTTTGCCACAGCAATGGGGTGCATGATGTAGGGCTCGCCGGAACGACGCTTGATGCCCTTATGCGCCTGGTTGGCAAAGTTGAATGCTTTGGTTATTATTTCGACGCGCTTGCGGTGCTTGGTGGCCAAATAGTCGTTCAACAGTTCTTGGAATGCCTGTTCGATCATTTCCTCTTCGGCTTTTTCCTTTTCCTTCTGACTTATATTTTCTTCCATATACTGCTTTCTCCTTTCTTCACTTCACTTTTTGCAAAAATAAGCAATTTTCAACACCGGGCAAGCGTTTATGTCTTTATTTATAAATCTTCAAGCGCTTTCCTGCGGAGATTCTGGTACTGCGCAATCCATTCCAACTTTTTAACTGATTGACAGTGACACCGTATTTCCGTGCAATGCTGCCGAGATTCTCGCCACTGCGTATCTTGTGGTAGGTGACATTCCCCGTAGCGGTACTGCCTTTGCTGCTACGTGCCGTCGAGCGTGTATTGGAAACGGCCACGACTCTGCGGTTCTTGAACAGTTCGTTGCTGCGGTGGGCATAGATGGTGTCTTGCTTGTCAATGAAGGCACTGATGTAGTTGATGGGGAGGCGTAGCGTCTGCGGCTTGCTCTCTCCGGGGATGATGCTTTTCTTGAATTGGGGATTCAGGCTCTTTATCTGGTCCAGGCTGATGCCGCATAGGTCGGAAATCTGCTCGAAATGAAGGTTACGGCTTACTTGCACCGTATCGGTTGCTTCCGGAATGTCGGTTTCCATGGGGCAGATGTTGTGCTTGCAGTAGTAGGTCATTACGTAGTTGGCGGCAATGAAGGCGGGCACGTAGCCGCGTGTCTCTTTGGGCAGATAGTTGTAGATTTCCCAATAATCGGTTTTCCCTCCCGAGCGGCGGATGGCTTTGTTGATGGTGCCCGGACCGCAGTTGTAGGCGGCAATCACCAGGTTCCAGTCTTTGTAAATGTCATACATGTCCTTCAGGTAGCGTGCTGCCGCCCAGGTCGCCTTTATCGGGTCACGGCGTTCGTCTACGAGGCTATTGCTTTCCAGTCCGTATATCTTTCCGGTGGCAAGCATAAATTGCCATAGTCCGCAAGCTCCCGCACGGGATACGGCAGAAGGGTTGAGAGCGGATTCTATGATGGGCAGGTATTTCAGTTCGAGCGGCAGGCCGTAGGCATCCAGTGCTTCTTCGAAGATGGGCATATAGAAGTTGCAGGCGCTCAGCATGAAGGCAACCTGGTTGCGCAGGCGTCCGGCATACATGTCGATGAACTTGCGCACAATCTCGTTGTATGGCATTTCCATGACGGTCGGCATGCGCGACAACCGGTCTATGTATACAGAGTCACTGAACATCGGGTTTACGGTAGAGGTGCTGCAGTCTTTTCCCAAGTCTATGTAATTCTTGGCTTTCCAGTCATTGAGCAGGCTGTCCAGCGGATAGGTCATGCTTTTGGGCAGCTCGATGGATTCCTGGCGTTCCGTGCCGTTTTCGCGGATAAGCACTTCCACGCTTTCTTGCGCATGCATGGCCGGAGCGGTGAAGAGGGCGCAAAACAGAAGCGAGGAACCGAGGATAATTCTTTTCATATATATGGCCTTGTGTATCATAGGTAATAATTTATGCTTTAATTTTCGTTTTTAGAATCGGAAACTGCATTGTACACCGACGTTCCTATTAGAGGAACCGGTCATCTGGCTGTTGATTATGGCAGGTTCCACTTTCATGCTGAGGTCGGGGGTGATGTCAAAGTTGGACAGCTCTGCGTCTACGTATGCGTCGACAACGGACAGCAGGTATACACCGATAAAGGCGAAGATGCTCAAGTCGCGGTATCGCCGGAAGGTGTCCTTACGCTTCCGTAGTGTCTCCGTCAGCTGGCTTTCGGTATAGTTATAGTTGGGAGGCAGCAGGTCGGTAATGGTACTGGAGTTGAAATTACCATTTACGGCATCCTTGTAGGCGGCCGAATAGTCCTTATACATCTTGCTGTTCCACGTAAGGGCATAGGCACAACCGGCAAATCCTCCATAGAAGATGGGCAGTTTCCAATACTTGCGGTTGTAAATTTGTCCACCGCCGGGAATGACGAGGGCAAGCCAGGTGGCTTTTGTGGGATTAGGTACCCACCTTTTGGGGTCGATGGCCTTTTGCAGACTGTCTGTAGGCACGGGCTGTTCCTTCAGGTCGGGGCTGGCAGTCATTTCCAGCATCTTCCGCTTGTTTTCGGCTGCAAGACTGTCGGCAACAGTGAGGCTGTCCCGGTTCACCACGGTGTTGAGTGTATCGGTCTGATGCCGCTGCGCACGCTTGGAAGCGGCACGTGGACGGTCCTGACCATACATAGCAATCCCTGCCATCTGTAAAAAACAGAGCAGCAGGGCAATGGCTAACTGATATATTCTTCCTTTTTTCCTCATTTATTTCTTCAGCGTATCAAGAATGCCGATGATACGTTCCAATTCTTCTTCGTTATTGAACGGGATACTGATTTTACCTTTTCCTTTCTCCGAGCAGGTTAGCTGCACCTTGGTACTGAAAAAGCCCGAGAGCTGTTGTTTCAGCATATTGAATTCTTCGGGCAGTTTGGCGCGCTTGGGGGCAATCTTACGACCACCGCTCTTCACGCTTTCGCCTTCACTCAGTGACTTTACGATTTCTTCCACTTTGCGTACGGAATACCCGTGCTCCAGGATTTCTTCGAAAATCTTCACTTGCAGTTTGGGATCGCCAAGCGTTACCAAAGCGCGGGCATGTCCCATGTCTATCTGCTTGTTCTGCAGTCCCATCTGGACGGGGGCGGGCAGTTTGAGCAGGCGCAGGTAGTTGGCAATGGTGGTACGCTTCTTACCTACGCGTTCGCTGAGGCGTTCCTGCGTCAGTCCGTATTGTTCCAACAGATGCTGGTAAGCGAGGGCTATTTCTACGGAGTTCAAGTCTTCGCGCTGTATGTTTTCGATGAGCGCCATTTCCATGACGTTCTCGTCATCTGCAGTGCGGATATAGGCAGGGATGCTTGTCAGTCCGGCAAGCTGCGAAGCACGGAAACGACGCTCGCCGGCGATAATCTGGTATTCGTCGTCGCTAAGCTTGCGCAGGGTGATGGGCTGTATGATGCCGATTTCGGAGATGGAATCGGCTAACTCCTGCAACGCAACCGGGTCGAATTCATGACGGGGCTGGTTGGGATTGACCGTAATCTTCGACAGCTCTATCTCATTGATAGAGGAGGAACCTTCGGTCTTTACTTCATCCATGGAGAAGAGGGCGTCTAGCCCGCGTCCTAATGCATTTCTTTGTGCCATCTGTTTATTTACTATTTGACGATTTACAATTTAACCATACGGGATGATTTGTTTGTGCATTGTAAATATGGTATTTATCACTAATCATTAATCACTAACCACTATAATCACTTCTTTTCGTTTCTGCTTATCAATTCCTTGGCAAGTGCCATGTGGTTTTTGGCTCCGGTTGAGTCTGCGTCATAGAGAATGGTGGGCAGGCCGTAGCTGGGAGCTTCGCTCAGTTTCACATTGCGCTGGATGACGGTGTTGAATACCAATTCCTGGAAGTGGCGTTTCACTTCATCGTAAATCTGGTTGGCCTGGCGCAGACGCGAGTCGTACATCGTCAGCAGGAAGCCTTCGATTTCGAGGGCAGGGTTCAGCTTGGACTTGATGATTTTAATGGTATTCAGCAATTTGCTGATGCCTTCCAGTGCAAAATATTCCGCTTGTACGGGGATGATTACCGAATCGGCGGCAGTCAGTGCGTTGACCGTAATCAGACCCAAAGACGGGGAACAGTCTATCAAGATATAATCAAACTCATTCTTCAGCGGAGCGAGTACTTCTTTCAGTATCTTTTCGCGGTTTTTCAGATTGAGCATCTCTATTTCGGCACCTACCAGATTGATGTGGGAGGAGATTACCTTCAGTGTGTCTATCTCCGTGTCATGAAGGGCCTCGCGTACGTCTGCACGGTCAATAATGCACTCGTAGATAGTACATTCCGACTGCTTGATGTCCACACCCAATCCTGAGGAGGCATTGGCCTGCGGGTCGGCATCTACAACGAGCACTTTCTTTTCAAGCGTGGCGAGTGAGGCTGCGAGGTTGATTGTCGTCGTAGTCTTGCCTACACCACCCTTTTGGTTAGCCATAGCAATTATTTTTCCCATAATCTCAATATTTATTGGCAGCGAAATAAGTGATAATTCCGGATAGCGCCTACAAATTTGGAGAAAGATTGCAAAAACGGTTGATAAGTCGGCTGTTTTGTTAATAACTCACAGACGTTTACCGCTGTTTTTCTTCTTGTAAATTGCGCGTAAAGCGTTCTTTCTCTGTTTAGTGGGCAAATATACGTATTTATCTTGAAATGAAGCTGATTTTTTGTCTCGCTTGCAGAAGATTAAGATTTGTAAACCAATGGAAGACATTGGCTTGGACTATTCTCTCTACTTGCATGAGATGTACATCTCGTGTTGTTTGAAACGTGCATCTCATGTTGCTCGAGATGTACATCTCATGCAGATGGACTACCGTGTGGAAGATGGTCGGGGGATAAGTTGTTCCCGGGCAGAAGGAGAGGAGCTGGTGTCAGACCAAGGCTTTGACGAACTCCCAGCAGAAGTACGCACTCATCACACATTTCACTACTGTGCCCAGCAAGAATCCAAGCAGCGAGCCCAGCCCCGATTTCAAGGCCTGGTCTGTCTTGCTGCCTCCCATCAGTTCGCCGGCAAAGGCTCCGAGAAAGGGGCCGAGGATGATGCCCCAAGGCATGAAGAACAACCCTACGATGGTGCCTATGAGGCAGCCGCGCGTTCCCCACCGACTGCCTCCGCTGTATTTGCTGCCCAGCATCGGGACGAAATAATCCAGTATCTGTACAAGGACGACTGCTGCCAGCCATAAAAGTAACTGCGTGGTGGAAAACTGCGCCTTGTCCGTGAAATGTAGAAGCAACAAGCCTGCATAGGCTACGGGCGGTCCCGGAATCATAGGCAGGATGCAGCCTGCCAATCCGACAATCAGGCAGAGGATGCCCAAGATGATGAGAAGAATGTCCATAGGTGTATCGTTTCTGTTGGTGAAGATGGCAGCGGTTGTTCCCTGCTACTCGAATCGGTTGTATATGACAATGGGGCGGGAGCGGCGTGTGCTCATCGACGGGAACCATATATCGTCGGCTGTGAGGCCACATTGCTTGATGGCTTCGGCGCAGTATTCCAGTCGTCCGAAGTCGGCATCGACATTGTTTGTACCGAATGTGAGTTTGATTCCACGTGCTTTGGCGCGACGGATAATCTCGAAACTGGGAATCCGGTAGCGTGCATTGATTTCCAGAACGATTCCATGTTGTTGCAATACATTCAATACGCGTTCAATGCGTCCGTCCGTCCAGTACTTGTCGTAATCATGCGCCATAGTATCGGGCAAGAAGGTAGGGTTGGCATAAATGTCGGCTGGCTCGTTGGTCAGAATCAGGACTGTTTGGTCGACAAGGTGGTCCATATACTGTTCAAGCGTAATGTCATCAAAGAGTGCTTCTTCGGCCCGGTAGATGCGCGAATTACGTCCCTTGTGGTCTATGATGGTCATGGCGTCGGTAAACAGGTAATCGAAAATCCCCAAAGCTTCCTGCGAGAAAGTTGCCGTCCATTTGCGTCCCTCACCTTGTACACCGCACAGGAATGGCATCCCTTTTACTTCATTAAAATAGTCGTACACTTCTTTGTCATCGGCCAGCATACGTCCTACGCCTCCTTCTCCGGCATTGGGGGCGACACCATAGTTGATACCGTAATTCATGGACATGGCGTGTGCCATTTCCTTCGTCAGCCCTCCTTTCAAGTGAACGTGATAGTCTATAACTGGGAAATCGTGCTGCTGTAGCCTGATTATCTCATCCGTGCGCTCGTCTACCGGAGCAAGCGTGTCGGCTTCGTTGCGTGCCTCCTTGGCAAGCCGTTCGATGGCGAGATTCCGGAATGACACTTCGCCGTGTATGCCTTGCAGGGCAATGGAACCTTGACTCAGCAGTTGCCGGGCGTGCTCCTCTGTGCGATATGGGTGTCCGGGTTCGGTATAACAAACAACTTCGGTTCCGTTAATGCAGACAATGATGTTTTGTCCGCGTACGGTTATCTCGAAGTCAAACCATTCTCCATCTTTTGCGAGTGAGCGATAGAGGTTGCGCACCGAGGCGAGTGAGCCGCTCTTGCGTGTGCCGTCGATGTCTCCGTTACGGAATATCACTTCATAACCGGACTCGCCGTCCGTATGAAAGAGGAGGCCTGCTTCGGAGCCGGGTTGTGTGAGGGCTTCTCCGGTGAGTCGGAAATTTTGGTATTCTTTGTCGTTGAAGAGCTTCCGGCCTTCTGCAATGACCGGGTCTGCCGTGTGAAGCGTAGATGTCCCGTCATTCCATTGGTCAAGTGGCTCGGGAGAACTGCTCCTGCCACAGCTTGTCAGGGTTGTTAGAAACAGAATAATTGCGGCAGCTGCCGTCTCGATGCGTGCAGCAATGGTAGAATGGCAAGAAGTGTTCATTATAGCATGGATTTTATGAATGATTATATTCCAATTATTGTCGGTACAAAGTTAGCCTTTTCTGAAAATATCTTTGAATACAAAAGAATTATTATCTTTGTAGTATTCTGTTTAAAGCCTTTTTAGCTACTTTTGCACGATAATAAAAAAGAAAGTTATGGAAAATCAGAGACCTTTGATATTGATTTCCAATGATGACGGCATCATTGCGAAAGGTATTAGCGAGTTAATCAAATTCCTCCGTCCGCTGGGCGAGATTGTGGTAATGGCGCCGGATGCACCTCGCTCTGGAAGTGCGTGTGCGCTGACTGTAACGGAACCTATCCACTACCAGTTGGTCCGTAAGGATGTTGGGCTGACGGTATACAAGTGTTCCGGTACGCCGACCGATTGTGTGAAGCTGGCTTTTCATACGGTGCTCGACCGCAAGCCCGACTTGGTGGTAGGCGGCATCAACCACGGCGACAATTCTTCTGTAAACCTGCATTATTCCGGTACGATGGGCGTTGTGATAGAGGGATGCCTGAAAGGAGTGCCTTCCATCGGATTCTCCCTTTGCAACCATGAGCCGAACGCTGATTTTGAACCTGCAGGTCCTTACATCCGCGAGATAGCCCGGCTGGTATTGGAGAAAGGACTCCCTCCGTTGACATGCCTCAATGTCAACTTCCCCGATACCAAAGAATTGAAGGGTGTGAAGATTTGCGAACAAACCAAGGGGCAATGGACCAATGAATGGGAAAACTTTGCCCATAGAGGAGATGCCCATTACTACTGGCTGACCGGCGAGTTTGAGAACAACGATGCCGAAAATGAGAAGAATGACCATTGGGCGCTTGATAACGGTTATGTGGCAATCACCCCGACCACGGTGGATGCAACGGCATACGGCTTGATTGATGAACTGAAAGCATGGTTCTGAATTAATTGACAATTATCAATTGATATGAAGTATTACTTGATTGTCGGTGAAGCTTCCGGCGACCTGCATGCCTCCCATCTGATGGCTGCATTGAAGGAGGAGGACTCGCAAGCGGAGTTCCGTTTCTTCGGAGGCGACCTCATGGCTGCAGTGGGCGGTGTGATGGTGAAGCATTACAAAGAGTTGGCGTATATGGGGTTCATTCCCGTACTGCTGCATCTGCGCACCATCTTTGCCAATATGAAGCGCTGCAAGGAGGACATTGTTACGTGGCAGCCGGATGTGCTGATTTTGGTGGACTATCCGGGCTTTAATCTGGATATAGCCAAGTTTGTCCATGCCAACACAAGGATTCCTGTCTTTTATTATATTTCTCCCAAGATTTGGGCATGGAAGGAATACCGCATCAAGAATATTAAACGGGATGTGGATGAGCTGTTCTCCATCCTACCGTTCGAGGTGGAGTTTTTTGAAGGGAAGCACGGGTATCCGATACATTATGTCGGCAATCCGACAGTGGATGAAGTGACGGCTTTTCTTGCTTCCAGCTCAGAGACATTCGACGACTTTGTCCGGGCAAACGGACTTTCGGCCAAACCCGTTATTGCTCTGCTGGCTGGTAGCCGCAAGCAGGAAATCAAGGACAATCTGCCCGACATGCTTCGTGCGGCAGCTTCTTTTCCCGATTATCAACTGGTGCTGGCCGGTGCTCCGGGTATTTCCCCCGAGTATTACAAACGTTATGTGGGTGGGGTGGACGTGAAGATTATCTTCAACAAGACATTCCCTTTGTTGAGGCAGGCAGAGGCTGCACTGGTCACTTCGGGGACGGCAACGCTGGAAACAGCTCTGTTTCGTGTGCCGCAAGCGGTATGTTACCATACTCCGATAGGGAAGGTTATCGCTTTCCTGAAACGGCATATACTGAAAGTGAAGTACATTTCCCTGGTCAATCTCATAGCCAACCGGGAGGTGGTGAAAGAGCTGGTTGCAGATACCATGACGGTAGAGCAGGTACGCTCGGAGCTGAACCGCATTTTGTACGATAAGGAATACCGCCGTCAGATGCTCGAGGGATATGAGTATATGGCATCCTGTCTGGGAGAGGCAGGGGCACCCAAACATGCTGCCCGCGAGATGGTGGCATTACTGAGGAGGAGGGAAGAATAATCGAAAAATTAAGAATTTGTTAAAATGGGAAAAGCCGGTGCAGTAAATGCCCGGCTTTTGTATTTTCTATATAGAAACAAATGAAAAGGACTTTGATTATGAAAAAGCTACATTGGTTATTTATGGCAATATGTTTGGCAGTGATGCCCGCTTTGCAATCATGTGATGATAACGACGGATATTCTTTGGGTGATTTTACCCCGCCTTTGTGGGCCACTGTGCGTGTTACGGGAAATGCCTTTTATTTAAACTGCGATGTTTGGGGGACGCTCTGGCCGGTGAATACGGACATAGGGTGGTATGATGCTGTGGATGGGCAGCGTGTGATTACCGTGTTCAATCCTTTGTGGGACAACTATGCAGGATATGACCATGCTGTGAAGCTGCTGCGTCTGCAGAACGTCTTGACGAAAGAGGTGGAGACGCTGACTCCCGAAACCGAAGAGGAATTTGGTAATGACCCCGTGTTTATATATAAAGGTGATATCACCATCAGTGGTGGCTATATGAACATTTTTTTCATGCAGAACCTGCCATCTTCGACTGATAATAAACACCGCATCAGCCTGGTGCGTCCGCAAGAAGATGATGCTTTGTATGGCGAAGATGGATACGTCCATTTGGAACTCCGCTATAACGATTATGATGACCTGACGGGACGTCGTAGTCCTGGTGCTGTCTCCTATAACTTGAACAGTCTGGACATCCCCTCTGAAACCAAAGGCATCAAGTTGAAACTCAATTCAGAAGAGAATGGAGAGGTGGAAGTAACCTTTGATTTGAAAACTGCGGGGAGTAATGAAAAGCTGACTACTAATGTGGATTTGTCCAATATGCAGTTGAAGTAAGAAAGAGTTTGCGAGAGTATATAGTTAGAAAGAGCACCCGGGATTTTGATGTCATTCATCTTGCCCGGGTGCTCTTTTTATATTTGTTTTATGTAAGTTTGGTCATGTGAGCCGTCGTTAGAACATCGTCAAGGCATATAGATAAACAACTGCTGCAGGAATTGCCATCAGGGCACTGTCGAAACGGTCGAGCATCCCTCCATGCCCCGGCAGAATGTTACCGGAATCCTTGATGCCCAATTGGCGTTTCATGAGTGATTCGGTCAGATCGCCCCAAGTGCCGAAAATGACGACAACGATTGCCAGACCTACCCATTGCCATCCTGGCATAAAAGGAAAGAAATGTGCAAAGCCAAGAGAGGAAGCGATGGAGAATATTCCGCCGCCGATGCTGCCCTCCCAGGATTTTTTAGGTGAGATGCGTTCGAACAGACGGTGTTTGCCTATCAGCGAACCTACGCAATAGGCACCTGTATCGCTCAGCCAGATAAAAACGAAAATGGAAAGCGGTAGAATAGGGTTGTAGGTCACACTGCCCGTTTCCGGGGAATTCTGAAAAGCAAGTACGTTCAGCAGGGCAAAGGGGAGTGCCACGTACAATTGGCTTAGCATGGAGTAGGCCCAGTTACCCGTCGGATTCTTTTTCTTGAGGTAAAGTTCCGTAATCATCATGTAGAGCAATAGTCCCAAATAAGGAAGGAATACTCGTGCTCCTACAGACTGCTGGGTACAGAAACTCATCAATGCAAGGAAAAGGTAGGCTCCCCCCAATGCAGTGATGGTCTTGTTTATGCTTACTTCGCCGCTCTTGCTGACTAATTGGGCAAACTCATGTACGCTCAGTGCGCTGATAATGGTGAACAGTATACCGAACGAAAGGGGGCTGTAAAGAATACAGCCCACCAATACTATGACGAATAACACGCCGGTAACGGCACGTTGGATAAAGTTATTTTTCATGCTTTTCTTCTTCCTTAACTTCCTTTTCTGCTTCTATGGCTTTTTGCTCTTCTTCTTGCTCCGCTTTTTTCAGCTCGGCAGCAGTCTTGTTTGCACTGATTTCTTCCGAACGGGAAGCCCATGGACGTTTCCCAAAGATGTGTTCAACGTCTTCGGCAAAGATTACTTCTTTGTCAATCAGCAGTTGTGCCAGCCGGTTGTGCCCTTCTTGGTTTTCGGACAATATTTTCTTGGCACGTTCGTACTGTTCATTAACCATCTGCTTCACTTCTTCGTCAATCAATTCCGCAGTCTTTTCGCTATACGGGCGGTTGAAGGAATATTCCTCATTATTATAATAGCAGAGGTTGGGTAGTTTTTCGCTCATACCCAGATAGGCAATCATACCGTACGCCTGCTTTGTCACGCGTTCCAAGTCATTCATGGCTCCGGTGGATATTCTACCTAAGAATAGGTCTTCGGCGGCACGTCCTCCCAAGGTGGCACACATCTCATCGAGCATCTGTTCCTTAGTGGTGATTTGCCGTTCTTCCGGCAGATACCAAGCCGCGCCCAAAGCGCGTCCACGGGGTACAATGGTTACTTTAATCAGCGGATTGGCGTATTCCAGTAACCAGGAGATGCTGGCATGGCCGGCTTCGTGTATAGCAATGGAACGGCGTTCGGCTTCGGTAGTGATTTTGGTTTTCTTTTCTAATCCCCCCACAATACGGTCTACGGCATCCAGGAAGTCTTGCTTTCCGACGAACTTCTTGCCGTGGCGGGCGGCTATCAAAGCTGCTTCGTTACATACATTGGCAATGTCTGCCCCCGAGAATCCGGGAGTCTGGCGTGCCAGAAGGTCTACATCCACACTATTGTCTATCTTGATGGGGCGCAGGTGTACACCGAATACTTCCTTACGCTCATTAAGGTCGGGTAGGTCTACATGTATCTGGCGGTCAAAACGTCCGGCGCGCAGCAATGCCTTATCCAAAACGTCCACACGGTTGGTGGCGGCTAAGATGATAACACCACTATTGGAGCCGAAACCGTCCATCTCGGTCAGTAACTGGTTCAATGTGTTCTCGCGCTCGTCGTTGCCACCCATAGCGGCTGCTTTGGCACGGGCACGCCCTACAGCGTCAATCTCGTCGATGAACACGATACAAGGCGCTTTTTCCTTTGCTTGGCGGAACAAATCGCGGACACGGGAAGCTCCCACGCCGACAAACATTTCCACAAAGTCGGAACCTGCCAAAGAGAAGAAAGGTACGTTGGCTTCTCCGGCCACGGCCTTTGCAAGCAGGGTCTTTCCGGTTCCCGGAGGGCCTACCAGCAAGGCGCCCTTGGGTATCTTACCTCCCAAATCGGTATATTTCTGGGGCTCTTTCAAGAACTCGACAATTTCTTCTACCTCTTGCTTGGCTTCAGCAAGTCCTGCCACATCCTTGAATGTAATCTTGATGGGGGAACCTTTTTCAAACAATTGGGCCTTGGACTTTCCTACGCTGAAGATGCCTCCACCTCCGCCCATGCCTCCACCACCGCTCATGCGGCGGGACATGAAAATCCAGAAACCGATAAGGAATGCAAAGGGGAGAATCTGCCACAAAATGGCACCGAAGTAGTTCCGCTTTTTTTCGTAGTTAATGGAGCCGTCAAAGTGGGCGTCGTCTCTTTCCTTTTGCAGGAAATTACCTAGGCTCTCGCGTGAGGGGGCCTCGGTCGTAATAAGCGGATTCTTGCCTACGCGGCTGGAGTCCTGACGAAATACGTTTCCTACGTGCTGGGGTTTGACGTATGCTTCGACGGAATTGTCGTCGTAGCCGATGACTTTGCTTATATAACCGTCTCGTACATATTGCTGGAATTCATCATAAGAGATGTTTTTAGTTGCCGTACCACTTTCATTGGTCAGGTACAACCCCAGCAACATCATCGCTATAATCATATACAGCCAGTTCAGGTTGAACTTGGGCATATTCACTTTATTGGGTTTCTTGTTGGTATTATTGTCCATACGTTTTGATTAATCGAGGTCAGGAATTTGAGTTAATTTGGCGTCTGCCCATAGGTGCTCCAGATTGTAGAATTCCCTTGTTTCAGGCAGGAAGACATGCACCAATATGTCCGAGTAGTCCATAGCTACCCATTCGGCATTGCGCAGCCCGTCTACGGCAAAGGGCTTGGTATCGGCACCCTTGCGTGTGAAGTCCCTGATGGATTCTACAATGGCTGTCACTTGGCTGGGAGAGTTTCCTTGGCAGATGACGAAATAATTGCATATTGTATCGTCGATTTTTGTCAGATCTGCGATGACGATTTTTTTTCCTTTTTTATCTTGAATACCTTCTGTTATCTGTTGAATCAGTTTCTTCGTTTCGTTCATTATACATTATTATATTAAAACAGTTGACAAATATACGTTGATTTCTCATATCAAACACGCAAAAGAGGAAAACTCTTTCAATTTTTGATTTTTTTTAGTTATATAATCCTTTGGATTACGGTATCTTATCAGTTTTTTGCGAAAAAAATACTCGTTTTTGTTTTGATTTATAGAAATCTTTGTATCTTTGCAACCGCAAAACGGAAATAATAACAATTGGGCTATGGTGTAATGGTAACACTACAGATTCTGGTCCTGTCATTCCTGGTTCGAATCCAGGTAGCCCAACGAACTTACCTTATTTAAGTCAAAAAACCACTAAAATCGCAAGTTTTAGTGGTTTTTTGTTGCTTTTCGACCATGTACGAAAATTTCAGTGTAGGCATTCGGTGGCAAATTCAGTGACAAGGCTTCTGTAAGCCGGAAATATTCTGTAAATTTGTAGCATTTCAACATTAAAGCAGAATTTTATGGCAAAAGAATTAGCACTGAAGTACGGCTGTAACCCTAACCAGAAGCCGGCTCGCATTTTCATGCAGGAGGGGGAGTTACCTATTGAGGTTTTGAATGGACGTCCGGGGTATATTAATTTTATGGATGCCTTGAATGGATGGCAGTTGGTAAAGGAACTGAAAGAGGCGACCGGTATGCCTGCTGCAACTTCATTCAAACACGTCAGTCCGGCGGGTGCCGCCATCGGCTTGGAACTCAACGAGACAATGAAGAAGATTTATTTTGTGGATAATCTTCCGCTCTCTCCGCTTGCTTGCGCATATGTGCGTGCCCGCGGTGCCGACCGTATGTCTTCCTATGGTGACTTTATCGCTTTGAGTGATGTGTGCGACGAGGCTACTGTACGTTTTATTAACCGCGAGGTCTCGGATGGCGTTATTGCTCCGGGGTATACGGACGAAGCACTGGCTATCTTGAGGGAAAAGCGTAAAGGAACTTACAATGTGATTCAGATAAGTCCCGGCTATAAGCCTGCCCCGATTGAACATAAGGATGTCTTTGGTATCACGTTTGAGCAGGGACGTAATGAGATAAAGCTGAATGGAGATGAACTCTTTGCGAATATTCCTACTCGGAATAAGAATTTCCCGAAAGCAGCGAAACGTGATTTGATGATAGCCCTTATCACTTTGAAATATACGCAGTCGAATTCTGTATGCTATGTGAAGGACGGTCAGGCTATCGGTATTGGTGCCGGCCAGCAGAGCCGTATCCACTGTACTCGCTTGGCGGGCAACAAGGCCGACATTTGGTATTTACGCCAGCATCCGAAGGTGTTGAATTTGCCATGGGTAGAGAAAATCCGCCGTGCCGACCGTGATAATACGATTGATGTCTATATCAGTGAAGACCATGACGATGTGCTGGCTAACGGTGTTTGGCAGCAGTTCTTTACGGAGAAACCTGAAGTGCTGACCCGTGAAGAAAAACGGGCTTGGTTGGATACATTGAAAGGTGTTTCTTTGGGTTCGGATGCATTCTTCCCTTTTGGAGACAATATTGAGCGTGCCCATAAGAGTGGAGTAGATTACATTGCCCAAGCGGGTGGTTCTGTACGCGATGACCATGTGATTGAAACTTGCGATAAATATGGCATTGCCATGTCGTTCACGGGTATCCGTCTGTTCCATCATTGATAAGGGGTATAAAAGTAGGCCCGCCCCCACGGCTGCATAGCTGTAGGGGCGGGTTCCTTTTTTATTAAGTCTTATCTTGTTACGTTATCCTTGGTTTTTGATGTTCTCGTCCACCACTTTTATCTTTTCTTTCACAAGCTCGATGTCTGCTTTCAGCTTTTCCACCTTGCGGTTGATTTCTGTCAGCAGACTATTTCCCTTCTTGGAAGAAGTGGTCAGGAAGCCGAGATTGTTTTCATATGTCTGGAGCTCGTTCTTCATATTGTCGAAGGCACGTACCAGCTTCTCACGTTCCCGGTAAAGGGCTTGTGGACTACCTTCCTGAATGGAGCTGATAGTCGACTTGAAATTGCTTAGCTTCTTGTTGGAGGCACTGATGTTGAAGCGTTCAAACAATTTGTCTATCTGACTATGGTACTGCTTATAGATTCGGTCTTTCTCTTTGAAAGGTACATGTCCTACGCCGTTCCATTCTTTCATGAGGTCGCGTACCAGTTGGGTAGCTTCCTCCGTATCCATTTGGTCATCGATAGCATTCAGTTTCTCGATGATGTTTTTTTTCTTTTCCAGATTTTCCTGCTCTACGCTGCGCTGTGAAGAAGTGGCTTTGTTCTTTTGTTCGAAGAAGTAGTCACAAGCGGAGATGAAACGTTTCCATACGGCATCCGAATATTTCTTTGCTACCGGACCGATGGTTTTCCATTCTTTCTGAAGTTTGGTCAGTTCATCGGCAGTTACTTTCCAGTCGGTACTGTCCTTAAGAGCTTCTGCTTTTTCGCACAAGGCACGCTTCTTTTCCAGGTTTTCGTTCATACCTTCCTTCAGGGTCTTGAAGAACTCTCCCTTTTTACGGAAGAACTCGTCGCACGCTTTGCGGAAACGTTCGAAAATCTTCACGTTCATTTTTTGCGGAGCGAAACCGATGGTCTTCCATTTGTTTTGAAGTGCGATGACTTCTTGCGTTTTGCTCTCCCAAGAAGCAAAGTTTGTCAGTTCTTTGTAGTCGATGGCTTCTATGATTTCGCAAATTACGGTCTTTTGGTCAAGATTGTGTTGTTCCACTTCCTTCAACGCTTCGAAATGTTGCTGGTGACGTCGATTTACGGTTGTAGAGGCAGCTTTGAAACGTGCCCAGATTTCGTCGCGTAGTTCCTTGGCTACCGGCCCTGTATCACGAAATTCTTGATGTAGCTTCTGTAACTGATGGAAAGCTGAAACTACATCCGCTTCATCCGCCAGCTTTTCGGCAGCTTCACAGAGATGTGTCTTGATTTCCAAATTCTTCTTGAAATCGTATTCGCGGAATTCATTGTTCAGTTTCAGAAGGTCATAGAATTTCTCAACATACAATTGGTAGTTTTTCCAAAGCTCGTTGACCTTAGCTTGCGGAACGAGTTTAACTTCGTTCCATTGCTGCTGTAGTTTCTTGAACTCCGTATAGCTCTTGTTGGCGTCATCTGGAGATTCAACCAGCTCCTTCAGCTCTTCGATGATGGAAAGCTTTACCTGCAGGTTCATTTCCTTCTGCTTCTCCAGTTCGGCTGTGAGTGCGCTTCTTTTTTCTTTGATGACGGACATGATATTCTTGAACTCTTCTTCCACACTGTCTGTTTGTGGAACAAAGTTCTCCGCGGCGCCTCCGTTTTCAATGAACAGTTTTCTGGCCGCTTCCTGCTCAGCATTGTGCAGCTTGTAGAAAGATTGCTTCAAACCGTCTATTTCAGGTTTTGCCACGTTCTCCACGTCTGCAACCACCTCTTTGAGTTTGGCAAGTATTTCCTCTTTCGTGAGCTTCTGAACTGGCTCTACCGGCTTTTCCGAAACGATTTCTTCAGCGGGAGTTTCTGTTGTTGCCGGTTCAGAAACCTCTGCTGCCTTCTTTTCTTCTTCTAATTCCACCGGCTTTTCGGGGAGATTAGTGTCATGAGTGTCCGTCATTGTATTTACTTTTTTAGAAACGGGTTCCTCCCGTTCGGGTTACATTAGGCTACAAATTAATGAAATAAAATGATTACTTCATACAATTTGCCTTGATTTTTTTCTATTTTCTTGTTTTTATGACAGTAAGACAGTGATACCCATGTACAGCATCATGCCTATAATGTCATTGGTAATGGAGATAAACGGGCCGGTGGCAATGGCCGGGTCAACCTTCAGTTTCTCTAAAGTCATGGGGACTAGCGTTCCGAAGATGGAGGCGAACATGACGACTGCAAAGAGGCTGATGGAGACGGAATAAGTGACCGTAGCCGTAGCTCCGAACCGGATAAAATTATAGATGTATACCAGCAGGGAGATGATGGTGGCATTGATGACCGCCACTACTGCTTCCTTGGCTACCTGCTTGAAGGTGTCTTTGGCATCCAGTGAGCTGTTGGCAAGGCCTTGCACGATGATGGCAGACGACTGGGTTCCCACGTTTCCCCCCGTACCACCAATCAACGGAATATAAAGGGCCATTTCCGGATGGGCGGCGAAAGTCGTGTCGAAGTTACCCAATATCATGGAGTTGCCTATACCACCTAACATACCGATAAGTAACCATGGAAGGCGGGCAGAAGTCTGGCGCATGACATTATCGTCCGTTTCTACATCTTGGGACAAACCGGATGCCAACTGGTAATCACGTTCCGACTGTTCGCGGACTTCGTCCATGACGTCGTCTACGGTAATCTGGCCTACCAGACGCCCGATGCTGTCTACAACAGGAGCTGCCACCAAGTCATACTTTTCGATGATTTGTACCACTTCGTCAATGGGAGTATCTACATGGACGGAGATAGGATCTTTCCGCATCACATGCTTTACCTTGGAGACAGAAGGGGAAGTTATCATTTTCTTCAATGGGAATACCCCTTGCAGACGGTCTTCGTCGTCGATGACGTATACGTAGTAAATTTCATCCAGCTTTTCAGCTTGCAGGCGCATTTCCTTCAGACACTCCGGCATACTCCAGTTTTCATTGACAGTCACCATTTCCGTACCCATCAAACCACCGGCAGTGTCTTCATCATATTTCAGCAGGTCAACGATGTCACCGGCTTGTTCTATATCTTCGATGTGTGAAAGTACTTCCTCCTGCTTGTCTTCATCAAGTTCGCGCATCAGGTCTACGGCATCGTCCGTGTCCATATAATCCACGAAACGCTTGGCAATGGTCTCCGAAGGTAGAAGCTCCAGGAATTCTTTCCGGATGTCTTCGTCCATTTCAACCAGTACGTCCGCTGCCGTTTCGTTGTCAAGGAGGCGGTAAACGAAGCGGGCTTCCTCCAAGCCGAGGTCATTACACAGTTCTGCAATATCCGCCGGGTGAAGGTCTGTCAAAAGTGTTTTGACGTTTTCCGCGTCTTTCTGTTCTATCAGGCTTTTGACTTTGTCTATGTATTCTTCGTCTATTTCCATGATTGTTCGTGTTTGATCACTAACCATTAATCATTAATCGTTCTCAATGCCTGTTCCACTTGGTTGGTCAGCTGAATAAATTCCTGTACGGACAGTTGTTCCGGGCGTTTATTAAATAATACGTCCTCCGTCAGTGGACAGTCTTTGCCGAGTATCGGTTTTATGGAGTTCCGCAGAGTCTTGCGGCGTTGGTTGAACGTGGTTTTCACTACTTGCTTGAACAATTTCTCGTCGCAGCCTAAATCGTGCGTTTCATTGCGCATCATGCAGATGACGGCACTTTTAACTTTTGGGGGCGGGTTGAAGACATGTTCGTGTACCGTAAACAAGTACTCCACTTTGTACCATGCTTGTATCAGTACACTTAGGATTCCGTATGTCTTGCTGCCCGGCCCGGCGGCTATGCGCTCGGCTACTTCCTTTTGTATCATACCCGTACAGCAGGGAATCAGATCCTTATATTCCAGCATTTTGAAGAATATCTGGCTGGAGATATTATAAGGATAGTTTCCCGTCAGCACAAAAGGTTGCCCGCCAAACAACCGTTGCAGGTTCATTTTGAGGAAGTCGTCCTCAATAATGTTGTCTTCCAGTTGCGGATAGGCTTCCCGTAGGTAGGCCACTGACTCGTAGTCCAGTTCTACTACTTTGACGTTGCGTTCTTTGGGCAGAAGAAACTGGGTCAGTACTCCCATTCCCGGACCAACTTCGAGGATGGGAATTTCGGGACAGACATCTACCGTGTCGGCAATGTCTTGTGCCACTTTCAGGTCTTTCAGGAAGTGTTGCCCGAGAAACTTTTTAGGTTTAACTACTCTCATGTATCAACTAAATCATTACTTTTGCTCCGTAAACGTAGGCTGTAGTGTGAACAACAACCTATCTTTACACGGAGCAAAGGTAGTTCTTTTCAATGAAGAATGAAGAATGAAGAATGAAGAATTTGGGAATATCGTATGAATAAGCTGCTAAAAAAGACGTTGAAAATCATCTTACCCATTTTATTGGGTGGTTTTATCCTCTATTGGGTATATCGTGATTTTGACTTTTCAAAGGCAGAAGAAGTTCTCCTTCATCAGACGAACTGGTGGTGGATGTTGTTGTCCTTGTTCTTCGGTGTGATGAGCCATGTGTTACGAGGCTGGCGTTGGAAGCAGACTTTGGAGCCGCTGGATGCTCATCCCAAAACAAGCGATTGCGTTGATGCCATTTTTGTATCTTATGCCACCAATCTGGTACTGCCCCGTGTGGGAGAGGTTTCGCGTTGTGGAGTACTTGCCAAATATGATAATGTTTCCTTTGCAAAGTCCCTGGGGACGGTGGTGACGGAGCGGTTGGTAGATACGCTTTGCATTCTGCTGATTACGGGGATTACTTTTTTGGCGCAGATGCCTGTCTTTTTCCGTTTTTTCGAGGAGACGGGCACCAAGATTCCTTCGCTGGTGCATCTTGTGACTTCCCCTTGGTTTTATGTGGCTCTTTTTTCTATTATTGGTGTTTTGGTACTTCTCTATTTTCTGTTGCGTATGCTTTCTTTTTTTGAAAAGGTAAAGGGAGTAGTCTTGAATATATGGGAAGGTGTGATGTCGCTTAAGAATGTGAAGAATGTGCCTTTGTTTGTTCTTTACACTTTACTTATTTGGCTATGCTATTTCTATCATTTCTATATAACTTTCTATTGCTTCCAGTTTACGGAGCACCTTAGTTTCCTTGCCGGGCTGGTGATGTTTGTCGGCGGAACGTTTGCAGTCATTGTTCCCACGCCCAACGGGGCAGGACCCTGGCACTTTGCTGTCATCACTATGATGATGCTTTATGGGGTAAATGCTACGGATGCGGGTATATTTGCTCTGATAGTGCATGGCATACAGACGTTGCTGGTGATAGTGTTAGGCATCTACGGGTCGTTGCACCTGGCATTGGCGAATAGGGCAAAGAAATAGACGTTTCTTGTGGTGGGTTCCTATATTGTCACTTCTTGTGTTAGAGGACAGAGACAGTACTTATAGAGAGTACTCCTTTAAAAGTACTGTAATACTTCTTTGCAAGTACTTCAGTACTTCCTTATAAGTACTGAAGCCTAAAGGTTGTTGGAAGATTGGTTTCTTTAAACGATATTGTTGCTTGGATATAGAAGTGGGAGAAATTCCTAAATATGGTAGCTATATTAGGTGCAGATGTTCTATCGCAATATGTGAAGATGTAAAAGCCATGTTTAAGATAGCTGATGATTTAGTACTTTAGAAAAATCCCGGTTTATTGTACTTTCCGGGAATAAACCGTTATATTTGCGAAAACTAACTTTTTAGAATTATGAGTACAATCTTACAGTTAGCTCCACAGAATGTATGGAAGCACTTTTATTCACTGACCCAGATTCCCCGTCCGTCAGGACATATGGAGAAGATTACCAAATTCCTTATTGATTTTGGAAAAGGCTTGGGGTTGGAATCATTTGTCGACGAGGTCGGCAATGTTATTATTCGTAAGCCTGCCACTCCGGGTATGGAAAATCGCAAAGGCATCATCCTTCAGGCGCATATGGACATGGTGCCTCAGAAGAACAACGATACTATTCACGATTTTACAACAGATCCCATTGAAACCTATGTTGAGGGTGATTGGGTGAAAGCCAAAGGAACCACGCTGGGAGCAGATAATGGTTTGGGAGTAGCTGCCATTATGGCGGTGCTCGAAGATAATAACTTGAAGCATGGCCCATTGGAAGCTCTGATAACCAAGGATGAAGAAACGGGAATGTATGGTGCATTCGGTTTGAAACCCGGAACTATGCAAGGGGAAATTCTGCTGAACCTTGATTCTGAGGACGAAGGCGAACTCTATATCGGCTGTGCCGGTGGTCTTGATATTACTGCTACTTTGGAATATAAGGAGGAGACGCCTATGGCCGATTTCGTTGCTCGTAAGATTACGCTGAAAGGTTTGCGTGGCGGTCACTCCGGTTTGGAAATCAATGAAGGGCGCGGTAATGCCAATAAATTGCTGGCACGCATCGTACATGATTTGCTGATTGAGTTTGACTCCCAGCTGGCAAGTTTTGAAGGTGGTAATATGCGTAATGCTATCCCTCGCGAAGCACATGCAGTATTGGTGTTCAATCTTGAGGATATGGACGGTTTGGAAGATTATATGAAGGAATACGAGGCACAACTGAATGACGAATATGCTCCGATTGAAAGTGGTATTACCCTGAGTATAGAAGAGGTAACTCTACCCACTGCCGTTGTTCCTTCAGAAATCCAGGATAATATGATTAACGTGTTGATGGCTTGCCAGAATGGTGTGATGCGTATGATTCCTACTGTTCCCGATACTGTAGAAACTTCCTCCAATTTGGCTATCGTAATCATTGCAGACGGTAAGGCCGAAGTTCGTATTTTGGCGCGTAGTTCTTGCGATACGATGAAGGATTTCCTGGCAGACAGCCTGACAGCTTGTTTCGCTATGGCAGGTATGAAGGTGGAATTGAGTGGTGGCTATTCCGGATGGCAGCCTAATGTGGATTCTCCTATACTGCATGCCATGAAGCTGTCCTATAAGCAGCAGTTTGGTGTGGAACCTGCCGTGAAGGTTATTCACGCAGGTCTGGAATGCGGTATTATTGGTGCCAATTGTCCAGGACTCGATATGATTTCTTTCGGTCCCACTTTGCGTTCTCCGCATTCACCGGACGAGCGTGCGTTAATTCCTACTGTTTCCAAGTTCTATGATTTCTTGGTGGCTACATTGGAGCAGACTCCTGAAAAGTAGAGAATACTTTATGTAATGAATAGGGGCAGGGTGCTTTATTAAGTATCCTGCCTTTTTTGTCTGTGACAGTTTGTCCCCTTTCTGCCAGAATGTCCCAGACTTATTACAATGGTATGTCAATATCCTTGCACTTTCTCCCTAAAAATTGACCTAAGTCAAGAAATGTGTTATAAAACATGTTTTCTATCCGTTTTTTGCTTGTTATCTTGAACAAAGGCTCTATTTTTGTGTTGTAAAACATGAAAACAATAGAAAACTAGTAGATTTTTTAAGGATAACAAGATTGATTTTAGGAGGATAACAAAATGAAAATGTTAAAGAGTTTTTTTAAGCATGTCGGCGAAGCCGATAAGAACATTTGGGGTTACGTAATGCTTTAAGCATTCCCCCCCTTTCGTGAAGTATTGAATTTTAGTTTTCAGGTATTAGTTTAATTTTTTAAGATTATGAAAAAGAAGATTGCAAATTCATTTAAGCACATTCTTACCGCAGCTGGTAAGAATTGGATGGAGGCAATGAGATATTATAGCCTCCAAATGTGAGTACACTAGCATTTAAGTATAGCACAAGGGATATGTTTGCAAACATATCCCTTGTTTTTTTGTAGGAGTAGAATAAGATTTTTTATGTCCAAAAGTACATTTGTTTGAACTTTATTCACTTCCTTTGTTATTAATACAAAGACTCACTAGTGTCCACTAAAAATTTTTTGGTCACTAGTCGGTT